>NZ_JAQTTX010000010.1 GCF_028710545.1 Halothiobacillus sp. | reverse complement strand
CCCCAGTTGCGAGAATATCGAGACTACATTGAGCGTGGCCACCGTTCCCCAGTCGATGGGGTGCTGCTGGGTCATAAGAAGCTACCTCGGGTCGATCCGCACAAGGCCGCATTTCTTCGGGCACAGGGATTGGCGGCCTTGCAGCATTGCGACGCTCGTCATTCAAAATTGAGCATAAGGTGGGCGTCAGCCCATGAAGCCTTTGATCGATTCGTGCCACGACTACCTGCCGTGCCTTGATCACGCCAGTGAGACAATGGCTTCAATTTCCACCCGCACATCGCGCGGCAGACGGGCAACCTGCACGGCGGAACGGGCGGGACGGTGCCCGCCGAACTCGGCCTCGTACACTTCGTTCATCGCCACAAAATCCTGCATATCCTTGAGGAACACCGTGGTTTTAGCCACTTTGGACAGCGTGCCGCCCGCCGCCTCGATCACCGCACGCAGATTGTCGAACACCTGCCGGGTTTGCACTTTGATATCGCCCTCAACCAGCGTGCCATCGGCACGCAACGGGATTTGCCCCGAGGTGAATAGCATCGTGCCGACGGCAATCGCCTGCGAATAAGGACCGATCGCGGCCGGTGCATTTGACGTCTGGATTTGCTTCATACTTTGTCTCCTGATCAATGGGATTGGCCCGAATACTCGAATCGGGCCCGTTTAACGTGACATAACAATTCATAGGCGATGGTGCCGGCACGAGAGGCCACCTCGTTTACCGGTACCTGGTCGCCCCATAATTCTACCCGGCTACCCACATCCGCCTGCGGGATATGAGTCAGGTCGACCGTCAGCATGTCCATGGACACCCGACCGATCAGCCGGGTCAATTGACCGTCCACAGCGACCGGTGTGCCGGTCGGAGCCGTTCGGGGATAACCATCCGCATAACCGCAGGAGACGACGCCGACGCGGGTCGGTCGCTCTGCCACAAACGCGCCACCATACCCCAGCGGCTCCCCATACGAGATGACGCGTACAGAAATCACCGCGCCCTCAAGCTGCATCACCGGACGCAGACGCTCGGCTATCGACGCGCCCGCCTTGCCGACGAACGGATCGGCGCCGTACAACATGATACCCGGCCGGGCCCAATCGGCATGTGCACCAGACCAACCCAGTATCGCGGCGGAATTGGACAGGCTGACCGGCGCGTCTATGCCCATCGTGGCAGCATGAAACGTTTCGACCTGCTGCAGCATATGCCGAGACTCGGGCTCATCCGCGCGAGCAAAATGACTCATCAACACAATTTGTGCAATAGCAGGATGCGCTTTCAAGCGCTCGTAAGTTGCCCGATACTGATCCGGCGCGATGCCCACCCGATGCATGCCGCTGTCCATTTTCAGCCAGACCGTAATCGGGCGGGTCAGATGCGCTGCCAACAGGTCATCGACCTGCCAGCGCTGATGCACCACGATCCAGAGATCGTAAACCTGGATGTCGAGCAATTCCGATGCCTCAAAAAATCCTTCGAGCAGCAGGATGGGGGCGGTGATACCCGCCGCACGCAAGCTCAGTGCTTCTTCGATCATGGCGACCGCAAAGCCATCGGCCTCATCGGCAATGGCACGTGCGCATTCGACGGCGCCATGACCATAGGCATTGGCCTTCACCACGGCCAAGGCACGACCGCCATGCGCCGCTTTAGCCAGACGATAGTTATGACGAAACGCATCCAAGCGGATGCGGGCGACGAGCGGGCGACTCATGAATTTGCGATCCTAAACCTTATGGGCCTACCGCATGGGATTCCGGCGCGTGAGATTCCGACGCAAGCTGCACTGTCTTCGCACGAGCGGCCTGCTTTCCACCATAACGAGACAATCCCAGATCGTCGGCTGCAATTGCTGTGGGTCGACCGGCCAGCAGATCGGCTAAAACTTGAGCCGACCCGCAGGACATCGTCCAGCCCAATGTGCCGTGACCGGTGTTGAGCCACAAATTGTCGTAGCCGGTCGCCCCGATAATGGGGGTGCCATCCGGTGTCATGGGGCGCAATCCGGTCCAGAACGTGGCGTCCTGGACATTTCCGCCCTGCGGGAACAGATCGCCAACCACCATTTCCAGCGTTTCGCGACGGCGTGGGTTGAGGCCAAGATCGAACCCCGCCAACTCGGCCATGCCGCCCAGACGGATACGATTGTCAAAACGTGTGATCGCGACCTTGTAGGTTTCGTCCATGATGGTGGAAACCGGCGCGGCATCGGCATTGGCAATCGGTACCGTCAGTGAATAGCCCTTGACCGGATAGACAGGAATATCGATGTTCAACGATTTCAGCAGCTGGCGCGAGTAGCTGCCCAAGGCAACCACGAACTGATCGCCTTCGATCCGCTCGCCTTGGGGCGACTCGACCCCGGTGATCCGGTTATTCGTTTTGAGGAGCCGTGAAATCGGGAAGTTGTAGCGAAACCTGACGCCCAGCTTGCGGGCCTTCGCTTCAAGCGCGGTCGTGAACATCTGACAGTCGCCGGTTTCATCGCCCGGCAAACGCAAGCCGCCGACGATTTTTTCACTGACAAGGCCCAGTGCGGGTTCCGCGCCGACGCAACCGGACCGATCCAGCAGTTCGTAAGACACGCCACATTCTTCGAGAACAGCGATGTCCTTGCTCACCGCGTCGAGTTGCTTCTGGGTACGAAACACCTGCAAGGTTCCCTGGGTTCGCTGCTCGTAGAAAATACCCGTTTCATTGCGCAGATCACGCAGACAATCCCGGCTGTGTTCGGCCAGGCGAACCATGCGCGACTTGTTGATGGCATAACGTTCGGCGGTGCAGTTACGCAGCATCTTGCCCATCCACTGCAACTGAAACAGGGAACCATCGGGACGAATGGACAAAGGCGCATGGCGCTGGAACAACCATTTGGCTGCCTTCAACGGGATACCCGGCGCGGCCCAGGGCGCGGAGTAACCCGGCGAAACCTGACCGGCATTGGCAAAGCTGGTTTCCATGGCGGCACTGGGCTCTCGATCAACCACGGTCACATCGAAACCCATGCGCGCCAGATAATAGGCGCTGGTGACACCCACCACACCACTTCCAAGCACTATGACCCGCATCGCCCACCTCCAGAACTTCAAAGCAAGAACAGATGAAATTCTATTGGTCTCGTGAAAAACGAATATCTGTATATATGGCTATTTAACGAACAAAAAACTATATTTTCTAAAAAAATATGCATATTTTTCCGAAAATTTGAATTGCACCCAAAGAAGGCACGGCCCATGCGCATACGCACCCATTCGGTTCGAGAGCTGGACAAAATCGACCGCAAGATTCTGGACATCCTGCAACAGGATGCCCGCATCTCGGTCACCGATCTGGCCGAACAGGTCGGTCTGTCCGTCACGCCCTGTGGCGAGCGAATCAAACGCCTGGAAAAGGAGGGCGTCATTCTCGGATACCACGCCCGGCTTGATCCTCAGGCGCTGGCGTTATCGCTGCTGGTATTCGTGGAGATCAAGCTCTCGGCGAAATCCGGTGTGATGTTCGAAAACTTCAAACGGGAGATCATCAAGCTGCCCAGCATTCTGGAATGTCATCTCGTTTCCGGTGAGTTCGATTACCTGATCAAGGCGCGGATATCGAAGATGTCCGATTACCGGAAACTGCTCGGTGAAATCCTGTTGGCCTTGCCCGGCGCTCAGGAGTCGAAGAGTTACATCGTGATGGAAGAGGTCAAGGAAACGCTCGCCTTGCCGCTTGAGGTTACAGCGGGCGAAAAGTAACCATCAGCAACCAGCCGCTCTTGCATCAATCGGACGAGGGCATCAGCAGAGTTTTTTCCTGATCCAGAGCGGGCAATGACAAGGTATCGCTGTCGTCCTTGAGCTCGACGCCCGTGTATTTTCGCCGAAGCGATTCCTGAATCAGATAACTGATCTTGTGCGCCGCAAGAGCTGAGAGTCTCCCTGCTTGAATCAATGCTCTGAGTTCAACGAACCTTCACAGCCACACATCCTCTTCCACTATGGAATTCATTAGACTCAAGCGTTAACAAAAACCATACCAAATGTATATTTATTTGATATTCAATAGTTCTTTGTTTTAATAACCTCGGAAATAGGATTTTTTGCTTTAATTTGGTGCTTCAACAAGAGCAGCAACGGATTAAAGTAGTCCAAAATCGCGGCTTGCATGTCGGGCGATAATCCCCAAGAATCCAACCATCCACACAGGAGGTTATTCTTATGTCTATTGCACACACCATCGAAGAACTGTCTCAACGCATTGAACAGGCTCTGCCGGAAAGTCTGCGCCAAACCAAGACGGAGATGGATAAAACCATTCGCCAGGCCGTGATGAATGCGTTCCAGAAGATGGAGCTGGTGACGCGTGATGAGTTCGATATTCAAACGCAGGTTCTGGCGCGGACACGGTCGAAACTCGAAGCGCTCGAACAGCGCGTAGCCGCTCTGGAAGCTGCACTGAATAACGACGCGCAAAGCGAATAATCCACGCTCCCCTTTCCTGAAACAGCGAGCGTTCTTGCCCGATTCGTTCAACTGATTTTCTCAACGCGCCAACCTAAGGCGGGTTCGATCAAGACAAGGAAAGTCATGTCCATCGCCAAAGTTTACAGCCGAGCACAAGTTGGTATTGATGCGCCGTTGGTGACGGTCGAAGCGCATGTCACCAATGGCTTGCCTGCAATCACACTGGTGGGGCTTGCTGAAACGGCGGTCCGCGAAAGCCGGGATCGCGTGCGTGCCGCGATTTTATCTTCCGGATTTGAATTTCCACCCAAGCGGCTCACCATCAATCTGGCACCCGCCGATTTGCCCAAGGAGAGCGCCCGGTTTGATCTGGCGATTGCCATCGCCATTTTGGCCGTAACGGGTCAAATTCCCGGCAAAGATGCCGAAACGGCATTACAGCAACTCAAACACTATGAATTCTTGGGCGAGTTATCCCTCGATGGCGGCATTCGACCGATTAACGGATCGCTTTCTGCTGCCATTGCCACACGTGATGCACGACGTATCCTTGTTTTACCCAAAACCTGCGGGGATGAAGTCTCGGTCATCAAGGATATTCACGCCCTGACGGCCCATCATTTAACGGCCGTTGTGGCGCATTTGGCGGGTCAGAAAAATCTCGATGACATCGTGCCGCGCCCGTTGGAACCGATTGATCCGGCTTTGGATGGCGATTTATCCGAGGTGCGCGGCCAACCCAGGGCCAAACGCGCTCTGGCGATTGCCGCCGCAGGCCAGCACAATCTACTGCTGATCGGCCCGCCCGGCGCAGGCAAGAGTATGTTGGCGCAACGAATGCCCGGCATTCTTCCGCCCATGACCGAAAGCGAAGCCATTGAATCGGCGCGGATTGCCTCGATTTCAAGTCAGGGGTTCACGCCGGAACGTTTTGGCCTGCGGCAGTTCAGAAATCCACATCACTCCGCCTCATCGGTGGCCTTGATCGGTGGTGGCTCCAACCCGAAACCCGGCGAAATTTCACTGGCGCATTTTGGGGTTTTGTTCCTCGATGAGTTACCGGAGTTTGATCGCAAGGTGCTCGAAGCCCTGCGTGAACCGCTGGAAAACGGCAAAATCACGATTTCTCGCGCGGCGCAGCAAGCGGAATTCCCCGCAGAATTTCAATTGATTGCCGCCATGAATCCATCGCCGCAAGGGGTGGAAATCGATTCTGTCGCAGCGCAACGTTATCGGGCAAAACTTTCCGGGCCGCTGCTGGACCGTATCGACATGCATCTGGAAATTCCAAGAGTTCCCGCCACAGAATTCACTTCGGTTGCTGCTGAAGAAACATCTGCCGAGGTCCGCGCGCGCGTCACCGAAGCAAGAGCGGTCATGTTGCAACGGCAGAATAAGCCCAATGCACGGTTGTCTTCGAGTGAACTGGGCAGCGTGGCTGAACTCGATGAAAAAAATCAGCTTTTCCTGAATCAGGCCATTGAAAAACTCAAACTATCCGGCCGCGCCCGAAACCGGATTTTGAAGGTAGCCCGGACGATTGCCGATCTGGATGGCAAACCGCAAATCGATACGGCTTGCCTGAGCGAGGCAATGGGGTACCGCAATTTGGATCGCTTATTCAGGATCGGTTGACCTTTTTGGCAGTCAAAATCGCCCGCAGCGGCGCCGGGTAGCCTTCGATCGTTTTGGAACGATCCACCGGATCGAGAAAATCGGCCAAGGATGGTTTGAAATCGGTCCAATCCGTGGCGCGCTGTTCATCGAGACTGGTCGATTCCTGATTGACGAGCCGAATCGATTCGAACCCCAGACGGGCCAGCCAAACGCAGAGCAAGGGCACGCTGGGAATGAACCATATATTGCGCATGCCCGCGTAGCGATCGGTTGGGGTTAATACCTGCTGCGCATCGCCTTCAATCACCAGCGTTTCCAGAACCAGTTCCCCGCCCGGCTTCAGGCATTCGGCCAGTTCCTGAATATGCCCGAGCGGGTTTCGGCGATGATAGAGCACGCCCATCGAAAACACGGTATCGAACAACGGCGCGCGGCTTAAGTTTTCCAGTGTCGTGGGAATGATCACGGCCCGACGTTCGCCCAGAAGATGCGCCACCGCGTAGAACTGGGCAACAAAACTCAAGGTCGGCTCAACGCCCACCGCGATTGCTGCACCATCGCCCAACATCCGCCAGAGGTGATACCCGCTGCCGGTGCCCACATCCAGAATTTTTTTGCCATCGAGCGGACTGATATGCGCTTGCAGTCGTTGCCATTTGAAATCCGAACGCCATTCTGTGTCGATAAACACGTCATACAGTGAAAACGGTCCTTTGCGCCAGGGTGACAATTGGCGAAGTTGCCGCTCTAGGGATTCCTTTACCACTTTCCTGTTTTCGGACTCAACATCGGATGCACGAACCGAAACCACCGGCTGATCCAGTGTCACGACCCGTTCAGCAGGAATAGCGGGCAACTGCGCGACGACCTGACTCCATTCTTCCCAGTGCCCGTGATTGATGTCATCGAATCGCGCAGCGTGCGCAATTAACCATTGGGAAAACGCTGCCTTGTCGCCGTCGGCATCCCCATGGGCGCCCATCGTCGTTGACGCCATTGCCAGAAATCGGCCTTTGATCGTGTTCGGTTCCATTTTTTCTATTTAATCGCCAGCCATGAGGCAAAAGCGTAGTGTTTGCCAAGTAGGATGGTTTTGCTAAATCCGGCTTCGCGGAAACGTTTTATGTGCGCTTGCTCGGTTTCTGTTCTCAGGACGTTTTCCAGTGCCTGTCTTTTTTGGGCGATTTCCAGTTCGGAATAACCGTTTCGCCGCTTGAACTCATGGTGCAATTCCGTGCTGATGCCTTGCAATGCCTCGTCTTCATCGTGAATTTTCTCAACCAGAATCAGCCCGCCGCCGGGATTCAATCCCGCATGGATTTTTTTCAGCAGATCCAGCCGTTTTTCCGGTTCGATAAATTGCAGGGTGTAGGCCAGCACGATCAGCGAGGCATGACGATACTCATGCGTTGTAATGTCCCCGCAATGCAGAACAATCGGCACGCTGGCCTGAAACGAACCAATATGTTCTTCCGCCCGGGAAATCATGGCTTGCGATGAGTCGATGGCATGAATCGTTACGGAATCGGCATCGATACCCGACGCCAGAACGCCACTTCTCAAGGCCAGGGTGATTGCGCCGAGCGAACAACCCAAATCGTAGATTCTGCTGTTTTCCCGCACGAGCAAACGCGTGACATCTTTGATCAGATCCAAGGTGAATTCGTATCCGGGCACTGATCGTTTGATCATGTCCGGAAAAACGGCGGCCACTTCCTGATTGAAACAGAATGGCCCCGGTTTTTCAGGTGTGTCGAACAGTTTGTCTTTTCCACCCAGAATCGATACGGAATGTTCTGATTCGTTGTTGTTCATAGGTCACATGTTGAAAACCACCAGTCTCGAATTTCGGTTTCAGTGCCCTGAAAAACGATACGGTGTTTTTTCTTGTTGATTTGATAGTCGTACATCGGGTCGTAGTAACCGATCAGCAATTGCTCGATCAGTGATTCGATGCCGAGTTTATCGCCCGATGCGAAATAATGATTCAATCCCGTGAGCGCCAGGGCGGACAAATCCTTATGCCGCGAAAGTCCCAATCGTTTCTTTATGCTGTCCAGCGATTGCAGAATGTTCGTTTTCAGTGTTTCTTCGGCCTGTTCGCGGCCGTACATCCGAATGAGTTTTTGATACCGGCTGGTGATGTAATCCTCGAATACCTGCTCGATCCGTTTTTCGACGGGTGTGTGCAAAACCACCAATGGCGCCTTTTGCATGGCTTCCCATAACGGTGGGGGAACGCTGCGCGCACCGATCTTTGATCCTTCGTCTTCCAGCATGATCGGTGCATCCGGCCTGGCCACCCGATTTCTCATCAAGGCAATGGCGATCTCGTTATCGATGCTGATTTGCGGCGGTTGTGCTTCCAGTTCCTGTCCGAACGCCGAGCCCTTGTGATGGGCAATCCCTTCCAGATCGACAAAGCGTTCGCATTGATTCAGCAACACGGTTTTTCCGGTACCGGTTCGACCACCCAGAACAACCAATTTCGCCTGCACCGCATCGGCTTGAAGCCGATCCAGCAGAAAACGGCGCATGGCCTTGTATCCGCCAACGATTCTGGGAACCGTGATACCGGCCTCATCCATGAGCATGCGTTGCGTCAGGCGTGATCTCAGGCCGCCACGAAAGCAATAAAGCATGCCATTCGGGTGTGTTTGAAAAAATTCTGCCCATTTGGCAATGCGCTGTTGCTTCTGCTGCTCATCCACCAGCGCGTAACCCAGGGCAATGGCAGCGTCCTGTCCTTGTGTCTTGTAACGGATACCGATGAGGTGTCGTTCCTCGTCCGTCAAGAGCGGAATATTGGTCGATTCAGGAAAAGCGCCTGCGTTGAATTCAACCGGCGCGCGCACATCAAGCAGCGGTATGTTTTCCAGCAAAACCCGCTTCAGATCGGTTTCCTTGGGTGCAGATTCCACCATCAGAACGAGCCGAAGCGGATGGTCTTTTCGTTTGGCTCGGCGGCAACCATTCGACCGATGGGTTCGGCATGTATCCCTTGGGCCTGAAGCAATGCACGAACTTCATTCACAGCGGTTTGTGCCACGCTGATGAGCAATCCGCCGGATGTTTGCGGATCGCAGACGATGGCCTTTTCCTCGTCCGTCATTTTTGCGAGGTGTTTTCCGTAGCTGGCAAAATTGCGATGCGTGCCGCCTGGTGTCTGTTTTTCCTTCAGATAGACATCGACATTCCTGATTTTCGGTACCCGTGCCAGATCGATCACAGCAGATGTTTCACTACCCTGACACATTTCCAGCAGATGTCCGCCAAGGCCAAAACCGGTGACATCCGTCATCGCATGCACGTCACTCATTTGACCGAGTTCATAGCCAATCTTGTTGAGCTGACACATCAAATCAGGTGCCGTATTGCTATCTTCATCGCGCAGGACACCGGATTTTTGCGCGGTGGTCAAAATGCCGATACCCAATGGTTTGGTTAAAAAGAGGTAATCCCCCACCTGGGCCTGATCGTTTCGCTTGAGGTGATCGAGTGCAACGCGACCGGTTACGGCCAAACCGAAAATGGGTTCCGGCGCATCGATTGAATGTCCACCGGCCAGTGGGATGCCGGCATCGTGACAGGCTTGTTTCCCCCCGTCGATCACCTGCGAGGCGATTTCGGCGGATAGTTTATCGATGGGCCAGCCGAAAATGGCAATCGCCATCAGGGGTTGTCCACCCATCGCATAGATGTCGCTGATAGCGTTGGTTGCAGCAATTCGACCGAAGGTGAACGGATCATCGACGATGGGCATGAAAAAATCGGTGGTGCTGATGATGCCGGTACCGTCGCCTAAGTCCATGACGGCGGCATCGTCCTTGGAATCGTTACCGACGATGAGCTGGCTGAAATGGGTTTTTTCAATGGTGCTGGTATGCAGGATTTCATCCAGTAGGGCGGGAGATATCTTGCAGCCACAACCGGCACCGTGGCTGTATTGAGTCAAACGAATGGGTTCTTGTTCGGTATTTTTCATGGTTTGGGTCGTTGTGTTACGTCTGAATAATTCAAGAATGTTTTAGTTCTGTTGTTAGTGATGATGATTAGTGATGCAGTATATCGGGGTCAAGGGCAAATTCTTCATGGATTCAAACGGGTTACCGGTCTTGTAACTCAGGTATGGATTGACGGTTCTGTTGTGGATGAAATTTTATGTTTTGTGGATAACTTTGTTTTCCCGAGTTACACCCAGCTTATTCGCAGCTTTCACTTTGAGGACATCCTGCTTTATTTGCCAATGCAGAAACTGCTGAAAATTTCACCGAGCAGATCATCTGCGGTGAACTTGCCGGTGATTTCATCCAGGGCCAGTTGGGCTCGACGGAGCGATTCTGCTGCCAGTTCTCCGGCGGATTGGGTCGTCAAGGCATCGTGGGCAGAAATGATCTCTTTTTGCGCACCGAGCAAGGCATCCAGGTGTCTTCTTCGGGCGATGAACTGCCCGCCTTCCGTGGACTGATAGCCCATGATTTGTTTGAGATGCGCGCGGAGTTCCTTGATGCCCGCGCCGGTTTTCGCACTGATGCCCAAATGGGTTTTTTCCTGATCGAATCCGGCTGGACGACCGGTCAGGTCGATTTTGTTGAATACGCCAATCGTGTGCTTGCTCGGCAGCATGGCCCGGATCTTTTCATCTTCATCCGGGTTGTTGCGGTGGTCGTCCTGGAGAAACAGCACCGCATCGGCCTGTTCCACTTCCAGCCAGGCGCGGCGAATGCCTTCACGCTCAATCGGGTCGTCACTGTCACGCAAACCGGCGGTGTCGATGATATGGACGGGCAGGCCATCGATCTGAATTTCGGCACGCAATACATCGCGCGTGGTGCCGGGAATGTCGGTCACGATGGCACGGTCATCACCGGCCAATTGATTCAGCAGACTCGATTTTCCGGCATTAGGCTGGCCGACGATCGCCACGCGCATGCCCTCGCGCAGAAGTACGCCTTGCTGTGTTTCTGAAAGCAGATCGCCGATGTCATCGACCAGTTGCTTTGACTGCGCAATGAGGCGGGCGTCGGAGAGAAAATCAATTTCTTCTTCGGGAAAATCAAGGGCTGATTCGATGTACATGCGCAATGCAATCAGCTGCTGTGTGACGCGATGAACCCGTTCGGAAAACACGCCTTGCAGGGCCTGACTTGCTGCCTGTGCGGCGGCCTGGCTACCGGCATCGATCAAATCGGCGACGGCTTCAGCCTGTGCCAGATCCATTCGTCCATTGAGAAAGGCGCGCTCGGTGAATTCACCCGGACGGGCCAGTCGCGCGCCCAGTTGCAGTATCAGTTGCAGCAGATGATCGAGTACGACCGGGCCACCGTGGCCTTGCAACTCGACCACATCTTCGCCGGTGTACGAATGCGGTGCCGAAAATACGAGGCAAAGCCCGTCATCAATGTGCGCGCCGGTATCGGGGTGTTTGAATGGGACGTGCCGCGCATAGCGAATGGGCGGCAAGGTCGTGACGATTCGTTCGGCAATCGCGTGCGCTTGCGTGCCGGATAAACGAATAATGCCGACACCGCCACGTCCGGGGGCAGTGGCAATGGCGGCAATGGTGTCCTGTGGCGAATGCATGAGCACGCCCGAGGCGTTACTCGGACTTGATCAGTGCCATCTGCTTCTCGATTTTGCGCGTGATGAGGTACTGCTGCGCAATAGAGAGCAGGTTGTTCACGAACCAGTACAGCACCAGACCTGCCGGGAAGAACGAGAAGAAGACGGTAAAGATGACCGGTAACCAGGCAAAGATTTTCTGTTGCATCGGGTCAACCGGCGCCGGGTTGAGTTTCTGCTGGATGAACATGGAAATACCCATGAGCAACGGCAGCACGAAATACGGATCCTTCTGCGACAGGTCATGAATCCACAAAATCCACGGAGCCTGGCGCAATTCAACCGATTCGGCCAATACCCAGTACAGTGAAATGAAGACCGGGATCTGAATCACGATGGGCAGACAACCACCCAGCGGATTGATTTTCTCCCGCTGGTAGAGCTTCATCATTTCCTGAGAAAGCTTTTGTCTGTCTTCGCCGAATTTTTCCTTGAGCGCCTTCATCTTCGGCGTGACGGCACGCATTTTCGCCATGGAGCGATAGCTGATGGCCGAAGGCCAGAGGAAGAAAAGTTTAATGACCAGCGTCACCAGTACGATCGACCAGCCCCAGTTGCCGACCCATTCGTGGAAGAACTTGAGCAGCCAGAAGATCGGATCGGCGATGACAGTGAAAATACCGAAATCGATCGTCAGGTTCAGGCCTTGTGCGAGCGGAGCGAGATTCGACTGAATCTTCGGGCCGACATAAAGCGTGGACGACAATTCACCCGAGCCACCGGCCGGAATGGTCGTGACCGGCGAGCTCATGCCGATGGTGTACAGGGTCTGATTGTTCTTGTCCGACACGAGCGTGTAGAAATGGTTGACCTGCTGGCGATCGCTCGGCACCCAGGCACTCATGAAGTAGTGCTGGATGATGGCCACCCAGCCATTGCTCAAATCCTTCGAAAGCTTGGTTTTCAGCATTTCCTCAAACGGAATCTTTTCATAGGCCAAGCGATCTTTCGTGCCGGGTACATCACCCGCGTAAACCGTGCCGGTATAGGTGTGAACCAGTTGCGTGCCCGGCGTGGTACCCAGCCGCGTCAACTGGCGATATTGGCTGGCGGCCCAAGGCGTTTGGCTGGTGTTTTCGATCTTGTATTCGACCCGAACCGTGTAATCACCGCGTTTGACGATGATCCACTTGGTGATCTTGATGCCGTCCTTTTCCCAGGAAAGCGGAATGCGTAACTCATTTTCCCCCGGAGTCAGCGTATATTCCATTTGCGGGGCGGTGTATTGGGCATAGTGGTCCGGCGCCGGTGCACCCTTCGCGCCGACCAAACCGGATTGCGCCACATAGACGAAGCCATTGCTGTCCGTCAGCAGTCTGACGGGGTCGGCCTTGTCCTGTTCTTGAGGATATTTGAGTAGATCCGCTTCATTGATCACGCCGCCTTGCAGGCTGATTTTCAGCGCCAGTACGTCGGTTTTGACGGTAATGGTTTGCGCGTTATTGCTGGCGCTGGATTTGGTCTCCGGGGTACCGGGTACGGTGCCTTGAGTCTGGCCGCTGGCTGTAGGTGCTACAGATGCCGGTATGTCTTTGGCAGCAGTTGATTCTGCCGGGCTACCTGGAATGGCCGCATTCTGTGTGGTGGCCGCCGCCTGTTGGGCTGATTGCGATTGGTCGCGCGTCCAGGCTTGCCAGAGCGAAATCAAAACAAAACCAAGAGCAACGACCAAAATCAGGCGGCGATTATCCATCTTTAAGACTCAATCAATTAGGTGGGTTAGTAACGTTATGCCCCGGGTTATGCCCCAGGTTCTTTTTACTGGGGCGCGCGCAATTATCCGCGTCTTCCGGGGAATGATCGACAGATGAAACCGGCATCGGTTCCTTGTCGGCATCAGGCGTGCCGTAGTTTACAGGATGATCGTGACATCTGCGTGGCGCGCTGACTTTTGATCCGGATTTGGCTTCAGGTACAGGATCGAACCCGCCTTCGCAAAATGGATTGCAGCGCCCGATGCGCCTCAACGCCATCCAGCCGCCCTTAAGCGCGCCATGGGTTTGAATGGCCTCGATCGCATACTGGGAACAGGTCGGCTCGAATCGGCAGCTCGGCGGGAAAAACGGGCTGATGAAAATCTGATAAAACCGGACCAGCCGAATCAGGAGCCAACGCATCGCGCGGCCACCTTGTCGAATAGCTGTTTCATCATGATCTGTAATTCGGGGTTGGATACGTTTTCGATACCGGCTTTGGCCATGACGACACAATCAAACGATGGCCATTCGGCCAGATGACGGCGAAAGTAGTCACGAGCGATTCGTTTGACCCGGTTGCGTTCATGCGCCAGACGCACTTGACGCTTGGCGATGGCCAGACCCAACCGAGGGGAGGTGGTTAGGTTCGGGGTGACCACAGCCATCAGCAGTTCGCAATGAACGCGCTTACCCGACGTGAGTGTTCGCTTGTACTCGTCAGGGCGACGAAGGCGAACATCAACAGGAAAACCAAACCGTTTTGGCGAGGAGGCCATCGTGGTTCGGTTAATCGAGACGGTCGGTTAAACGGCTAAACGCTTACGGCCCTTGGCACGGCGCGCGTTGATGACCGCACGGCCACCACGGGTAGCCATACGAGCACGGAAACCGTGTGTGCGGGCACGATGGATAATACTGGGTTGGTACGTTCTTTTCATGGCGAAAATTCCTGTAAATTTATCTACTTGTGTCGCAGTGTGGCGTTCTCGTCCGCCAGGGCGGGCAAACTGCCCGCAAAAGCAACACAAGCCAAAAGGCCGAGCATTAGACTGAAAAAAAGCCGCGTTGTCAATCAAAAATGCGCTTTGAACCAAGGGGTTTGCGGGTTTTACGTGTGCCGGTAGCGCGTGGTGGCGGTTTGAATTCTTGTTCCGGGGATACTGCGATTCAGTAGGGGTCGGTGATACACTGCCCTCTTTCCTGCAGGCTCGTTTTACCCCCTATGTCGACCATCACATCAGAACTGTGGCAGCAATGCATTGATCGGTTGTCCGAAGATCTGCCCGTTCAGCAGATCAATATGTGGATCAGACCGCTGCAAGCAGAGTTGAAGACGGAAAATCATCTGATCCTGTGGGCGCCGAATCGTTTTGTCATGGACATGGTCGCGCAGCAATACAAGTCGAAAATCCTCGAACAGGCGCAGATCTTGCTCGAACGTCCGGATTTGCAGCTTGGTCTGCAAGTGGGCAGCGTGCCTTCCGAGCAGCCTGTCGATGTGCCCGCAGCCGCAACCCTGTCATCGAAGTCCGGCACATCGCCCTCGGGCGTTGCGCCGCGTGTCGAGCAGCCTGTGGATTTGGCCGAATCAGATACCGGTTCCAAGGAATTCGTTAGCCACATCAACAAAAAATTCAATTTCGATAATTTCGTCGAAGGGAAATCGAACCAGTTGGCGCGCGCGGCCTCGCAGCAGGTCGCCCAGAATCCGGGCGTGGGTTATAACCCGCTTTTTATCTACGGTGGCGTGGGGCTGGGGAAAACCCACTTGATGCAGGCCGTCGGTAACGCGATTCTGGAGCGTTCGCCCGATGCCAGGGTGGTTTATCTGCACAGTGAGCGTTATGTGCAGCAGATGGTCAGTTCCATCAAGAACAACACGATCGAGGAATTCAAGAATTTCTATCGTTCGGTGAATGCCTTGTTGATTGACGACATTCAGTTCTTCGCGGGGAAAAATCGCAGTCAGGAAGAGTTCTTTCACACATTCAATGCACTGATTGAGCAGGGTCAGCAAATCATCATGACCTGCGATCGCTATCCCAAGGAAATCGAAGGCCTCGAAGAGCGCTTGAAATCTCGTTTTGGATGGGGGTTGACCGTAGCAGTCGAGCCGCCCGATCTGGAAACGCGCGTAGCGATCTTGCAGAGCAAGGCCGAGCAGTCGCAAATCTCGCTTAGTACCGATGTGGCCTTTTTTATCGCCAAACGCGTCCGGGCGAACATTCGCGAACTCGAAGGCGCGTTGCGGCGCGTGATTGCGACCGCGCAGTTTACGGGGCGCCCCATTACGGTGGAATCGACCAAGGAAGCACTCAAAGACCAAATCGCAGCGCAGGCGAAATTGATTACGCTTGAAAATATCCAGCGCACGGTGGCGAAATACTACAACCTTAAGTTGACCGATCTGACCGGGACCCGTCGTTCCCGTTCCATCGCCCGCCCGCGACAAGTGGCGATGAGCCTGGCCAAGGAACTCACGAACCATAGTCTGCCGGAAATTGGCGAGGCCTTTGGCGGGCGGGATCACACCACGGTGATCCATGCCTGCAAGAAAATCGAAGAATTGCGCGAGATCGAGCCCAAGCTCAGTGACGATTACAACTTGTTGAGACACACATTAAATATATAAGATGCGTCGGACTTTCCCCTGACCGGGGCCTTCCCCGCGCGCACCATTTTTTTGAGGACAGCCATTATGCAGTTTGCCGTTGATCGAGATCGATTCAGCAGTGCCATCAATCAGGTGATCGGCGGGGTCGAAAAACGCCAGACCATGCAGATTTTGAGCAACCTGTTGCTCGAAGTGGCCGACGGTCGCCTGACGCTGGTGGCGACGGACCTGGAAATTCAACTGCGTACCTCTGTTGACGTTCAGATGCACGCCCCGGGGGCAACCACAGTCAATGCCCGTAAGCTGGCAGACATCGTCAAATCCGCGTCTCAGGACGCCAAGATCGCCTTGACGCAAACCGATGGCTGGCTGGAAATCGATATCGGCACCGGCGTGTTCCGCTTGGCCTCGATCGAGGCAGAAAGCTTCCCGCAAATGACCATCGATGCCGCGACTCAATCGACCGTGTCCATCACCCAAAAGAATCTCTACGCGCTGATCGATAAAACCCAGTTTTCGATGGCACAGCAGGACGTGCGCTACTTTCTCAATGGCCTGTTGCTTGAAGTCAAACCCGGACAAATGACAGCGGTCGCCACGGACGGTCATCGTCTGGCTTATGCCCATCTGAGCGATGAACGACTGACGGAGAACAACCGTCAGGTCATCGTGCCGCGAAAAATGGTTTCGGAAATGCTCAAGGCACTGGATCGCGATAGCGACGACGAGGTTTCGCTGGCATTCCGCGATAACCAGATCGAACTTTTGATCGGTGAAAATTACCTGATCAGCAAATTGATCGACGGCAAATATCCGGACTATTCGCGCGTGATACCGCAGGCGAACAGCAAGATACTGATCGTGTCGAAAACGGAACTCAAACAGGTGTTGCAGCGCGCCAGCATCTTGTCCAACGAACGGTTCTCGGGGGCATATTTCCACCTGAGCCCAGGGCGCTTGATGATCGAATCAAGCAACGCGGAACATGAATCGTCCAAGGAAACCATGTCCGTCGGCTACGATGCGGGCAACCTGAAAATATCGTTCAATATCAACTACCTTTTGAACATTCTGGCGGTTATCGAATCCGAGGAAGTCTGCATGGAACTCGAGGCCCCCGAGTCCAGCGTGCTGATCAAACCCGTTATGACCGGCGACATCGATAGCAAGTATGTTCTGATGCCAATGAAGCTTTGACCCATCTTACGTCCCTCTCGATTAGCCATTTCAGAAACCTGACGATGACCGACTGCCCGCTTTCTGCGGGGTTCAATCTTCTGGTGGGTGATAATGGCGCCGGTAAAACGAGTGTGCTTGAGGCCATTTACTATCTCAGCTCGCTCAAATCCTTTCGGACGCAAACGCATAATGATCTGATCGCTCGTAACCCGGATCGTGATCGGGGATGCGCGGTGGTGCGCGCGGGTGTGCATCAGGACGATCATGATTTTTTCATGGCACTTGAGCGCTGCAAGGATCAGTTTCGTTTGCGATTGGGTCGAGAAGAGGTGCCGCGGGCCAGTCTGTTTGTAGCGCACCTGCCCGTGCTGGCACTGCATGCGCAATCGGACGATCTGGTTTTGGCCGGGCCGGAGTTTCGCCGCAAGTTCATCGATCGCATGGCGTTTTACCTGTTTGCCGATTTCGTTCCCGTATACGCCCAATTTGCGCGCGTGCTCAAGCAGCGCAATGCCGCATTACGCACGGGGCAATCTACAGATACCTGGGATCCATTGTTCGTGCAATTTGGCGAGCGGCTCAACGAGCAGCGGGTGGCTGCGCTCGATTTGCTCGAATCGGTGCTGCCCCAGGTTTTTGAGGCCCTGGCGCCCCATCTGTCCGTGGATATTCAGTTCCACCCCGGGCACAAATCCGGCTTGGAGTTATCTGAAGCGCTTGCCCGCAACCGCGAGCGGGATCGGGAAATGGGGCAGACCCTGATCGGCCCGCAACGAGCGGATATTCTGTTCACACTGAACGACTACTCGTTCAAGTCCACCGCCTCTCGTGGGCAAATCAAGTTGTTTACCGCGGCATTGACGCTGGCCACGGCACAGATATGGCAGGCGCAACGCGGCAAGCGGGCCGTATTGTTATTCGACGATTTCATGTCCGAGTTCGATGCCCGTCATTCTTCTACCCTGTTGAGCTATTTGTCGAATATGGGGCATCAGGTCTTTATTTCCGCAATCGATCGACAGCAGATCGATTTCCCATTCGATGCGGTTTTCAGGCTGGATGCCGGGCAAATCTCAGCCGTGGTATAATCCTGCGATTGTCTAGCAGCCGATTTCCCTAAAGTCCGACAGGCTGCTAGGGCCAGGGCGATCCGGCTTTGCTGGAAGGGTGTTGTGTCCCGATAAAACGAGGGTTGCCCTGTCGCTTTACGAGCAAAAATATCCGGCAGCCCTGCTTGGCTTGCAAAGCGCCGACATCGGCTTGCTCGCCCCATTTTCTGCCCATTTTCTATGTTTCTGGAAGCCCTCTCATGAGCGATAACAAGACGTACGACTCAACCAGTATCAAAGTCCTCAAAGGTCTGGATGCCGTTCGCAAACGCCCCGGCATGTACATCGGCGATACGGACGACGGCAGCGGCCTGCACCACATGGTGTTCGAGGTGGTGGATAACGCGGTCGATGAGGCGCTGGCCGGGCATTGCGATACCGTCACCGTCACCATGCACACCGATGGCTCGGTTTCGGTAACGGATAATGGCCGGGGCATCCCGGTAGACATCCACGCCGAAGAAGGCGTGTCGGCGGCGGAAGTCATCATGACCGTGCTGCATGCGGGCGGCAAATTCGACCAGAACAGCTACAAGGTATCCGGCGGCTTGCATGGCGTGGGTGTGTCGGTCGTCAATGCGCTTTCCGATGAGTTGGAGCTGGATATCTATCGCGGCGGCCATGCGTACCACCAGTCGTATCGTCTGGGTGTACCACAGGCGCCCCTGGCCGAAGTTGGTGCGACGGACAAATCGGGTACCTCAATCCGGTTCCTGCCCAGCCCGACAATTTTCACGGATGTCGTTTTCCATTACGACATCCTGGCCAAGCGCCTGCGCGAGCTATCCTTTCTCAATTCCGGCATTCGGGTATTCCTGAACGACGAAATTTCAGGGCGTTCCGACACGTTCTACTACGAAGGCGGTATTCGTGCCTTCGTGGAGCATCTGAACAAGGGCAAAACCGTTATTCACAAGAATGTTTTGAGCTTCTCGGGACAGAAAGACGCGGTACTGGTCGAACTGGCCTTGCAGTGGAACGACTCCTATCAGGAAAACCTGTTCTGCTACACCAACAACATCCCGCAACGCGATGGCGGCACGCATTTGACGGGCTTCCGGGCGGCATTGACGCGCACCCTGAACGACTATATGGATCGTTCCGGCATTTTGAAAAAAGCCAAGGTTTCCACCTCGGGCGAAGACTGGCGCGAAGGTCTGGTCGCGGTGATTTCGGTGAAAGTACCCGATCCCAAGTTCTCCTCACAAACCAAAGAAAAGCTGGTGTCATCCGAGGTCAAGTCGGCGGTTGAATCGCTGACTTCCGAGCGGCTGGCGGAATTTTTGGAAGAAAATCCGCAGGAAGCCCAGCTCATCACCAACAAGATCATCGAGGCAGCACGTGCCCGCGAAGCCGCGCGTCGTGCGCGTGAAATGACGCGTCGTAAGGGCGCGCTCGATATCGCCGGCTTGCCCGGCAAGCTCGCCGATTGCCAGGAAAAGGACCCGGCGCTGTCTGAAATCTATCTGGTGGAAGGGGACTCGGCGGGCGGTTCCGCCAAGCAGGGGCGCGATCGCCGCACGCAGGCGATTCTGCCGCTCAAAGGCAAGATTCTGAACGTGGAAAAGGCGCGTTTCGACAAAATGCTCTCATCGGCCGAAGTCGGTACTCTGATCACCGCGCTCGGCTGCGGTATCGGTCGGGAGGACTTCAACCCGGACAAACTGCGTTACCACCGCATCATCATCATGACCGATGCGGACGTCGATGGCAGTCACATCCGCACCCTGCTGCTGACGTTCTTCTATCGCCAAATGAAAGAACTCGTCGAGCGTGGGCATATTTATATTGCCCAGCCGCCGTTGTACAAGGTCAAAAAGGGCAAGCAGGAGCAGTACCTCAAAGATGACCTGGCACTGAACCAGTATCTTTTGCAATTGGCGGTCGATGGTGCCGCGCTGCAGGTGAATGCTGAAGCACCGCTGATCTCCGGCCCCGCGCTGGAATCCATGGCACGTGAGTATCTGGTTGCACAGGCCGTGATCGATCGTCTGTCGCACCGATACGATCCTTCCGCGCTGAAAGCCATTTTGCATCTACCGAAAATGACCTCTGCCGAAGTCACCGAAGATGGTGAAGCGTTCCAGGTTTGGTTGGGTCGCTTCACCGAGTCGATGAATCAGTTTGCCGATCACGGTGTGCACTACGAATCCGGGTTTGCCAAAACAACAGAGGGCGTGACCGGCATTCAGATTGTTCGCAGCCAGCACGGTGTTTCACATGAAACATTCCTGCCTGCTGCTTTCTTTTCGACCGCAGATTACCGCGTGTTGGGCGAACTGGCTTCTCAACTCGAAGGCTTGATCGGTGAAGATGCGCGTGTATTGCGCGGCGAAAAGAGCGCGCCGATTACCCATTTCGAACAGGCGATTGACTGGCTGATGCAGGAAGGGCGGCGCGGTTTGGGCATTCAGCGCTACAAAGGCCTGGGCGAGATGAATCCGGATCAGTTGTGGGAAACCACCATGAACCCGGAAACCCGTCGCCTGCTGCAAGTTCGTATCGAGGATGCCATTGCCTCGGATGAAATCTTCACGATTTTGATGGGTGATCTGGTTGAACCCCGCCGTGATTTCATTGAGAAATTCGCCTTGTCCGCCGTCAACATCGATATCTGATAAGATCGATCTGCGACGGAGCCGCGGAGCAAAACAAAAAAACCCGGCCTCATTGGTCGGGTTTTTTTTGGCGATTTCAGGCGCCGATGGCGTGTTTAATATAAGTAGCAAGATTGGGATTTAAGGGAGCAAATATCATGGGTGTCACAATTTCGGTTTTGTTGTTCCTGGTCGCCGTGATCGTGATCTGGGCGATCATCATGTATAACGGCCTCGTGGTGCTGAAGCACAACGTGTCACAAGCCTGGTCGAACATTGATGTGCTGCTCAAGCAGCGGCACGATGAGCTGCCCAAACTGGTTGAAACCGCCAAGCAGTACATGAAGTACGAGCAAGAAACGCTGGAGAAGGTTATGCGTGCCCGTTCGGCTGTGCGCAGCGCGCAGGAACGTGGCGACATGGAGGCGCTGGGTATGGCCGAAGGGCAGTTACGCGCAGGATTGATGGATTTTTACGCGGTGGCCGAGGCTTATCCCGATCTCAAGGCCAACACGAGCTTCCAACACTTGCAGCAACGAATCACCGGGTTGGAGAACATGATTGCCGATCGGCGTGAGTTCTATAACGCGTCCGTCAATCTCAACAATGTGCGCATCGAACAATTCCCCGACGTGCTGATCGCCCAGTTGTTCCGTTTCCGTCCGTTCAAGTTGCTCACCTTCCGCGAAGATGAAATCAAGGATACGGATCTCAAGACGCTGTTCAATCAATAAACGAGATTGGTTTGATGACTTGGTACGCCCACTGGGTGGGTTCCCTTGACGACAACGGCTACCATTTTCTGTTGTTCGGGTTGATTCTGCTGACGCTGATCACCTTGTTGGCGGGTATCTGGTTTGTTCGCCGCACCTACTGGATCATCAATACGCCCACATCGAAAATTGTCTCGGCGCATCAAGGTTATATTGAGATTGAAGGCATCACCAAAAATATCGATGCCTCGCCTCTTGTTTCGCCACTGACCGGCACGGCATGTGTCTGGTACTGGGTGTCCGTTGAGCACCGGGAGCAAAGTTTCGGCGATTCCAAGCGTTCTAACTGGCGGCGCATTTATCAGCATGAAAGCGATAACCTGATTGCGGTAGAAGATGAAACCGGCGAATGCCTGGTTGATCCCGAATCGGCCAGCATTCGCCCCAACATGCGACGCCAATGGTACGGCAATACCGAGCGACCAAGCGGGTTGACCAACAGCGTGGGCGGGCAATTTTTCGGCGATTACCGCTACACCGAAAAACTCCTGCTGCCGCATCGCAATCTGTACGTTCTGGGCTGGTTCAAAACCATTACCCACGATCCTTATGTGGTTGAGAACGAGTCGGTTGCCTCGCTGCTCAGAGCGTGGAAGAACGATCCGCAAAAGATGAAAACATTCGATCTGGATCGCAATGGCTCCATCGATTCCAAAGAGTGGGATCAGGCGCGGGAAGCCGCACGCCAGCAAATTCAGGCACAGCAGGTACGGGAACTGGAACGCCCCCAACAAACACACCTGATGAGCGCAAACCCTCAAAGCAGGCGCCCCTATATCATCTCGGCAGATGATCAAACCGCGCTGGCCAAGCGGTTTCGACGCTGGGGTTATCTGCTGTGGACGGGTAGCGTTCTGGCTTTTTTCTTCTGGGTGTCCGCGTATTATATCCGGCCTTAAACCTGCTCCGATCTTTGGCCGAACCGCCTACTCACCTTTTAGCAAAGCCACCACCTCACCCCCCTTTTGCAAAGGGGGGCAGGGGGGATTTGCCACACCGAACCCAAGCCACCAAATCCCCCTCATCCCCCTTTTTCAAAGGGGGATGCGAAATGCCAGAACCTTGCTCCGATCTCTGGTAGAGCCACTTACTCACCCCCCTTTCATAAAGGGGGGGTAGGGGGGATTTGCCGCATCAAACCGAAGTCACCAAATCCCCCTCGCTCTCCCTTTTTCAAAGGGGGAGGCGAAATACCAAAACCCCGCTCCGATCTTTTGCCAAGCCACCTACTCCCAGCTTTTAGCAAAGCCAGCACCTCACCTCCCCTTTCACAAAGCCACTACAGAACCCCCCTTTTGCAAAGGGGGGCAGGGGGGGATTTGCCGCACCAAACCAAGCCACCAAATCCCCCTCATTCCCCCTTTATCAAAGGGGGAGGCGAAATACCAAAACCCAGCTCCGATCTTTTGCCAAGCCACCTACTCCCAGCTTTTAGCAAAGCCAGCACCTCACCTCCCCTTTCACAAAGCCACTACAGAACCCCCTTTTTTGCAAAGGGGGGCAGGGGGGGATTTGCCGCATCAAACCGAAGTCACCAAATCCCCCTCGTTCCCCCTTTTTCAAAGGGGGATGCGAAATACCAAAACCCCGCTCCAAACTTTGGCCGAACCGCCTACCCCCAGCATTTAGCAAAGCCAGATTCTTGCTCCGATCTCTGGCAGAGCCACTTACTCACCCCCTTTGACAAAGGGGGGGCAGGGGGGATTTGCCGAATCAAACCCGGTTCCCCAAAAAAACAATTACACTTGCGTTAACCAACCAAAATCGAACGAAACCAAAGCGTATCACCCATGAAAATCGCGACCTGGAATGTCAACTCCCTGAATGTGCGCAAACCGCAGGTGCTCACCTGGCTGGCGCAGCAGCAACCCGCTATTTTGGGCTTGCAGGAATTAAAACAAATCAATGAAGCCATCGATGGCAGCGAATTTGCGGCACTGGGCTACCAAACCCTACTCAACGGCCAGAAAACCTATAACGGTGTCGCGCTTGTCTATCAAGACGTATTAGGCGAACCCTCGGATGTGGTCTGTGACATCCCTGGTCTGGAAGATCCGCAACGGCGCGTGATTGCCGCCACATTCGGGGATTTGCGGGTAATCAATGCTTATGTCGTCAATGGCGAATCCATCGAATCCGAAAAATACCGCTACAAGCTCAACTGGCTTGAAGCATTTTCTCAGTGGTTGGCGGCAGAAATCGCCCAGCATCCAAACCTCGTGGTGATGGGCGATTTCAACATCGCGCCAACCGATGCGGACGTGTATGACCCGGAGCGGTTCAAAGATGCCGTGTTATGTAGCCCGCCCGAACGCGAGCATTTCAACCGACTCATCGAGATGGGCTTTACGGATGCGTTGAATCGTTTTTCAAACGAAGAAGGCAACTTTACCTGGTGGGACTACCGTGGTGGCGGCTATCGCAGAAACCACGGCCTGCGGATCGACCACATCTTGGTCAGCCCGGCCGTTCAGGCAAAAACCATCGCCTGCCATGTCGATAAAGAACCCAGAGGCTGGGAGCGACCATCCGACCATGCCCCCGTGGTACTGACGCTGGCTTGATGTACACCAAAGCCCCTTAGGGAATTTCTTGCGAATGCAAAAATCGCGCGAATCCCCCTCAATCCCCCTTTACAAAAGGGGGAAGTGCTCTCGTTCAAAAAGATGGGGCTGATGCTCCCCCTTTGAAAAATGGGGTTGGGGGGATTTGACGAGAAGTACCCGCTGCTCGAGGTACGCCGCATTCGTGCAGAGGTTTACCCTAGCCCCGCAGCGACCGCGCCGGTGGCAACGCAAGTACGCGCCGCCCCAGATAAGGTACAAACAACGCCGCGAGTAGCACACCCGCCGCAAGGCCATACAACGGAATGTGCCAATCCAGTACCCAGGGTAAATCAAACAGTTTCAACGCCAGCAAGGCACCCAACCCACCGGCGGCAATCGAGGCCAGCAGCCCGGACAGCAGGCCGATCAAGATAAATTCAAACCACAGGCTGTTCATGATTTGCCGGTGGCTGGCACCCAGCACGCGCAGCACGGCGGTTTCCCGGATGCGTTCCGCCTCTCCGGCCGCAAAGGCGCTGAGCAACACCACCAAGCCCGCCAACAGGGTGAATAAAAACACATACTGCACGGCCTGGCTCGCCCGAAGAATCAGTGTACGAACCTCGTTGAGAATCTGGTTCAGATCAAATAACGTCAGCGTCGGGAATGCCCTCAACAACGCCTTTTGTTGTTCCACATTGGGGCTGGGCAGATAAAAGCTGGTGATAAACTGCGCCGATTGACGCGGCAGCAGACCGGCGCTACCCAGCACGAAAAAATTGGGCCGCATCGAATTCCAATCAACTGTTCGGATACTGGTAATGGCTGCGGTCACGGGTGTGCCATTCACCAGAAAAGTAAGCTCATCGCCCAGCTGCCAATGCAGCGTTTTGGCAATGCCCTGCTCGACCGACCAGCCCGCATCCGGCTGCCAGGAGCCAGCCACAATCTTGTTATCGGCTGCCAGATGTTCGGGCATGACCGATAAATTGAATTCCCGTTCCGCCAGTCGCTTCGCTTGCCCCGTCAATTGGTCAGCGTTTACGGCCTTGCCGTTGAATGTCGTCCAGCGGGCGCGGTGCATGGCGACGAGTCCGGCATCTTCGATGTGGTTCGTCTTAAAAAATCGGGTTAACTCAGGCACCTGGTCTGGCTGAATGTTGATGGCAAAAAAATTGGGCGCATCGTTTGGAATTTGATTTTGCCAGGTCGCCACCAGATCACCTCGCACCACACCGAGCAGGAGCAAGGCGGTTAATCCCAAGGTCAAAGCCGCGATCTGCATCGCGCTAGACCAGGGCGACCGCGCCAGACGAGCCAACCCAAAACGCGCCACACCTCGGGTGGGATAGCGTCTTAATGCCTGTAACAGCAGCCACACGATACCAATGAACGCACCGAAGCTAATGACCATCCCGCCGGTCACATACGTCGTAAGCCAGGCATCGCGGGCCTGAAGCCACACCAGCAATCCAATGGCAAGCAGCCCCGCGCCGAACAGCAACACCGCAGCCGTTGGCGGGGCAGCCAGTTGTCGATTCAATACCCGCAAAGGCGGCGTATCCTGCAAGCGAATGAGCGAGGGCAGCGCAAATCCCAACAAGGCGACCAGCGCAATACTCACGCCAAACCCCACGGGCAACCATGTGGGCGGCGGCAGTTGAAAATCAAGCAGGGAGCCCAGCAAGGCAGAAAGGCCAAATTGAGCCAACCCGCCCAGCGCAATGCCGGGCACCGCGGCCAGCAAGGCCAGAAAAACCAACCGCAACGTGTACAAATAAAGAATATGGCGGGATTGCACCCCGAATGCGCGCATCAAAGCGGCCGGGTCCTGCTGCAAGCGATTGTATTGTTGCGCGGCAAGCATCAAGGCCGCACCCGCCAATAAAACGGCCACCATGGCAGCCAATCCCAAAAAGCGTGCGGCACGATCAAACGCCGTCTTGAATGCAGGCTGGCTGTTTTCCGGGCGTTCAATGCTCAAGTCGGCAGGCAGCGATTTGGCCAGCGTATTGAGCACGGAGGGGCTCATGCCGCTCGGCACTGCAAGCAACAGATAGTGCGTAACCCGGCTGGCAGGCGTAACAAGCCCGGTGGTAGGGATATCCGCTAAGTTGATCATGGCGCGCGGGGCCGCTTGCGCCAGAAAATTCCCCACATCCGGCTCTCGCTGCAATGTGGCAGAAACCTTAAATTGTTTCTGGCCGATCTGTACCGAATCACCCACGTTAAGGTCAAGCAAGGCCAGCGCCCGCGGTGCCAGCCAGACACGGCCTTCCTCCGGCCCCTGCCGGATTTGCCGATTCTGCGCCTCGGTCGAAATGGTCAGCGCGCCGCGCAGCGGATAACCTGCACCCACCGCCTTCAGGCTCACCAAAAGCGTATGTTCACCGGCGAGAATAACGGTGGGAAATTCCAGCGTTTGAGTTGTCGTCAGGCCCAGTGCCTGGGCTTTTTGTTGCCATGCAGCCAGCGGGTCCGGCGATTCGATCCGGCCATCGGCGGCCAGAAACTCGGCGGCCTGCGCCCGCATACCGGCGTCCACACGATCGGTAAAGAACCCGACCGCCGTCACCGCAGCCACTGCGATCAACAGCGCCAGAAACATGGTGATCAGCGCGCCGCTACGCAGTTCGCGCCATAAACCGCGCCAAGCCAATGAAATTAAAGAGAATAGACTTAACTTGAATGCGGGTTTAGGTCGGTCGGCTATTGCCATGGGGTTAATTCTCCGCCCTGTACGCCACCCTGTAAGCGATAGCCCCGATTGCATCGAGCCGCCAGGGCCGGATCGTGCGTTACCAGAACCAACGAGGTTTGATGCCGATCGCGCAGTGCGAACAGCAAATCGATGATGCGCTCGCCGGTCGCGGTATCGAGCGAACCGGTCGGCTCATCGGCGAACAGAATGGCTGGCGTTCCGGCAAACGCCCGCGCCAAGGCAACCCGTTGTTGTTCACCGCCTGAAAGCACCTTGGGCAGATGGTGCAGGCGGTGACTCAAACCCACCTCCGCCAGTGCGGATTTGGCCCGTGCGGTACTGTCGGGTACGCCCTGTAATTCCAGCGGCAAGGCCACATTTTCCAGAGCCGTCAGGCCATCGATCAACTGAAACGACTGAAAAACAAAACCCACCCGGCCCGCACGGACGGCGGCTCGTTCATCCTCGTTCAGGTTATTCAAGGTAAAACCCGCCAATTCGACTTCACCGCTTGTCGGCGTATCCAAGCCTGCCAGCAAAGCCAGCAAGGTAGACTTGCCCGCCCCCGACGCCCCCATCAAAGCCACGGCCTCACCCGTGGCAACTGTTAAACTCGCTTCACGCAGAATGGTCAGAGGTTCGTTCCCGGGCGCTGTGACGGTTTTAGAAACCCGCAGCGCACGCAGAATCAAGGCACTATCCTCCGGCAGCGAGGCGGCATGAGAAATAGTTTGGGGCTCAGGAGGCATCGCATGAAATTCCTTTGGCTATCAATGTTGAAATTGGGGTTGAAGTTTAGGTTGAACTTGGGGTTGAAGTTGAAATTGGTTTTACCGGTACTTTTACCGGCACTCATAGCTTGTAGTGCATCGACCGCGTTTGGGCAAGAAAACCCGCACGAAACTCCAGATAAAACTTCAAACAAAGTAATGGCCGCAGCGCGTTCACATACCGTTCTGGTACTGGGCGATTCCCTCTCTGCCGCACACAATCTGGCCGAAAGCCAAGGCTGGGTGGCCCTGATGCAAAAGCGCCTTGAGGAGAAAAGCGCGGGTGCTACCCGCAAATGGGAAATCGTGAATGCCTCGATCAGCGGCGAAACCACCTCCGGCGGGCTGTCGCGACTGCCCGAATTGCTCGACATCGTTCAGCCGGGCTGGGTGTTGCTGGAACTGGGTGCCAACGATGGCTTGCGCGGCCTGCCGCTCACATTGATTCGCCAGAACCTGCAAAAACTGATCGACCAAAGTAAACAATCCGGCGCGCGCGTCGTGTTGCTCGGCATCATGCTGCCACCCAATTACGGCCCCGCCTACGCCGAACCGTTTGCCGCGATGTATCAACAGCTTGCCGAAAAAAATGCTTTGCCGCTGGTACCGTTTTTACTCCAAGACGTCGCCACGAATCCCAAGCTCATGCAGGAAGATGGTCTGCATCCCACCGCCGAAGGTGAACCGATTGTTTTGGATAATGTATGGGCAGTGGTTAAACCCTTGTGGCTGCCGAGCAGCAAATAAATCCCCCTCATTCCCCCTTTTTCAAAGGGGGAGGCGAAGTGCTTAAAGGCAGCACACCTCCTTTAGCAAGGCACCACCTAACACACCCCTTGCGCAAAGGCGCCACCTAACACCCCCCCTTTCATAAAGGGGGGCAGGGGGGATTTAACGCGCCAAACCGAAGCCACTAAATCCCCCTCATTCCCCCTTTTTCAAAGGGGGAGGCGAAATGCCTAAACGCAACAAACCCCTTTCGCAAAGCCACCACCTCACTCCCCCCTTTCATAAAGGGGGGCAGGGGGGATTTACCGCGCCAAACCAAATTTCATGGTTGATGGGTTTCGGCTTGGGCATCCAAATCCTTTTGTAACTCCATCCGCAAATGGGCCTCGCCATCCTGATAAAAACCGGCGCTACGCAAAACGCGACGATGGATTGCTGGCATAGACCAACCGTGGATATTTTGTAGCGTTGAGGGCACTTCATTGAGCAGTTTCAGCGCCAACGCGGGTTGATGTGCACTGGCCAACTCGGCGGCAAATAACAAGCGAGAGCCCGGTTCCGCGCCGGGTAGCAGCAAGGCCTTTTTCATATCCGCAAAGGCGCGTTCTGGTGCGCTTTCTTTAAGCCAATACAGTGCGCGTCGATGCAACAGGCTGCGTTGTGCGGTATCGCTGCGTTTTACCGTCGGGTTAAGCAAAGCGGCATCGATCAGTTGCATCCCGAAGTTGGGGCCAAATACCGTGCAATCGGATTGCAGTCGGCCAAGGAAGGTATCGAATTGATAACCGGTGACGTTCTGTGCCAGATCGCCTCGTTTAGCCAGATTCAATAATGATGTTTTCAATCCAGCGGGTGCCGCGTTCATATCACAGGCAACAAACGCGCGGTTGGCAAGCACGAGCAAATCATCGGGATGTTTTTTGAAGGCCCCATCAAGTAAGCGCTCCGCTTCGGGGTAATTACCCGTTTGTTCCCAAAAGTTGGCCAGATAACTCTGCGCCCGCGCCGAATCTGGGTGTTGATGCGCCCAACTCAACGCCTGAACAAAGGGCTTGCCCCACACATCGGCCCGCTTGGTCGTCAACAACGCGAAGACGGTCAAGATCACCACGGCCGTCCACGCGGGCCAGCGTTGCTTGGTCGTGGTGTGTTGCACGAGAAACACGGCCAGTGGTAAAAACATCAAGCCGGCGGGCAGATAATTACGGTGCTCGAACATCAACTCCAACGGTAACCAGGTCGATTCCAACAACTGCCCTAAAAAATAGAACGCAATCGCCAGTCCAACGGCTCGAATCCAAGGTGTGCGCGCCATGCGTGCCAATACCGAAACGACGACGAGCAACAGGATACCCAAGGCAGCGAACAGGGTTGAAATCGGCTGCAGCAGGCCGGTTGAAATCCGAATATCGTCATTGAACAGCCCGCCATCATGCAATCCCGGCAACCACAGTTCCCGCAGATACGTCCACACAATCCGTGTTTCGGTCAGGAGGCGCTCCCAGGGCGTGAAATTGCGACCATACGTTTGGCCCGCAAAAAGCATCGGCAATTGATACGCCATATACGCCAGTAAGACGGCACTCGGCAGATAAATAAACAGCCGTCGCCACCAGATAAACCACTTGCCATCGCGATCAAGCGCCCGCTGATCGGTATCGAATACAAACGCCTCGATCACCCAGGCCAACAAGGGCAGCAAGGCGCCATTTTCTTTGGAGAAGGTAGCCAGCAGCGTACCCAGCGCCAGCCCCATGCTCATCCAGATATAAGCCCGAATCGGCTTGCCTGCTCGCAGTTGCAAGCGCCCATGCACAAATGCCCACAAGCCCGCGAACACAAACAACGCGGCCAGCATCGCCATACGTTGAATCACATACAACGTGGTAGACACCCAAAACGGATGCAACAGCCAGAACCCCGCCGCCAACACACCCACCCAGATCGCCCGCCGCCGGTCCAGCCCGAAGCCACGCGCCAGAGCGTGGCTCAAACCAGCCAATAACAGGCCATTGATCAGATGAATAACAACATTCGTGTGCTTGAATCCCTCAGGAGGCGCGGGCCAGGTGCGCGTGTCGATCAGAAAGCTCGCCAGAGAAATCGGCCGCCCGGTCGGCCCGGCAAAACCCGAAGTAATCCACGCCCAAGCCTGCCAGGCATGATGAATCGGCCCCGTGTCGCCCAGTGGCGGCAGGTTGCCGAAATCATCAAACAGAAATGCGCCCGACAGCCCCGGCAGATAGACGATGTACGTCAGTGCCAGCAAAAACACCCCGGCCACAAAAGGCTTCCAATCAATCCGCATGTTCGTTCCTTAAGACAAATTTACTTGTTGATTTAGTTGATATAGATTCATTCACCCCCACCCCAACCCGTCCGGGGCCGTGGGGCAACGCGGCCCGCTGCGCCCCCCATGGAGGGGGAGGGAGCTATTGAGCCACTGCTTGAAGGAGGTATCAAAGCCCTCCCCCAGAAGGTTAGGCATTAAAGCCCCTCCCCCTTTATGGGGGAGGGGTTGGGGTGGGGGTGAGAAGACTCAACCGCCTCATCCCCATGCATCAACTCAATCAACGCCAAACGCACCGTTTCATAAACCCCATCCAACTGCTGCACCACCTCGTTATTCCAAAACCGCAGCACCTTAAACCCTTGAGAAACCAAAAACGCATCACGTGCCTGATCGCTCGCGGAATCTGCATGTTGCCCACCATCGATCTCGATCACCAGCTTGTGAGAGAAACAGACAAAATCAACAATATATTGACCAATAGGCGTTTGCCGGCGAAATTTGACACCCATCTGCTCCGCCCGAAGATACTGCCAAATCGCCCGCTCCGCTTCGGTCATATTAGTGCGCAAGGCACGGGCGTTTTTGATGAGTGAATGTGTCATGTTTAGCCTCGTTGTTCTTGTTTCACACTTCGCACCAAAGCCCCTCCCCCTCGTGGGGGCGAAGCGGGCCGTGCTGCCCCACGGCCCTGGGCGGGGTTTGGGGAGGGGGTAACGTTAAGCGCAGGTGCTCACTTCACACCCCCACCCCAACCCTCCCCCATAAAAGGGGGAGGGCGTTAAAAACGCCCCAACCTGTTTGATGCCGTGGGGCAGCTCGGCCTGTTTCGCCCCCCACAATGGGAGGAACTGAAAGCCCCCCCACAATGGGAGGAACTGAAAGCCCCTCCCCACAAGGGGAGGAACTGAAAGCCCCTCCCCCTTGTGGGGAGGGGTTGGGGAGGGGGTTAGGGCACACCATCATTGCCCCGCCTCGGCCTCTTTTTTCGCGAGCGCGGCACGGGCAGAGGCAATTTCCGCGTCGTGAATCCCTTTGCCATTCAGTTCACCCATCCGCTCAATACCCACCCGCGCATCGCTGAATTTACCGGCTGCGATTTGCAGCGTGACGAGGTTATTCCAGTAGCTGAATTTTTTCGGATCAATCGCCACGGCGCGTTGCATGAGTTGATACGCCAGCGGAAAATCATGCGTCACATTGGCTGAATAATTCGCCAGCAACGTCACGATGCCCGCATTATTCGGATGAAGTGAAAGCGCCAGGCGCAGTGTTTGCCCCAATTCGGCAATTTCTTGCGGCGTATAGCGGCACACCCCATTGGTACTGCATTGAATCAGGCTATACAACGCGCCCACATCCTCAGCAGAAAGCGGTTGGCGTTCGATTTTGGCGCGCAGACGCTGCCACCAATCCGCCGCAATCGGCAGGTTGTTTTTGGCAGACATAAAAATCAGCGCCTGATCGGCCTGAATACTCGCGCCGGGCAATTGGCTGGCTTTTTCGAATTGCCTCATGCCGAATTGAAACAGTGGACTGTTGGTATTTGGCGCCATGATGATCATCACACGCCCCAATTCATAATTCGCTCTGGGCGAATCCGGATGCGTGGTCGCCTCAAAATACGCCAGCCGATACGGGTTGCCCCAAGCCTGTGCCCGCAAGGCGGTAAAGCCCGCATACAGCGCAATCAGCGCCAGCGCACCGGCCAGCATGAGCGTGCGCATCACGCGGGCACGTTCGGCATCCATTGGCCGCCAGGCAAACATCAACCCGAACAGCGCGATAAACACCCCGATGCTCGGCAAATAATTACGGTGCTCGTACACCAGTTCCAGCGGGATATAGGTCGAAACTAGCAGGTGCCCGGCAAAAAACCACAACACACCCAAGGCAATCAGAGGTGCGCGGTTTTTCAACCACAAGGCCGCGCCGACTAACAACGCAATCAAGGCCCAGCTTGTCGCCGTCGTCCAGGGCGCAAACCAGCCGGTCGAAAGCGCAATATCATCGTGATACAAACTCAAGGCATTCGGGGTAGGCGCGATCAGCCAGTGCAGGTAATCAACCATCACCCGCCCTTCCGTCCACAGGCGCTCGGCTAAATCGAACGGGCGGCTGGCATAGGCGCTGCCATTGAGGGCGCTGGGCAAGGTATACAGCAGCCCCGCGATGCCCGGCAGCACCAGTACCAGCAAAAACACGCCTATAAACTTAGGCTCGAAGCCCGCCGCCGTGCGCCCACGCAATAGCAGCCATTCCAGCAAAAACGCATATACCGGCAACATCACACCCGATTCCTTGGCGAAAGTCGCCAGCAGCGTGCCACCGATCAACCCCGCCCAGATGCGCCACCAGCCACCCGCTTGCCCCGCAATCAGGCGCATCCGCCCCTGCCAGTACAACAACAAACCCGACAGAATAAAGAACGAAGCCAGCGATTCCATGCGCTGGATGACATACAGCACCGCCGTGAGCTGCATGGGCGCAAGCAGCCACGCTGCTGCAATGAGTAATGCCAGCGTGTTGGGGGTGATGAGCCAGTGTTTAGCACCCCCACCCCACCCCGTCCGGGGCCGTGGGGCAACACGGCCCGCTACGCCCCCCACAAGGGGGGAGGGAGTAAGAGCCCCTGCCCCCCCACCCCAACCCCTCCCCCACAAGGGGGGAGGGGCTTCTTCAGCGCAAGACAACGGGGCATTCGCTCCCTCCCCCTTTATGGGGGAGGGCTGGGGTGGGGGTGTGTCGGTGCTTGGGGGGTTGGGTGGGGGTGTGTTAGCGCCTCTAGGGCTAAATGGGGCAGCCCCAGAAACAAACACCCACCCCACCACCGCGCGCACCAGCATAAACACCAGCACCCCGTTGGCCAGATGAATCAACAGATTCACGAACTTGAACGGCCACGGCGCCAAGCCCGTAAACCAATCCTGCAGCGCAAAGGTCAACATCGAAATCGGCCGATCGGTGGGCCCCGAACCACTCGACCACACCGCCGCCCAAAAATGCGCCCGCACCGCCTCCGGAGCCATGGCCGCGTTATCCACCAGATTGCCAAAATCATCAAAAATATAACCGCCCGACAAACCCGGCCAATACACCAGCACCGCCAATAACAACAAAGCAATCAACAGCAAGCGATCTTTGAGCGAAGCGCGTGGTAGCGAGTAAGGCATAAGCAATCCTGTGCAATGGAGGCGGCAAATCAGAGTCGGGTATCGTAACGCAAATACCCTCAATCCACTTTTGCAAAGGGGAGGCGGGGGATTCATTCAATAAAAAACCCCGCTGAAGCGGGGTTTACACTATCAAACTAACCGAGAATTAACGGCAAGAAGAAGGCAGATATTTGGCCGCCATAGTGCCAGCACCTCTGCAAGTGAACTGAACACTTCCGGTGGCTGTGATCGCACTCAACTCAAGCTTCGCTCCAGTTCCAATTGCTGTGTTAGCTTTAGGGCCACCGTAGCAGACAGTAATAATGCCGTCTTTTGAAGAAGGACATGTCGCTTCGCCCGTGCCTATAGACACTGCACTTACATAGTTGCCTTTGATTGATTGAGACGAAGCTAAACCTGCTGATGCGTTTTTAGAGGGGAAAGCACCCTTATTGTTGTAAGCCTCAACCAAGGCAGTTTTAGCACCATCAGCCAGTGACATGCCTTCAGAAACCTGGGCACGGATGGTGTAATCCTGATACGCAGGAATCGCGATGGCGGCCAGAATACCGATAATCGCGATGACGATCATCAATTCGATCAGGGTGAAACCCTTTTGTACGTTCATCTTCATTTGCTTAAGCATGACATCACTCCTTTGTGACACAGTGGGCGAGATTGCCCGGTACAAGCGTTAAGCAATCCACATGCCAAGTTGTTGATGGCTTGGTTACGAAATGCCCGAAAAACACTCCAAACCGCACTGGAATGCGGATGGTTCTGCTTGGGCCGCAGTACGGCCGATGGTTGGTTTGTGTTGTGATTTGGTAAGTTAAAACAAAATTGTCACTTTTTGACAATCGCACCGGGCGCGGATCGCCACTTTTTGACAAAGTTCACGGCATCGACCGCCGCGCGCCCCTCCCTTTGAAAAAGGTGTTGGTTCGATGCTTTGGTATTTCGTCTCCCCCTTTGACATTTCGCTTCCCCCTTTGAAAAAGGGGGAATGAGGGGGATTTGCTGGCCTGGATGGCTTCGGCGAATTCAAATCCCCCCTGCCCCCCCTTTGCCAAAGGGGGGGTAGTGCCTTTGCTCAAGGAGGGGTGATGTGCTTTGACATTTCGCTTCCCCCTTTGAAAAAGGGGGAATGAGGGGGATTTGCAGGCCTGGATGGCTTCGGCGAATTCAAATCCCCCCTGCCCCCCTTTGCCAAAGGGGGAAAGTAGTGCCTTGGCTCAAGGAGGGGTGATGTGCTTTCGTTATTATTTATCTGATGCGCAATACAGACTTCGGCGGGGTTTCTGCTTGAGACGGTCTATCGGTAAACCTCACGTCGATTCCCAATTCGAACAACAAGAACGCGCCGCGCGATTGGTTTATCGAGTTTGCCTTATGTTCGAGCTCAGCGGCGCGTTTTAGTGCGTCCGCTGGAACGACCTGTTATGCGAGTCTTCGGTACCAAGTCAAGCAAACCCAGCAGGGCAGCGTTCACATCCTCTGCGGTCGGGAATGCCTTGGCCACACGGTCATCCAGTAAAACCAGATTGGTTCCCTTGGTGAAGCGGGCGAAATACTTGCCGCGAACACCCTTGCCCAAATCTTCGCGTTTGTACTCGGATCTGATTTCATCGTTATCCATGTTCGTAAATTCCTCGTTCGTGGCGCGTCGCCTTTCGCGCCGAAATGATGCGAATGGATCGGCCTCGCTCGGCATGAGCGACAACCAGTAACCGATCCGAATATGAGACACCGAAAGTCAGCCAGCGTTTTTCGCCTATGGAATGATCGGGGTCGGGAAAAGTCAGAGCCTGCGAGTCACCGAACGCGGAGGCGGCTTCCTCGAAGGATACCTCGTGCTTGGCGAGATTCGATTGCGCCTTTGCATTGTCCCATTCGAATTTCAGCATGTGCGGCCCGGGTTGTGGTTACGCATAATTGAATTTTAGCTGTTTTGGTGTACTCAATCGTCCAGGCCAAGCTCTTTCCTCACGTCAGCGGCTGAATACACGGGTTCCTGCCCAATGCGCACACGTTCAAGTACATCCGAAGCGAGGCAGTAGTCCTGTGCTTCTTCGATACCCCCTGTTCTATAATCTCGCGCAGATAATAACCCTTGGTTCGCCCTGTTCGTTCAGCCAAGAGGTTGAGGCGCCGTTCAGTTTCAGGCGCAAGACGTATTGAAGTTGGCATGCTCACCGCCTTAATGTGAATACATGTATTTATTCTAAGCCATGACCACAAATACGACACTTTTTCTTGGCCTTGGTGCTCGGCCCGAACAAGAATGACTTCTTGTGCATCAGATACATAATAGCGGGTGCGTTTACGAAATGGCGGGGCGATGCCTTTGCCAGAAGTGGTGAAGCGGCGTGCTTTTGCAAAAAGCTGCCGCCCAGCATTTTGGCCGTGCGCCCCCTTTGAAAAAGGGGGAATGAGGGGGGATTTAGTGGCCTGGGTGCAGCGCGGCAAATCCCCCCCCCTGCCCCCTTTGCGGGCTACGCCAGCTCTGCGTTAAGCAGGCGAAGCCCGCGTTAAAGGGGGGGGTGAAGTGGTGTCTGTGCGAAGGTGGGGTGGAGCAGTGCCTTTGCTCAAGGAGGGTGATGTGCTTTGACATTTCGCTTCCCCCTTTGAAAAAGGGGGAATGAGGGGGATTTGCACAATGACGCACGCCGCAAAACCAACCCCGCGCCGTTTATCGGGCCAACTTGACCATTCGGCAACCAGCCACTAGGCGTGGGTTTTGGTTGTGTGCTTATATAACGTCGAACAAAAGGATTGGAATAAATGAGACTAAATCCGCACCACACAACCCCAGCCAGCGCATCGACGCACCCTCGCGGCAGCCAAGGCCGTCACCGTCGAATGCGCGGGTTTACCATTATCGAGCTGATGATCACCTTGGTCGTTGCCGCCATTCTGTTGGCGATTGCGATTCCGAGTTTCACCTATCTTACGGTGAGCAACAAGCTTACAACCAGCGCGAACAGTTTGGTGAGCAACCTCGCCATTGCGCGCATGGCGGCCATCAAGCGTAATGCCGATGTGGGTGTGTGCGGCGATAATACGTGCAGCGTGAACTTTCCGGCGGGCAGCGCCACTGTAATTCATGCGGGTATTTCCGGCATTCAGCCCAGCGTGATTGATATTAAAAATGTTAAGGCGTTGAACTATGGTGCTCAGGGATTGGCGCATACCACCACATCCACCGCGCCCTACAGTGGCTTGGTTGCCGATATTTATACCGGCCAGATTTCCAGCAACAACCATCGTTGTGTTTATCTCACTTCCGGTTCGGTGGTTTCTACATGCACAGAAAGTAATGCGAATTGCACCGCAGGAGGTCCCAGTGGAACGTGTCAATAAACCCATTTACGGCCCCAACCAGCGCGGCGTGGGCTTGATTGAAGTGCTTATCGCCGTCCTGGTGCTGTCCATCGGCTTTTTAGGCATTGCGGCACTACAGGCCAAATCGCTGTCTACCAACAATAGTGCCATGGCGCGCAGCATGGCGGTGGTGGCGAGCTATTCGATTCTCGATGCCATGCGCGCGGATCGGGCCAATGCGCTGGCGGGTACCTACAACCAAACGGTGACGGCCGACGCCTGCCCAGCTACCGGCTCGGGATTGGCAACCGATCAACTGAGTGTTTGGTGCGCGCAGCTGGCGAACACTTTGGGTGCCAATGACACGACGACAGGTGTGGTGAGTTGCTCGAACACAGGCGATTGCACCATTACCATTCAGTTTGATGATAGTCGAGCGGGCACGGGCGGATCCGCCACCCAACAAGTTATTACTCGGGCCATGTTATGAACCAGTATCCAATTCATTTTTATCGCAGTGCATGCCTCTTGAAAAAAAACCGGGGATTCACGCTAGTCGAGCTGATGATCTCGCTCGTTTTGGGTTTGGTTGTGATCGGTGGCGTGATTAGCGTGCTTCTCGCTAACCAACAATCGTACCGAACCAATCAAGCCCTGGCCGAAGTTCAGGATAGCTCACGCACCGCTTTTGAATTTTTGGCGCGTGATATTCGACAGGCCGGTGGCACACCTTGCGGTAACGCCTCGTCTCGCATCGTAAACACGGTGATCGGTGGCGGTACCGGATTGCTCGACTGGACCACGGCACTCAAGGGGTATGATGCCAGTGCCTCCTTGGCTGGCGACCCGCCTGTGGATTTGGACACCACAGGTGCTGCTGGGTCTAGGGCGGCCGGGCCACACTCTGACTCTATGCGCCTTGCCTTGGTAGAGGGTACCGGAATTTCTCTGGACGGGTCGGCCAAAGGGGGGCAGTCAAACTCCGCCAATTTCAAGTTGAGCCAATCAACAACAGCGATCAATCCGGGCGACATCGTACTCGTATGTGATCCATCGCAGGCCACGATCGTGCAGGTTACCAACTACAACTCCTCAAATGTGACAGTGGGGCACAATACTGGCAACAGTGCCACACCGGGAAACTGTACCGACCAAGTGGGTTTTCCGGGACCAGCAACCTGCGATGCATCAACTAATCCCACTGCCGGCACGCCCTACTGGTATGGCACCAACTCAGAACTTGCCGCGCTCAAATCCGTGTATTGGTACATCGGCAACAATTCGGTGGGCGGGCGGTCCCTCTATCAAGTGGGTCTTTCGGGTGGTGCAACCGGTACACCGCAAGAAATAGTGCGGAATGTCACGGGCATGGATTTGCTATATCACCTGGCCGGCAGCACTGATTTTGTGGATGCCGCGGGTGTAGCTGGGAACTGGGCGCAGGTGGATGCGGTTCAAATCACGCTTATCACGCAGAGTTCGGATCAAAGAGCCGGCACGGATATCCAGCCTTTAACCCGCAGTTTCACGACAACCGTCACGCTGCGTAATCGGGTCAACTGATATGAATAATTACCTATTTACTGGCTCAAGCCATCCGGGTGTCAAAAATAAAGGGGTGGCCCTCGTTGTCGCGCTGGTGTTGCTGGTCGTGGTGACTCTTGTCGGCTTGGCCGCCATTCGTGGTACCACGATGCAGCAGCAGATGACATCGAACTTTTATGATCGGGAAATTGCGTTTCAAAGTGCCGAAGCCGCGCTTCGAGCGGGAGAATCACTGGTTTTAAATGACCCGACGGATACAACGATCAGGGATTGTCGCCCCGTTAATAACAAGGTTTGTGCCACGGATCCGTTTACGGATTCGGATCAATCGACGGTTACGGTACAAACGTTGGCAACCAGTCAATTCGATGCGGGTGCATTGGCCAGTGGACAGCCACAGTTTGTGGTCGAGAACATGGGTGACTTTGCTGATACCAACGGATCTGTGAAGCAGCTCTCAGGGTGTGCCAGTTACGGCGGATGTGGTGCTGGCGCCAACTCAACCTATTTTAGAATCACGGCACGCAGTGGCGACCCCGCCAACAGTGCAGATAGAGCTGTAGTCACGCTGCAGTCCACCTTTAGAGATTAAACGCCCTTTTGGGCTCTTAATAGAGATGATTGAACTTACGTCACGCTCCCAAAAAAGATTGGTATTCAAAGGACGATCAACATGAAAATATTCAAAGTTACTTATTTAGCCGCTTTGCTGGCGTTGCTTTGCTCGGGGCAAGCCAGTGCGGTAGACCCGATCGTAGATAACTTTACCGGGGCTTCAGCCAACAATAACTGGAAGGCGCTGGATGACGCATGCATGACGGCAGGAAGTGGTGCCGGCACAATCCCTGCGTGTAGCGCGCCCGTTGATACTGTAGGTTCAGGCGCACTGCGCCTGACGCCGGCTCAAAACAATCAAACCGGTGCGATTATTTCGGACTTCACCTTCCCTACATCGCAAGGCTTACAGGTAACCTTTACAACTTATACCTACGGCGGCGACAAGGGTGGTTTGGCAAAAGATGGTGCCGATGGCATCAGTTTTTTTCTGACCGATGGCACCAAAGACTTGCCGCTGACCGCTGGCGCTCTGGGTGGTAGCTTGGGTTATAGCTGCTCGAACATAAACGGTAAATACGATGGCTTACAAGACGCCTATCTTGGCCTGGGCGTGGATGAGTTCGGTAACTTCCTTAATTCTGGCGATAACACCAATACGGGGATTTATAATTCAAATGATCCGAATGGCACGACAGCTAATGGCACTAATAGTTTTTACGACTCAGGTAGGAAGTATTACCAACCGAACCGGATTGGCCTGCGTGGCGCGGGGAATACCAATTGGGCGTGGCTGAACAAGAATTACCCCCTTGCATTCCCAGACGGAACCTCCGATTCAGACAAGGCAAAGATGGTCAAGAATGCCTGTAAAAATGGCTACTTTGACAACCCTAAAGATGATGAAACGTCAGAAAAAGTTACATTGCCCTATAACTACAACGCGATCCCCGGTGGTTATCGCGTATTGCCAGATGCCACGCTGATTGCCAATGAAAGCACTTCTGATCGCACAAATGCTATTCCCATCACCTACAAGCTGATCCTGACGCCGGCGAATTTGCTTACATTCATGTATAGCTACAATGGCGGAACCTATCAGCCGGTATTGACCAACCAGTCCATCACGGCAGACAACGGTCCGCTGCCATCTGCGTTCCGTTTTGGTTTTTCGGCGGGTACCGGTGGCTCGAATAATGTGCACGAAATCACCTGTTTTCAGGCCGCACCCATTCAGTCCTCCAGTAGTGTCGGTGCCAATACCATTCAGTCAGGTGAAGTTAAAACGGGTACGCAAATCTATCTTGCCTACTACAATCCCAATAACTGGTGGGGCTCACTTGTTTCTGAACCCCTGGTATTCAGTAGCGGCACGTTGACCGCTTCGAGTGTGGCCAACTGGGACGCGAGTTGCGTGTTGACGGGGGGCGATTGTCCCAATATGGGCACGGATGCCAGTGGTAATGCGTTGAACTCCATCACAAGACAAACTCCAACGAGTCGAGCGATCGTGACATGGAATGGCACTTCAGGTATTCCATTTCGTTGGACGAACTTAACATCGTCGCAAAAATCAATTTTGAATTCCTCGGACAGCTTGGGTAGTGAGCGGTTGTCATGGCTTCGCGGTAATCGGTCAAAAGAGCAAGAAGCCGCAACGCCCGGCCCGTTACGTACACGAACCAGTGTGTTGGGCGACATCATTGATTCCAGTCCGGTGGTCGTCGGCTCACCCTCCGCCACTGCTTTGCCGAGTGTCTGGGCGGATGCCTTGTACCCCACGAGCACACCACCCGAAAATGGGGCCACCACCGGTTATAGCCAGTTTGTCAGTGATAACGCGACGCGCGAGAATATTGTCTATACCGGCAGTAACGATGGTTTGGTGCATGGCTTCCGCTCGGGCAGCTATAACGCAGATGGCACCTACAACAGCACGAATAACGACGGCAGGGAAGTTTTGGCGTTTATGCCTGCCTCCGTGCTGGCCAATACCAATGTGGTGGATTTAACTAGCCCGACCTACGGACACCATTATTTTGTGGATGCCTCGCCGGTAGCCGGTGACCTGTATTATGGAGGTGCTTGGCACACTTGGCTGGTGGGCGGGCTCGGGATGGGTGGTAAGGAAATCTATGCCTTGGACATAACAGATCCCAGTGCGTTTTCTGAGACCAACGCCGCCAATCTCGTCAAAGGGGACTGGACCAATGCCTCAGCTGGCTTGTCGCACCTGGGTAATACCACCGGCACACCCGTCATCACCCGCCTGCATAACGGGGACTGGGCCTTTATTTTTGGCAATGGCTTAAATAGCGGCACCAGCGCAGGCGTGTATATTGGCCTTGTTAACTCAACGACCGGAGCGGTCACGTTTAAATTTCTTGATACGGGTGTGGGCTCCTCTGCCACCCCGAATGGCATCAGTTCGGTCGCTTATGCCGATCTGGACGATGATCATGTTGCGGACTATATCTATGCCGGTGACCAGCGAGGCAATCTCTGGCGCTTTAATGTCACCAGCAGTAATCCGTCGGATTGGGCGGTTTCCAAGTTTGGTAACGCCGGTGCAACACCGTTGTATGTGGCCAAGGACAGCAGCAGTGTTCGCCAGCCCATTACCACAGCGCCTGCGATTGCATCCGTAAAAGTCGATAACGAAAACCGGGTCATCGTGCTTTTCGGTACTGGGCAGAAAACACCTGCTACCAGCTTCGCTGGCGACACTTATGCTTCTGGAACCCAAACCTTTTACGGTATCTGGGACTGGGATATGGGTGATTGGGATAATGGAACCACCACAACCGCAGGTGTCACAATTCCTGCCGCTACAACCCAATATGCATCGTTATCCGCTCCGCAGACATTAGCGCGGAGTGTGCTTCTAGGCCAGTCGGTAGCCGCTACCACAACCGCCACGACATCTGGCTCGATCAAGGGCTATCGTTCGGTCAGTGCCACAAATCAGGTCTGCTGGAAGGGGACAAAAACGTGCGGCAATAGTAACAGTGCCAACAAACAGTATGGCTGGTATTTTGATTTACCTGGCGCGCAAGAGCAGATCATTTATAACCCGACCATCGTGGGCAATGCAGTATTAGTGAACACGGCAATCCCCCCCGTGATTTCTGCGAATGAGTGTAATCCGGGTGTGCAGACCGGTTGGTCCATGGCCTTCGATATCGCCTCAGGTGGTGGATTAACAGAAGGGTTCTTCCCGGATGCGACAGGGAGTTATCAAAAAGCAGCCGATGGCTCAACCGTGGCCGGGGTTCAATTAAACGGTGTTGGTACCCCATATGTGGTCACGGTCAACGGTTTGCCTTATCTGATTACTCAAACTAGTGGCGGCAATGCGGCCATCACAAAAATCAACCCGCAGAATTTGAATGCGAAACAACGCATTTCTTGGCGTGAGCTGGTTAACTAATAAGGATATTAATGATATGACTATCGAAAACCATCCGATCCGTATGAACTCACGAAATATCGGAAGACTCCAGACTTCAATCGGCTTTACTCTGATCGAGTTGATGGTGGTGTTGGCGATCATCGCCATCATCGCGGCGATTGCATACCCGTCGTATATCAACAGCGTGGTAAAAACCAAACGCGCAGCGGCGGAGGGGTGTTTGTCGGAGTATGCCAATTACATGGAACGGTATTACACGACAAATTTGCGGTATGACAAGGACTCGGCAGGGACTGCTAATCCTGTGGTGGGTAGTCCCGTTCCGGCTGCGAATCAGCTCGATTGCAGCACTGCACAAAACTCGGGCGCGGACTACGCCTTCACGGTGGTAGCCACAGCACCTAATGCAGCAGCAAATCCCAACACCTATACTGTTACGGCAACCCCGACAGGTGCGCAACTGAGCCGCGATACCCAATGTGGCACATTGAGTATCAATCAGGTTGGTACGCGAACTGAATCGGGTTCTGGCACAGTGGCTGATTGTTGGTAGGAAAACCATCATAAATGAATCATGACTGATCCAATTCGTTCAATGGGTGGGTTGATTTCCGGATGTTGTCCGCTCTACTCCAACTGACGGTCCTAATTAACAGTTCTGACTGATGGTTCTGGCCGACAGCGAGGGGCGATCTTCTAGTGAGGGAAGCTCGAAAGCCCGACATTCCGGCGTACGCGGAAATCCAGCGCCTTGATTTCTCTGGGTTCCCGCTTTCGCGGGAACGACGGAACACGGGTATTTTGAGGTCCCCGTGATTGGTTATTTGCGTTAGGATAAAGCCCACTCCTTTGAAGAAGGCGATGGAGGGCAATAGATGTCGAATCACTTCACTGAACCGAGCTTCGCTCCGCCAGATTCTTCTCTCGGATTTACGGCCATCGAATTGATGATGACACTCATCATCGCCATGATCCTGCTGGCCATTGCCATCCCATCTTTTTCACGTATGACCGCGCAAAATCATCTTGCAACGACGGCAAATGATTTTGTTTCGGCTTTTGGCGCTGCTCGGCAAACGGCGATTGTGAAGGGGCGGCCGGTCACGCTGTGCGCGGGCAATCAATCGGGCTGTTTCGCAAGCGTGGATTGGTCCAACGGCTGGCTTGCCTTTGTGGATGCAGATAAAAGCGGCACGCTGGATGCGGGTGAACAGATCCTGTTTACCGGTATTGCGCGTCGGGACGATGTGGTTGTTCAGGGTAATACCCCGGTTGAAAAGCCCATTATCTTTTCTCCACTTGGTTTTGCTTCCCAGCCCGGTGGCGCATTTACGGCGGGAACATTGCGGGTGTGTGTGCCAACGGATATCGCCAACAACGCACGTGATCTGGTTCTGGCGAAATCCGGCCGTTTACGCGTGGAAGCCAAGGATTTGAACGGGGCGTGCCCTTGGCCATGATAAGGATAGTGCTGTAAAAATCCCCCCTGTACCCCCTTTTTGCGGGCTTACGCCAGCTCTGCGTTAAGCAGGCGAAGCCCGCGTTAAAGGGGGATGTTAAGTGGTGCTCGGCGAAGGTGGGGGAGGCGAAATGCAAAATCCCGCCTGAATTTACTTGAGACAAAAAAATCCCCGACCAAGGCCGGGGATTTTTTTGTTAAAGCCGTTTAAGCCCGCGCAGCCGAATGGCAGCCTGCGTCAGGCATATCGATTACAGGCTGTAGTACATCTCGAATTCGACCGGATGCGGCAGCATGCGCAGACGCTGGACTTCGCCGCGCTTGAGTTCAAGGTAGGCATCGATCAGATCATCGGAGAACACATCGCCACGCTTGAGGAATTCGCGGTCCTTATCCAGTGCGTCCAACGCTTCGTCCAGAGAGAACGCCACTTCCGGGATGTTTTTCTCTTCTTCCGGCGGCAGATCGTACAGGTTCTTGCTGGCCGCTTCGCCCGGGTGGATCTTGTTCTGGATACCGTCGATACCGGCCATCAACATGGCGGCGAATGCCAGATACGGGTTCGCGGTGGAGTCGGGGAAGCGCAGTTCGATTCGGCGGGCTTTCGGGTTGGATACGAACGGAATACGGATGGAAGCCGAACGGTTACGGGCGGAGTAAGCGAGCTTCACAGGCGCTTCGAAGTGGGGGACCAGACGCTTGTAGCTGTTGGTGGACGGGTTGCAGAACGCATTGAGCGCATGAGCGTGCTTGATGATACCGCCGATGTAGTACAGGGCCATTTCCGAGAGACCCGCATAGCTGTCGCCGGAGAACAGGTTCTTGCCGTCTTTGGCCATGGACTGGTGAACGTGCATACCGGAACCGTTATCGCCGTACATTGGCTTGGGCATAAAGGTTAGTGTTTTGCCATAGCTGTGCGCTACGTTGTGCAGCACGTATTTGAGGTTCTGTACTTCATCGGCTTTTTTCACGAGCGTGTTGAACGCAACCCCGATCTCGCACTGACCGGCGGTTGCCACTTCGTGGTGGTGCACTTCAACGGTCTGGCCCATGTCTTCGAGCACGAGGCACATGGTTTGACGCAGATCATGCAGTGAGTCGACCGGAGGAACCGGGAAATAACCGCCTTTCACGCCGGGACGATGCCCCATGTTGCCCTCTTCGTATTCTTTACCGGTATTCCAGGCAGCTTCCTTGGAATCGATTTTGACGAAAGAGCCGGACATTTCATTGCCCCAACGCACGTCGTCGAATACGAAAAATTCGTTTTCGGGACCAAAGTACGCTGCATCGGCCAGACCCGAAGCCTGAATGTACGCCTCGGCTCGCTTGGCAACGGAACGCGGATCGCGGGTATAGCCCTGCATGGTGTCCGGCTCAATCACGTCGCAGATCAGAATCATGGTGGATTCTTCAGAGAACGGGTCCATGACCGCAGAGCTGGCATCTGGCATCAAAATCATGTCAGAGGCGTTAATTCCTTTCCAGCCGGCAATAGATGAGCCATCGAACATCATGCCGGACTCAAAGCAGTCTTCGTCCACGCGCGCAGCGGGGTAAGTGACGTGCTGTTGCTTGCCACGGGTATCGGTAAAGCGGAAATCGACGAACTTGACGCCGTTTTCTTCCATCATTTTCATCGCATGACTTACGGACATGAATTCCTCCAGAGGGGCAGTTTCAAAATTAAGCGAACGCAAAGCGCGTGTGAGACAGACTATGCAGCGCGCATCATCGAACCAAACGCTTGTCTTGGCAATAAATGCAGGAATCATGCCTAAAATAAGAGCGCGTGAATTTAAAGAAAAACAGGCCAAGAACACCCTGATTCATAAGTGTTAATCCACCACTTGCGCGGATCACCGTGCACGAGACGCCCTGCGTGAATGCACCGTAAAAACACAAATTAAATCCGATTGCCCGTCAAATGTACTTTTTTGGTGCAAAAACACTAAAAATCACGCTTGCCGGTAAACCCCGCATAGAAAAGGTGCGCCCAATTAACCGCACCGGTTCGCTCGTTTACAAACTACGCTTAAAGTAGCGACTCATACTTCGCTCGATGAAAGCAGCCGAACGGGCGCGACACTGGCCGGCAGGCGAAGGCAGGCCGCCAACCCTTTGGGCATGGGGCCGTCTGGCAAATAAGGGTGCTCGCCCGGAGTATACAAATCCAGTTCCCACCCTTGTGCTTGTGCCAGCGCCTGCGCGAGACTCAAACCCAATCCGTATCCCGTCACACCGGAACGGGCCTCATCCTTGCGGGCAAAGGGCTCGCGCAAGCGGATAATTTCCGTCGTTGTCAATCCGTCCCCCTCGTCTTCAATGCACAGTATTTGTGCATCGGCCGTGCGCAGGCAGCGCAACGTGATGGGTGGGCGGCCATAACGATGCGCATTTTCGACCAGATTATCCAGAATCCGTTGCAGGCTATCCGTGGCAACATCGATTTCCAATGCGGCGGAGGGCTCATCGACAACAAGGGAAATTGCCGTGCCCCGCTGCTGCCATGCGGCGACAAATCGAGTCAGCCACAAATGCAACGGGGTAGGTTCGCTGGCAGACTGGCTTACCCCGCGGGCAATTTGCAGGACTTCGGCAATCAAACGATTCATCTGCTCGATATCAGCCTGCATCCGGGTTTGCAGATCAGGATCAATTTCGTCCTGCGCCAATGCCAGACCGAGACTCAAACGCGTCAGTGGCGTGCGCAAATCATGCGAGATACCCGCCAAGAGGATGGTCCGGTTCTCCAGGAGTCGGGCCACTTCGGCAGAGCGCCGATTAACCGCATCGATCAGCACTCGGGTTTCCTGCGGCCCCGTCAAGGGGAGGGGGGCATCGGGCAAACCTCGACTGACCTGCTCGGCAAGCTGACTGACCGGCCGAGTCAACCGCCGCGTCAAAAACAGCGCCTGGATAAGTGTGAGCAGGATACCGCCCACCAGAATGGCACCAAGCGTGAAGGGAATACGGTAACCCACGCGATCACGGGAGAACTCGAACCGCAGGACATCATCGGCCATCGGCAATTCCAGCCAATACCCCGCCCGATCGGGCAACACCCCCATGTAAACACACTCCCCGGTAGCATTATCCCTGGTGCCGGGCGGGCAGGCATTCAAGCGTCGCACGACCGCATCGTGCAGAAAACGCACATAGGGCAGCAAGGTGCCGTGTTGTCGGCTCAGCGTTTGAATTTCCTCGATCTTCAGACCGTGCTGTGTTTTCAACTCCGCTGCCAGCGATGGTTGCGCATCTTTGGGTAACTCAACCCAGGTCTGGGCCGACAGCACAATCAAGGCCGCAAGATCATCGGCTGAATGCTTGGCCATCGGCACCATGGCGAACCAAGTCACCGCACTCAAGGCAAAGACAAGAATGAAACTGACACTGCCCACCAAAGCCAAGGCGGTAGTGGAAAACAGGCTCCAGACACGCGGTGGGCGCGATTTTCGAATCACGTCGGCTCGCCCGCCGCCGCAGGAACATCCGGAGAACGCGGGCTGCGGCCCGATGGCGCGAACAGATACCCTTCGCCCCAGATTGTCACGAGATAACGCGGCTCGGCAGGATTCTCCTCGATTTTCCGCCGCAGACGGGTGACGCGCACATCGATACTGCGATCGAATGCCGAGCGCTCGTAGCCTTTCAGATAATCCATGATCTGGTCGCGGTTGATGACCCGGTTCGGTCGCTCGATGAAGAACTGCAACAACTGCCATTCGCCATGCGTGAGATCCAGCGCCTCGTCATGCAGGAACGCCTGCCGTGTCTGCACATTCACAGCAAAATCGCCGACCCGCGTGCGGTGCGCCTTCTCAACATGCGCATCCGGCTCGATACGATGACGGCGCAGAACGGCTCGAATCCGCGCCAGCAACTCCCGGGGATTGAAGGGCTTGGGCACATAATCATCCGCACCGATTTCCAGGCCGACGATCCGATCGATATCCTCGCCTCGCGCCGAAAGCATAATGACCGGCGGCCGCGTTTTTGGATCAAGGCGGCGCGCGATGCTCAAACCATCCTCGCCCGGCAGCATGATGTCGAGCACAAGCAAATCCACGCGCGGGTCCGCAGCCAGCGCGGTATCCATTTCAGCCCCACTGCCCACCATACGCACATCGAAACCCTGCTCACGCAGATACCGACCGAGCAACGTCTGAATGCCCGGATCGTCATCGACCACCAAAATACGCGGCGCATTGGGCGAAATGGCCGAATCGTGGAAAGTGTCTGTCATCACGCAATTACCTGCCATTATCTAAAATCTGCCATGGATGGCAGGAGGGCAGAGTGTCCCCTCTGTGCCGACAAGCGTCAATCATCACCGGCCAGTCGTTACAAACTGAAACATCCATGAAACACCAACGCTACAGTCATCGCGTTTAATACACCCATGAAAAAATCAGTCAGTACAGGGGCCACGCCCCATCTTAAGTGCATCACCACAATCAGTGGCGGCCGGTGCGTTTTCGCTCTGTCCGTTTCCCATCGAATGCTGCGTGCTTTGCTGGGTCTGGTATTGGGGGCGGGCGTGCTGTCAGGTACGGTCATGGCAGCCACACCAAGCCCTGTCGAGCAGCCCCATAAAAGCTGGGCGCAAGTGCTTATGCAAACGGAACAGCGGATTTCACAGAATCTGGTGACCGAAGCGGATAGAACGCGATTCGCAGCGGAACAGGCGCGTGCGAATGGCATTCTGGCTGGCGCTCCGGTCGTCGATGGCCTGTATCGTAGCGATCGGCTGATGAGTGATTTCGGTTCCACCGAAATGCAGCTCGGAGTCCGCCTGCCTTTGCGTCGTTTCGGCCAGTCTGACGCATGGCGTTCGCTTGCTGAGCAGTCTGCACTCAATGCCAGAACACGCACCGAAGCCAACCGGCTCGTCCTGCTTGGCGAATTACGCCAGATGGCTTGGGGTTGGCGACAGGCCGAAGTCGAACTGGCAACGGCCAAGGAGCGTAACCGCATCATGCAGCGCGACCTCGCTGCCGTCACAAAGCAGTTCAAGCACGGCGAAGCAGCCGAGGTCGACCGCATGAGTGTTGAAAGCCGGGCCTTGGCCGTGCAAGAGGCGGTCACAGCCGCCCAGATGCAACTGGACACCATCCAGACCCGTTGGCAACAGTTAACCGGCACCAGCCAACTGCCTTCCGATCTCGGTCAAGTCACTTCGACTGAACAGGCCCTGTTGAACAATCCTGAACTGAACACGCCCGACGGCTTGCTCGCACAGCAGCCACTGCTGCGCCAGATGGCGAGCGAAGTCGGCATGAGCACGGCCCGCATTGATGCTGAACGCGCGGCAGGCGCTGGCGCCCCCGAAATCGGCCTGGGCGTAAAGCGAGACCGGGGCGACCGTGGAATACCCTATGACAACAGCCTGCAACTGACCTTGAGCATCCCGTTCGGCGGTCAGAAATACCGCGATCCAGCCCTGGCCGAGATGGCGCAGCAGCGCGCTACAGCTCAGGTCGCGCTGATCAAGAACACACAGCAGATTCTTGGCGAAGTCATGGCGCTGCGCCAACGCATAGCCGCCTGGCCTTCACGCCTGGCGCAACTCGACCGGCGGGCTGCGCTGTCAGAAAAAACCCTGACGCTCAAACAAAAGGCGCTTCGTCTGGGTGAGCTCGACTGGACAAGCTTGCTCGTTTTTGAACGAGATACCGCCGAAGCCCGTCTGCAAGCCCGGCTGGCGCATATCGCCTATCGTGCCGACCAAAGCAGCCTCAAACAAACACTGGGCCTGATGCCCGCCGCAGAATAGGAACTTTAGATGAACATACGCCCTACGCACGCACCGATTACCCAGGCCTTACTCGCCGCCACTGCGGTTACGGGCATGGTCTTCTGGCTGGGCACATCCTCGGCGAGCTTTGCTGCCACGCCAGACACCGCTGCACCCTCGGCAATCACCATTCCCGATGCGATGCGCACCAACCTGAAGGTGCAAACACAACCACTCGTATTTTCCTCACAGATACCCGTTACCCAGGGTTTGGCAACCATCAGCGCCGCATCAAGCAATCAGGCCAGCATGCAGGTTTCCGCCCCGGCCGATGGGCAAGTGGCGGGCACGTTGCCGCAAGTGGGGCAGGTCGTGCAGGCGGGCGAAACACTGTTTGAGATTACCAGCGCCCAGCTTGGTGCCGCCCTCTCGCAATGGCAGATGGCCCAAGCCAAGGTCACACTCGCTCAGCAAAACCTGAACCGCGATTCGGCCTTATTCAAAGATGGGCTGATCGCAAAAAAACGGCTTGAAGCCACTCGTGGCGAGGCGCAGATGGCGTCAGCCGAACTCAAGGCTGCGGCCGCGCGTCTGAAGGCGGCGGGTGCCGATAATCCCGAACAGAACATGGGCATCAATCTGCCCGTGCGCGCACCGATCACGGGTGTGATCACCCAACGGATGGTCATGCCGGGCGAGCGTGTCACCACCGGGCAATCCCTGTTCGATATCACCGCGACACAGGATCAGTGGTGGCTTTTGGCCATTTCCCCGAGCAAGGCACCATCCGCCGGGCAGAAGGCCGAACTCAAAATCGCCGGCTGCCCTGAATCCGCCCCCGTTTCGCTGATGGATCTGGCGGTCGATCCGGTAAGCCAGCTCATTACCCTGCGCGCGCGCCCGAAATCACCCTGTCCAACCCTGCGCCCCGGCCAGATCACGACTGCCACCTTATGGCTTGAACAGGATAAACCCGCCGTATCTTTGCCGATAAGCGCATTAACCGAGCTAAATGATCGAACCGAAGTATTCGTTCAACGCGGCCAAAACTATTTCTCGATCCCCGTCAGCCGTAAAGGTGAAGCGGGCGGGCAGGTCTTTGTATCCGGCTCGTTTGAATCGGGCGATCGCGTGGTGACCTCAGGTGTCAGCCAGCTCAAGGCATTGGCTCTCGGCATGGGGGCGGAATAATGTTGCATCGTCTGATTGCCTTTTCGCTCGCCCAGCGCCTGATGGTGCTGCTGGTCGCCATGCTGGTGGCCGGTTTCGGCTGGATGGTCTTTTCCACCATTCCAATCGACGCCTACCCGGATATTTCGCCAACCCAGGTACAGATCATCCTCAAAGCCCCCGGCGTCACACCGACGGAAGTCGAAACCCGCATTACTGCGCCACTGGAGACATCCTTACTGGGCATCCCGAACCAGACCATGCTGCGTTCGACCTCCAAGTACGGGATCTCGGTAATTACGCTCGATTTTGCTGAAGGCACCGATATTTACTGGGCGCGGCAGCAGGTGAACGAAGCCTTGTCTTCCGCCCGCGGTGATTTACCTGCCGGCACGACTGGCGGCGTCGCCCCGATCACGACACCGCTGGGCGAGGCCTTCATGTTCACGCTCCAAAGCCCCACGCTCTCGCTGACCGAGCGGCGGCATCTGCTCGATTGGGTGATCCGCCCGGCGCTGCGTGCGGTCAAGGGCGTTGCCGATGTGAATTCACTGGGCGGCTTTGTGCGCACGTTCGAGGTTATCCCGAACCCGACGCAACTGGCAGCACAGAAGCTGACAACGGATGATCTGATGCGGGTCATCGAGCAGAACAACCGCAATGACGGCGCCGGACGGCTGGACGTGGGCGAAGAAGCCTGGCTGGTGCGTTCCGAAGGGCGGATCAAGACGCTGGATGATCTGCGCAATCTGGTTATCACCCAGCGCAGCGGCCAGCCGATTCATGTGCGTGATGTCGCCACGGTGCGCATCGGCGCGATCACACGCCTGGGCGCCGTGACGCACAGTGGCAAGGGCGAAACCGTTGAAGGTCTGGTACTGACCCTGCGCGGCGCCAATGCACGCGCGGTCGTGGCGGGTGTCCAGCAGCGACTGGCCGAAATCAAGCCGAGCCTGCCGCCCGATCTTAAGATCAACGTATTCTACAACCGTGCCGATCTGGTCAATGCCGCCGTGCATACCGTCAGCAAGGCCTTGCTTGAAGCCGTGGTGCTGGTGCTCATTCTTCTGATTCTTTTTCTGGGCAATCTGCGCGCTGCCGTTACGGTCGCGCTCACCTTGCCGATGGCGGCGCTCATCACCTTCATCCTGATGAAGCAGTTCGGCATGAGCGCGAACCTGATGAGCTTAGGTGGCTTGGCGATTGCCATCGGGATGCTGGTGGATGCCGCCGTCGTCGTGGTCGAAAACACCGTGGCGCATCTGGCCGAGGCGCACAAACACCCCAATCTGCCGCGCCTGCACATCGTGTATCGCTCGGTGCGTGAAGTCGCCTCCCCCGTATTTTCCGGCATTATCATCATCATGCTGGTGTTCCTGCCGCTGCTGTCGCTGCAAGGGCTGGAAGGCAAGCTGTTCTCGCCGGTCGCGCTGACCATTATCTTTGCGCTGGGTGCCTCGTTGGTTCTCTCACTCACGCTGATTCCGGTGATTGCATCCTTGATCCTCGGCAAGGTGACCGATCACGAACCCTGGCTTGTGCGCAAACTGCACAAGATTTATGAGCCCAGCCTCAACTTTGCGCTGAAACGCCCGTGGCCTGTCGTGGCGGTGGCCATCGCGGGGCTTGTGGTGGCGGGCCTGCTGTACACCCAGATCGGGAAAACCTTTATGCCGAATCTCGATGAAGGCACGATTGTCATGCAGGTGGAAAATCTGCCTTCGACCAACCTCGGCACCACGATCGCGCTCAATACAAATATTCAGAAAACCCTGATGGCGAAAGTGCCGGAAATCGCGCAAATCGTAGCGCGCTCCGGCTCGGATGAACTCGGCCTCGATCCGATGGGTCTGAACGACACCGATACGTTCATCATCCTCAAACCCAAGGATCAGTGGCAAGCGGCCAGCATCAATGAGGTGCGCGAAAAAATTCGTGCCGTGCTCAGCACGCTGCCCGGCTTTAATTTCGGCTTTACTCAACCAATCGAAATGCGAGTCTCCGAAATGCTGACCGGCGCGCGCGGCGATCTGGCCATTAAAATTTTCGGCAGCGATCTGACGGAACTCAACGCGGTCAGCAACGAGATCAAATCCGTCGTCAGCGCGATTCCCGGCGCTCAGGATGTGGCCACCACGGATAACGAAGGACTGTTGTATCTGAATGTTGCCGTGAACCAGGCCGCTGCCGCACGGAACGGGCTGTCCGTCAATCAACTGGAAGATATCCTGCGCGCCCAGATTGAAGGCCAACTGGCCGGTATTGTGCAAGAAGGCGCAGCGCGCACGCCCATTTTGATTCGTGCTGATGCACTGACCAATGCGCCACAAAAACTGAGCTCTTTACCCATTGCACTGCCGAACGGTACCGTGCAACCGCTCTCGAATCTGGCCATTGTCGAACGTACCACCGGCCCGGTTTTCGTTACCCGGGAGATGGGCTCGCGCTTTGCCGTGGTGCGTGCCAATGTCTCCGGGCGCGCGCTCACCGACTTCGTTGCCGATGCCAAGAACCAGATTGCCGAGAAGGTGGAGCTGCCGACAGGCTATCGTCTGGAATGGGGCGGCCAGTTCGAAAACCAGCAACGCGCCGCCGCACGCCTGGCGGTTGTCGTACCCATCGCACTGGGGCTGATTTTCGTGTTGCTGTTCACCACCTTCAATTCCGTTCGTCAGGCCACGCTGGTGTTTGCCAACATCCCGTTTGCCCTGATCGGCGGTGTGGTCGCCCTGTACATCAGCGGGGAATATCTATCGGTTCCCGCATCGGTCGGCTTCATCGCCCTGCTGGGGATTGCGGTGCTCAACGGGCTGGTGCTGGTTTCCTACTTCAACCAGTTGGCGGCACAGGGCATGGACATCGAACAGGTGGTTCGCCAAGGCGCGCTGCGTCGATTGCGACCCGTCATGATGACGGCTTCCATTGCCGCCCTGGGTCTGGTGCCGCTGTTGTTCGCAACCGGCCCCGGTTCGGAGATTCAGCGGCCACTGGCGATCGTGGTCATCGGTGGGTTGGTCACTTCCACCCTGCTCACGCTGATCCTGTTGCCGATCCTGTATAAACGCTTCGGCCAATCATCCGATCAGCGCAACGCGCAACAACCATCACCGGAGGCCAAGGCATGATACCCAATGCCCTCATACTCTCACTGATCGCGCGGGAATCCCTTGAGGCCGAGCTTGTCGATCAATTAAGTGAGCTTGCCGACTACCCGCTTTTTTTGGTGAGCAATGTGCGCGGACACAACGACACGCACCATGGCCTGAGCGTCGCGGAGCAGGTTGAAGGCACCGCGCCACTCATCCGCATGAGCCTGTTTACCGATGAGGCCACCGCGAACCGGATTATCGACCACTTGCGCGCGTACTTCTCGAATGCGGGCATCCGCTGGTGGCGCATTCCGGTTGAATCGGGGCTGATCGAATAGCCTCGTTTTGCCCGGCCCCCCGCGTTTTGTGATAAAACATCGGCTCGATCGATCCACCCACCGAGCCTGTTATGCAACTGATTCGCGGTCTGAGTGCCTTGCCCGCCTTCCCGAAAGGCTGCGTGGTCACACTCGGTAATTTTGACGGCGTTCACCTGGGCCATCAGGCCGTACTTCGGCAGGCCGCCGATCAGGCCCGAAAATTCGGGCTTCCGCTTGTCGTATTGATCTTCGAGCCCCTACCGCGCGAATTTTTCGCACCACATGCTCCGGTGGCCCGCCTGACGCGTCTTCGGGAGCGTGTGGCATTCATCAAAGAGCTTGGCGTGGTGGATGTGTTGCTGGTGCTTCGATTCAATACGGCCTTTGCCCAACTCACTGCCGAAACCTTCGTCGAACGCGTACTGGCGGAAGCCCTTCACGCGCGCCACCTCGTCATTGGCGACGATTTTCGTTTCGGACAGGGCCGACAAGGCGATTTCGCCCTGCTCGAACAACTCGGGCGACGATTTGATTTTTCGGTGCAGGCCGCGGCCACCTGGGCGCTGGATGGCGAACGCGTGTCCTCCACCCGCATTCGCGCTCTGCTGGCCGAGCGCGATGTGGCCGGTGCGGCGCGTCTGCTGGGTCGCCCGTTCACGCTCTGCGGCCGGGTGATTCACGGCGACAAACGCGGGCGGCAACTGGGGTTCCCGACGGCCAATGTGGCACTTCACCGCAGGCTGTCGCCGCTCAGAGGTGTTTTTGCCGTGACCACCACGCTGCCTGATGGCACCGTCGTCAACGGCGTGGCGAATGTAGGCACGCGCCCGACGGTCGACGGACAGGATGCCCGACTGGAGGTACATCTGTTCGATTTTGATCGGGATATCTACGGCAAGCTGGTACGGGTCGCCTTCTTGCACCCCATCAGGGACGAGCAGAAATTCAACACGCTGGAAGAACTGATCGCACAGATCACAAAAGACAGCGCACACGCACGCAACTGGCTGGAAGCAAGGGCAAACCCAGCCTGAACAACGGCAACCAACACCGTATGGGATTACAGCAGGATGGTGCCCTCGCCGATCAGACGATCTATGTCTTCGATCGGCCCTGGTCGTCCGAATAGATACCCCTGATAAAAAACGCAGCCATTTTCCGAGAGAAACTCTCGCTGCTCCGCCGTTTCGACACCCTCTGCAATCGCCTGAAGCCCCAGAGAGCGGCTCATGGCCAGTATGGCGCGCACGATCGCCGCATCGCTGGGATCGACGGCCAGATCACGCACGAACGATTTGTCGATCTTGACCTGCGTGAGTGGTAAGCGCTTGAGATACGACAACGACGAATAGCCGGTGCCAAAATCGTCCAGCGAGAAGCCGACACCAAGCTCGGTGAGTTCACGCATTTGCGCCACGACGACATCGACCTCCTTGAGGACAGTCCCTTCGGTCAGTTCCAGTATCAAGCGAGCGGGATTCGCCTCATGGTCGCTCAGACTCTTTCGCAGGCGATCGACAAAATCCACCTGCCGGAATTGCCGGGCACTGACGTTGATCGACAAGGTCAGATCACGGCTGAGCGGGCTTTCGCCCCATCGTTTCAGCTGGGCACAGGCCGTATCGATAAGCCGTTGACCAAGTTCCAGAATCAGCCCGGTTTCCTCGGCCAAGGGGATGAACTCGGTAGGCGGGACCTGTCCAAGCTCGGGCGACTGCCACCGGATGAGCGCCTCCACGCCAACCAGACGCCCGATCTGATCGACTTGCGGCTGGTAGTGCAGAATGAACTCGTCTCGCGCCAATCCTTGGCGTATGGCGGCTTCCATGGCCGAAATCGTTTCAATTTCGGCCTGCATCGCCGGGCTGAAGAACCGAACCGTATTGCGACCGGCATCCTTGGCCTGATACAAGGCGAGATCAGCATGCCTGAGCAACACATCCACCGGGTTCTCCTGCCCCAGAAACAGGGTGAGCCCGATACTCGACGTGGTGTGATATTCCGTATTCTGCAAACCCAGAAGATAAGGCGCACTCAGGGACGCTCGAATCTTTTCGGCCACTTGCTTCGCACGGGTTACCGCTGCCGCGTCTTCAAACCCCAACCCTTCGAGCAACACGACATACTCATCGCCACCTAAACGGGCTACGGTATCCTGCTGGCGCACACAGGCAGAAAGACGCCGTGAAACAGCCTGCAAGAGCAAATCGCCCATATGATGGCCCAAGGTGTCATTGAGCCCTTTGAATTGATCCATATCCAGCATCATGACCGCGCCATATTCGCCCCGGCGCTGGCTGGAAATCAGTGCCTGATTCAGCCGGTCGGTCAAAAGGCGTCGGTTGGGCAGTTGTGTCAACGGATCGAAATAAGCCAGCTGACGGATCTCGTCCTCCGCCCGTTTCTTATCGGTTATATCGAGGAAAATCCATAACGATGCGCCTGTCGCCACTTCAAGAGAAGCGCCGCTGACATCGCACCATACCGGTCGACCATCCACCCGCAGCAGTTTCACTTCACCTCTGTAATTGCCTTCAGCCTGAATGGCCGGGTAGGCCCGCGCACCGAATTGTTCGTAGGTCGCCTCGTCCTTATAGAGTTTGCGGGTAGATAGGCCATTGAGCGCGCCATGCCCGTAGCCCAGCATGTTCTCGAATGCCCGATTGGCCCAGATGATCATACGATCCTGCACACGCACAATCCCGACCAGGGTGTTATCCAGCATGATGCTCTGCTCGTGCACAAGCTGCCGGACCCGGGCTTCGGCCGCCAGCCGTTCTGAAATATCGTGAACGATGGAAAACAGCATCTTGCGGCCATCGATGTCAATGGGCGTGGTATGCACTTCAACCGTGTGCACGCTGCCATCGGCCAGCCGATGAGGAAAGATAAAATAGCGACGCGACTCGTTCGCCGCCCGTTGGCGCTCTGCCGCCACTTCCTCATCAGTGAACCGATTGATTTGCGAAATATTCATGTGGCACAGCGCCTCGTGCGGCCAGCCATAGAATTGGCTGGCCGCCGCGTTGGCATCGAAAATACCGCCTGTCTGTGCGTCGATCAGCAACATCACCGCGTTGTTGTGTTCGAACATTTGGCGAAACCGCGCTTCGCTTCGCGATAGCGCCTCAGCGTTTTTGCGGGCATCGGTCATATCGATGCCGACCGTTACGAGGTACTCGGGCGCCATCTGATCATCCAGCAGGAGCGTGGTGCTCCAGTCAAACTCATGCCGTTTACCCGAACGATCGAGCCAGGGCATGTCAAGACGCGCGGGAATATCCTTGGCCAGAAAACGCTCGAACAGCACTCTGATGTCGGCGCGCTGATCCGGCGGCAAAAAGCGTTCCCAATAAAACGGCTTGCCGACGACTTCTTCGGCCGTGCAGCCGGTCAATCTCTGGGCTTCGAGATTGAAGCGTATGATTTCGGCCTTGCGGTCGATCACCATGACGACAACCCCCGCCGAATCCAGAATTGCCCGATTGAAATTGCGCTCTTGTTTAAGATCGTGGGTGCGTGTCCGCACGGTGTCCTCGATCAGCGCCTGCCGACGTTCCTTCTGCCGCAAATACACGGCCAGGAGCACCGAGAGCAATAAGCCCAGAACCAGAGTCGCCGTACTCGCCGAATGGTGAGTGGACAAGGCGGGCGAGCGCGGCAGGGCCACTACCGTCCAGGTTCGGTTGGCCACGGTCAATGTACGGGTCAGCTGGTGCGGGCTGGACAGCACCTGCGAGATATCGGCAGATTCTCCACCCGGATATAAAAGCTGTGGACCACCTTTGGCCGAGTTATCGAAGATCACAAGCCGCACCGCTGGATGGTAAGCGTCGTCCTTTGCCATCAGTCGATCGAGCCGGAATACCCCCAGAACAAAACCGCGCACCGGGGCGGATCGATGCTCCGCCAAACGTGAAGTGGACGCAAATACGGGCCGAAAAACCAGAAAGCCGTTTGCCTTGACCGAATCCTGAACCAGCGAGATCCGATCCGTCGCCACGGGCTTGCGCGTCTCGATCGCGCGTCTCATGGCAGCGCGCCGCAGCGAATCGGCCCAAAGATCAAAACCCAAAGCCGCTTCGTTACCGCGATAGGGGGCAAGAAAATACACCGGAAAATACTCCGGGCGCTTGGCTGCGGGAATCAATGCCCCGGAGGCGTCGCGCTCGGTAAATTCAAATGCCGGGAATCCATCCAACCGCGCCGCGGCGGTCACGGCGGCCCGTTCTGCATCCGGCACCCGAGGCACCCATTCAAGCGCGGAGATGGGTGAACCGTCATCGAGGAAGGGGGAAGCCAGGCGCTGAAACAGCGCGCGGTCCACCTGGCTGGTCGCATCGAAATAAGCACCCAGCGCGTCGAGATAATCCAGCGACAGGTGCATACTGGCGGCCAGGTCCTCTATCCGCTCGGATGCGTGGACCTCAAACTCGATATCGGCGGCGCGCTCTTCCTGCCCGCGCAGCACAAAAAAGGCGGTCAGCGTAAACACAACGGCCAGTGCAAAACCAAAAATCCAGTGCGCATTGGCGCGTAATTTCATACCCATAGATACCCGGGGCGGATTGATAACACCGATCTGAAAAAATAACGTATAAATCACCTTTTGCCGTAAAAGCCGAAACCAGCGCTCCGGCCCGGCCGATCCGAACCCGACCCGACCGGTATTCACGCCTCATTCGGCATCATGGCAACCCAGGCGGGGATTCTCACATAGATTGGCGGCCAGTGGCGACAAAAGGTAAGTCACAAGAAAAACGGGGAACCGTAGGTTACGATCGGACTCCAATCAAACGCTGAATGTGCCATTCTGGCGCCCGGATCAAATCGGATATTTTTGCACAAACCTTATTCTGGCTTAACCTGAGGAGAGGACAGATGAACCATCAAGAGCGCACCCTGTTGAACAACCTGCTCAATAACCTGCGCGAGGCGGCCCAAGGCATGCCCCCCTCGGCACAAGACCCCGAAGCGGCACAAATGATCCGTGACACATTCACGGCAGCACCCGATGCGGCCTACCTGCTCGTTCAACGGCACCTGCTACTCGAAATGGCCCTGGAGCAGGCCCAGGCCCAGATCAAGGCCCTACAGTCGCAGGCATCCGGCAGCTTCCTTGGTGGCACAACGCCCCAGTCTATGCCGAACAACCCCGTACAGACCAATGCCTACGGGCAGCCCATCGGCCGGGCTGAACCTTCTCCCCTGCCAGCCGCCGCTTCAGCCGCCAACTCAGCGGTGCCTTCTTCCCGTGCGGCCTTCGGTGGCGGTTCGTTTCTCGGCACGGCGGCAGCCACCGCAACCGGCGTTCTCGGGGGCGCCCTGCTGTTTCAGGGCATCGAACACCTGATGGGTGGTGGTTTGGGTGGCGGTGCGCTGGCGGGCAATCAACCGACAGAAGATGTCACGAATATCACGGAAAATGTGTATGGCTCCTCGCCTGACACAAGTGCGGATGCGAATGCCGGCGGCTGGGATAATAGCGGCATGACCGATGCAGGTAGCGGCTTCGATGACCCTATGGCAGACCCGATTGACCCGATGCAGGCGGACAGCAGCGGAATGTTCGATCAGGACGACGCAGGCGGCGGGTTCTTTGATGGCTTGTTTGGTGGCGGCGATGACGACTGGGTTTGATTGGCATGCCGATTGGCCGCAAACCCGCGACGCCATGCGTCGGATTGCCCGCCAGCACATGAATACGGCGGCAACCGGGGTCGAGACCAAGGCGGATGGCAGTTGGGTTACTGCCGTCGATCATGCAGTTCAAGCCGCCGCTCGGAGCTGGCTGGCCGAACATTTCCCCACCATCGGTTTTCTGGGCGAAGAAATGACCGACGAGGAGCAAAGCGCTGCGTGGAGCCGTTGCCTTGCGGGAGAACAGGCTCTGTGGGTCGTCGATCCATTGGATGGCACCAGTAATTTCCGTGCGGGCTTCCCGGTATTCTCGCTCACACTGGCGCTGCTCGACCGCGGTCAGGTCATCGCCGGGCTCGTCTATGACCCCGTGCGCGACGAGCTGTTTCATGCCCGCCGCGGCACTGGCGCCTTCCTCAACGAAACCCGTCTGGACGTAAGCAAACTACCCGAACTGCCGTTGGCACGTTGTCTGGCCATCGTCGATTTCAAACGCCTGGATAAAACGCTGGCTTGCCGCCTCGCCGGGGACGCACCGTATGCCTCGCAGCGCTCCATCGGCTCGGTCGCGCTGGACTGGTGCTGGCTTGCCGCCGGGCGTGTTCAGGTTTATGTGCATGGCAAACAAAAACCCTGGGATTATGCCGCAGGGCAATTGATCGCGCTGGAGGCAGGCGCATCCTCGGCCGCGCTCGATGGCCACCGTGACGCACTGGATGATGCACTCAAACTCGCACCACGATCGGCAGTTGTGGCTGTTAGTGAATCGTTGATGGACGAGTGGTTGGGCGTGTTACTGAATGCTTGATAAGCCTGTGATCAATATCTGGGCACCTCGAAAAACCCCATCCATTCCCCACAGCATCCGGTAAAATTCGATTCATCTGACCACCATCTCTTTTGCTTCCAATGAAACGACGCAGCGCCATTAAGACCGACCTATTTGCCGACCAGCATCACAAGCAGACCATTGACAAGCTGGGCGACCCACTCAGCGAGATCGCAGCCTGCATTGACTTTGCGGCCTTGGCTGCAGAAGTTGACCGCATTGCGCC
>NZ_JAQTTX010000056.1 GCF_028710545.1 Halothiobacillus sp. | reverse complement strand
CGACCAACCTTTTCCCCTGCCGTATTGGAAGGGGTGTTTGCGCTTTAAATCGCGGAATAGCTCCAGCCCTCGCGAAGGCGCTGGGCAACTTGCTCCACGGCAGAGGACGTTACGCGCACATTCGGCAGCAGTTTGGCTTTTTGCCCACTTTTCTCGATGTTTTTCAGGCTGGTGCCGCACACCATGAAGTGCAGGTTCGGGTACTTCTTCATCAAGGCTTCGATCTGTTTTGCGTAGGGCGACGTATCTGCCCGCAGGAAGTTGAGCCCATCCGAATTGGCGAGTACCTCCATCTGGAAACCGGGTTGATGCGCCGACGTCTTCATCACATGCTCGACCCTGTTCAGGGTTTCCCTGAATTTCTGGGGTGAATCGGAACCGAGCCGAAGTATGACGTTGCGCGCCACGGCGGTCGGCGCAGTCGCATACTCAACGTTCTGCGGCTGATTGCTGGCCTGAAGTATGGTTGCGGCATGAGCGGTATCGGTAGAGGATATTTTGCCCGCAAACCAGCCAGCCAGCGCGCCGACGGTCAGCAACGTCATTGCAGCCAGCGCGCCGGGCAGCAGAGCGTGAACTCGCCACCCGGTTTTGGGGCTCTTCGGCTCCGGCACGACTTCATAGGCCTCTTTGATCCAGTCCTGGATCTGATCGATATCGCAGATCAGCTGAGTCAGCTCGGGATTTTTTTTCACCTGTTCACGCACACGCTGCCGATCTTCGTGAATCAATTCATCATCGATGAACGCATTAATTTCCTCGACGGAAATGGATTTATCTTGGTGTTCGTTTTGCTGAGCGTGTTTCATACAACTCTCCTCAGGTGGCACTCGCTTTTACGGCGCTCCTCGGTTGCGGCATTTTTCGTTTCGATCAGGAGTTTTCGCAAAGTCTGACGACCACGCGACAGGCGGCTCATGATCGTGCCGATCGGCAGATCGAGCGTGGTGGCGACCTCCTTGTAGGAGAATTCTTCCAGATCGACCAGCGTGACCACGATCCGCTGCATTTCCGGCAGGCGCATTACGGCGTTGCGGACGCGTTCGATCATTTCGTCCCGGCAATGTACGCACTCGGGTGATTGTTGCTCGTCGATGGAGAGCGTTTGCTCCACGTCGTCGATGTTCTCGTCACGGACATGACTGCGAATGTAGTCCATCCACTGGTTGGCCAGAATACGGATGACCCAGCGATCCATCAACTCTTCATCCCTGAGCTGAGTCTGTTTTTGCAGCGCGCGAATCATGGTTTCCTGAACCAGATCTTCGGCCAGATAGGATTCCTTACACCACGAAAAAGCCAGGCGGTAGAGCCGGGGCCGTAATTGCTCCAGGCGATGATTGAAGGTCAACCGCCCGAATAAAAATGCACCAGATAAAAAGGATGATGGGCTCAATGCATTTTACTCCACAAAAATTGAACTCTTTATATATCAAAGACGGCATCCAATTGAGTTTTATTCCAGGAATAATCTCGAAAATTCAAATTGGCGCATCAATTCCATCAATGGAATAAACCAAAAAATACACGCGTCTCCTCAATAGCCCCGAGCAAATAACGGCGGTAGAAAAACAAATATTTCACCAAAGAGGAAAACCCATGATTCGTGTTCGACAAAAAATCGTTATGACCGCGCTCTTGCTCGGGCTGATTGGCACCGCGCCTTCAGTTATGGCAAATCCCGCTGCGGAACCGGTTTCGCAGGCCATTCAGGAAAAACCGTTTGCGGTGGCGCGCGTGGCCTTGCAAATCAGCGATGCGGCCGGACCCAAGCAACAGTTGGTGCTCAATGTCGCCAGTAACCTGATCAAGTTTTATGGCGCGGACAAGGTGGATGTGGAGGTCGTCGCCTTCGGGCCCGGGCTGCGTTTGCTGTTCAAGGACAATGCCCTGAGCGACCAGATTCAATCGCTGGCGGCCGAAGGTGTGCGGTTTAGTGCCTGCGCCAACACGATTGCCGCCATGTCCAAAAAACTGGGGTATGAACCGGAATTGAATCCCGAAGCGCGCATCGTGCCTGCCGGTATCGTGCGTTTGTTCCAACTGAACAAGGCCGGGTTTTTTGTTTCACGTCCTTGAACATCAATCCAAAGAAAATAAATCCAAGATAGCCAACCCAAGAAAATAAATTAATAAAAGGAATCCATTAATGAATAATAATATAAGAATATTGCCTTTCGCTGTTTCGAAGAAAATCCTACTCGCCGGAGTATGCAGCGGCCTGCTCATTGCCGCGCCAAATGCCTTTTCCGCCAACTGGATTATGTTGCAGGGCACGGAAAAACCCGGCATTGCACCGCCGGTCAAGCTGTGGGGGTTCATCCAGCCGACCTATCAGAAGGATTTCAGCAGTTCGTACAAGGGAAAGTACGTGCCGCCAAAATTGATCGGCCCCAATCTGGATACCCAATCGTCATTCAACATCATGCGTGCGCGCATCGGGGTGCGTGGCGCGCCGTTTTTTCTGGACGACAAGGTCAACTACTTCATCCTGACCGAGTTCGGCGACAACGCGATGACCGATGGCGGACGTTATGGCAGTTACCGGCCCACGGTGACCGACGCCAGCGTGACGCTGAATTACATCAAGGGCGCGCGCATCCGGCTGGGTTTGTTCAAGTATCCCGGCGCCGAAGAGGGACTTCAGGGTATTGGTAGTCTCAACTACATCAATTACACCGACGTCACCAATCAGTTGCTACTGGAGCGATTCCCGGATGCTGGCGACAAGAATATTCCGCCACAGTCAGTCCCGGACGCGAATATGAACGCCTTTTCCAATCCGGCGACGGGTTTTCGCGATGTCGGTGTGCAAGTCTTCGATGCGTTCGACGTGGGCAAGTGGGAACACACCTACGCGGTGATGCTGGGCAATGGCAGCGGCGTGCGGATGTCCGATGGCAATGCCAGCAAGGATGTTTATCTCTACTGGTCATCGGCGTATCTGTTCGACAAGAAAAACAAGGGGCCGATGAGCCCGAGCGTCAAGATGTTTTCCTGGTATCAGAGCGGCAAACGAACCAATGCCTACAACACGGCACAGGAGCAGGATCGCAAACGCTATGGCGCGGGTGTGACCTATCTCAAGAAACCGTACCGCGTGACGGCCGAGTACATGTGGGGCAAGGGGATGATCTACCAGGGCGCAAACAACCCGCAAACCCTGTTCAACGATTACAAGGCCAACGGGGGATATATCGAGGGCGGCTGGTTCATCCCCAATACGAAGTGGGAACTGGATTTGCGCTACGACCGCTATCAGCGCAACGTCGATTTGCCCACCCAAACCCGGTTCAGCACCTGGACGGCGGGCGTGCAATACCATTTCACGCCGAAAACCCGCGTCACGCTGGATTACGCAATGCGGCATTACAGCGCGGATGCGGTGGCTCAAAACAATCAACTTCAGGATGTAGGTGGCCGTTTGGCGCTGCAGGTGACGGCTATTTTCTAAGAACGTGCCGATCTAGCATTTTTTCAGGGAGTCCAGTCCCACCCTTTAGGTGTTTTTTTGCACCCCCGCCGCCCGACCTTCGAGTCGCGCGGCGGTTTTTTTTGATCACGTCTGGGTACTTCGAAAAACCCACTGGTTATGATTCGGTAAATCCCCCCAGCCCCCCTTTCCAAAGGGGGGTGAGTCAGCCATTTTTCGAGCAAGTTCGCCCCAAAGAAGGTGTTTTTCGAGACATCCTGCTATCTAAACGCTTTGTGCAGGGATTCCATAGGCAGGGAAATGCCGCAAGCTGTGTCCCTCGTCCTGTAAGTGTTCAAGGATTGTGCCGAGGTGGCATGATGTGACGGGACGGATGTCATGAAAAATAAGCAATGCAGGTTGTGTGTCCGGCGTGTTCAGGATGTGGCGGATCTGCTGCTCGACAGATCGAAGCCCGTTCCCGGGCGTCGCATCACCCACGGTCTGCCCGCCGACGATCCGGTAGCCGAGTTCGGTTGCGGCGGCGGTCATGGTCGGGGTGTGCAGCAGGTATGGGGCACGGAACAGTCGCGGGGCGGTTGCGTGATTCCAGCCCGCGGCCGCGGCGTGTGTTTCCCAGCCTTGGATTTCTTCGCGCACCGCATCCATCTGGCGGTAGGCGGGCCAGCGTGCCCAGACGTGATGCACCGTGTGATTGCCGATGACATGCCCTTCGGCCAGCGTGCGTGCCACCAGTTCGGGGTGGCGGCGCATGCTGCCTTTGCGCCACCACAGTTCATACGGGGCGAAATAGCGTCGCCCGGCCAGAAAGCGCTCCGGCGCATCGCCGACCATGAAAAACCCGGCGCGCAGCGGTTCGCCGTCCTCGCCGCAAAACCGGCTCAGCACATCCAGCACCGCATCGGTTCTCCCCGGCAGCGGGCCATCATCGAAACTCAGCATGAACGCACGAGGCGTGGGTTTGTGCGGCGTCACGCCATGCCGCCGTTGATGCCAATGACCTGGCCGGTAATGTACGCCGCTCGATCAGAGGCAAGAAAAGCCACGAGATCGGCGACTTCCTCCGGTTTACCCGCCCGCGCCATCGGTACGAGTTGGCGAATCTGCTCCGGCGTGAATGCCGATTCGATCATCGGCGATTCGATGATGCCGGGGGCAATCGCATTGACGAGCACGCCCCGCGTGGCACATTCCTGTGCCAGTGCCTTGGTGGCGCCGATCAACCCGGCCTTGGCAGCGGCATAGTTTACCTGCCCACGGTTGCCCATCACGCCTGCAATGGAGCTGATGTTGATGATGCGGCCCCAACGGGTGCGGATCATCGGCAGCAACAGGGGGTGGGTGACGTGGTAAAACCCATTGAGCGAAATATCGACGACGCGATGCCAACGCTCGGCGGACATGCCCGCGAGCGGTGCATCGTCGTGGATGCCCGCGTTGTTCACGAGCACCTGGATCGGGTGATCGTCGTCCATCAGTTCGGCGATGGCTTGATCGGTCGCGGCAAAGTCGGCAAGATCGAAACAGACGGCGCGTGCCGTTCCCCCCGCTGCCTGAATGCGCGCCACGACGGCTTCGGCCCGGGCGATGCCGCTGTTGGCATGCACCAGAACCTCAAGCCCGTCTGCGGCAAGGCGTTCACAAATGGCCGCGCCGATGGCACCGCTGCCGCCGGTAACGAGCGCGCGTTTCATGATGCATTCCTCATGTTGTCGGCGGCGCCCGTGAGGGCAGTGACATCCAGCGTCAGCACACGTGGCGCGACGTAATCGAGCGTGACGGTGTGCGTTGCGTTTTCTGCTCCGTTCCGGTCTCTTGCCAGCGCAGCCAGCAGGGGCAAGGTACGCGCGGCGGCGACACCGGTGCGCAGGGCTTCCAGCGCCGGATTGGTCAGCGTATCAACGGGTGACGCGTTGGCTGCCGTGAGTGAGAGCGCGAGCTGGGCAACGCTGTGTTCGGTTCGCTCTGGCCGAAGCAGAAAACTCATGCCGAATACGGTTGTGATCGGTTCGGCGGCATCGAGCGGCGGCGGGAAGGGGATGTCGTAAATGACCAGCAGCACGGGCATCTGTTCAGTCACGACCTGCATGGCTGCTTCGAGCAGACCGGCGCTCGCCGTCAGGTTATGCAGAGCCACTGCCGTGGTGGGTTGGCGATTGCTCTGGGCGATGGTCCAGTAGCCGGAAGCGGCGTTATGCACGGAATTGTGAAAACGCATTGGCGAAATCAGTCGGTCATCGGTGGCGAGCGCGGCGCAGATATCCGTCAGCACGTTGGTGTCTCCGCTGGTGGAAGCGAACACGGCGGCGGGTTGCGCCGGATCGATCCGGGCGGCGTGCACGGCCTGCGCGGCCAGATCGATGGCGAGTTTTACCGATTTCCCCGCGCGACGGCGTTCGGTGCCGGGCAGATCGGCGACGTTGAATGGCGGCAAATCGGCGTCGAGTTCGAACGCTGCGCTGCCGTTCAGCACGGCACGGGCCTGCGACCAGTCGGCGATGCCGGGGCCGAATACGCCGATGCCGTCGAGATAAACCGGTTTGAGTGAGGTAATTACGTCGGTCGGGTGGTTCATGTGTCGAGTCGCCCCATGATCAGGCTGGCATTGTTGCCGCCAAAGCCGAATGAATTGCTCAGCAGGCGGCGCACCGGACGGGTTTCGTTGTCGAGCACGATGTGGCTGCTGAATTCAGGATCGACCTGCCGGGTGTGCAGGCTGCCGGGGATCAGACCATTTTCGACGCACAGCAACCCGATGATCGCCTCGGTAATGCCGGCCGCGCCCAGCGTGTGGCCCGTCCAGCCCTTGGTGGAACTGCACGGCACATCGGTGCCGAACAGGCGGCTGACGGCTTTGTCCTCGGCGCTGTCGTTGGTGCGCGAAGCCGTGCCGTGCAGGTTGATGTAGTCGATGTCGCAGGCGGCGAGACCCGCACGATCCAGCGCACGCTGCATCGCCAGTTCCGCGCCCAGCCCATCGGGATGGGGCGTGGACATGTGATGCGCGTCCACGCTTTCGCCATAACCGAGCAAGCCTAACGCCGCTTCGGGTGCCTGAGGTCGTCGCTCCAGCAATGCGAATCCGGCGGCCTCGCCAATCGAAATACCGCCACGATGAGTGTCCGCCGGGCGACAGGGCTCGTTGGCGACGAGTTCAAGTGAGGAAAATCCGTAAAGCGTCGTCAGGCACAGGCTGTCCACCCCGCCGGCGATCACGGCATCACAAAGGCCCGATTGCAGCATCCGCCAACCGCTGGCAAACACCTTGGCGCTGGAGGAGCAAGCCGTCGAAATCGAGAGCACGGGGCCGGTCAGCTCAAAATATTGGCGCACGAATTCTGGCGCGGAAGATAGCTCATGCGTTTCGCGGTAATGCAGCGGCGAAGGCAGCGCACCGGTGGCCGGATCGCGTTCGCGAAACGCCAGTTCGGTATGCAGGATGCCCGATGTGCTGGTACCGACAATCACGGCCACGCGATCCGCGCCATAACGGGCCTTGGCCGCCTGCACCGCCTGCTCGAACCCATCCTGGCGCAATGCGGCTTGTGCCAGGCGATTGTTGCGGCAATCGAAAGGCGAAAGGCGATCGACAACGGGCAGGTTTTCCAGATCGGCCACGCGACCGATATAGGTGTCGAGGGCGACGTCGAGAAAATCACAGGGCATAAGGCCGCTGCGTCGTTCCATCAGTGCATTAAGCGTCGCGGCCTTGCCGAATCCGAGCGCGTTACTCAGGGTGAAATGGCTGATGGCCAGCGGGCTCATGGCTGGCGATTTGGTGCCAGATGGCGGCGTGATGGGCAAAAGGGATTCAGACATGGAAAAGCATTGGTCGTTACGCGGAAGGGTTGGCTATTGTACGTGGTGGCATTGCCTTTTCGTGCCGCAAAAGCAGCTTCAATGAAAAGATCGCGCCAACGGCGCCCAGCACGACGCCGGCAGCCACGTCCAGAAAGACATGCTGTTTGGTGGCCATGGTCGAGTAGATGATCGCCACACACCACAGGGCATTGAAGATCAGCAGCCAGGATGGCGCCCGACTCAGCCGGAGTAATTGATGTAACCAGAAGCCGGAAAACACCGCCGTGGCCACGTGCAGGGAGGGGCAGGCATTGCCGGTGCCGTCCACATTTTTCAGTGCGCCGAATCCGGGGAACCGCGCCCAGTCGATTTGCGGTGCAGGAACGGCTGTCGGCCACAGCCAGAAAATCACCAGCCCGATGACACATACCCCACCGATTGCCGCAGCGTAGCCGAATAACACCCGTTTCGATCCGATCAATGCGGGTGCCAGGGAAACATACACCCAGAGCGTGAGGTAGATCGGAAGGCTCCATGGTTCGAAACGGATCCAGTGATCGATCGGGGTCAGCGGCATCAGCGTGACCGGGTGGACCGGATGATGGAGCAGGTGCAGATAAGCGACGAAAAACAACGTCATGAACGCGGTCGTGCCCACGGCCTTGTACGGCATCAGCGTAATGAGCCGATGGCCGATCTCCGACATCCAGCCCGATGCCAGGTTTCTTGGGCCGACGAGAAGCGCGGTGCTCAGATCGTCAGCCCTGTGTCCCTTTTCCCTGGGTATGTTCTCGATGGGGTTTGAATTCGGCAAAAGGGTGTCTCTTTTTTTGTTGTCGTCCCGGTAGAGGGTACCTCGAAAAAACTTTCGAGGTGCCCTTAATTTATGTGGCCGTGCCCGTGTTCTACCCATCCCATCACGCACAACTCAAGGCGCATGAGCCTATCGCAAAATCGGTGCAAGATTTATGTCAACCTCCTGTAGAACACCGTTTATTTTTGGGGCAAAAAACAGGATTCCCCTCTATCGCAGACAAGTGGAATGAGTGAAGATGCAAAAAGACGACACGAGCAGGTCGCTGTTAATTCTGCACATCTTTGGGAGGTGCTCGATGCATCGACGAATCGTGGTTTTAGTCGTGCTCAGCCTGGTTACGCTGGTCAGCGGATGCTCGTCGGCGGCATGGTACTCGGCAGGACAATCCTACCAGAGGAACGAGTGCCTCAAAGTGCCGAATCAGGCCGAGCGGGAACGCTGTTTGGATAATGCGAACACCGACTACAACACGTATACGAAAGAAACATCGCCAGCACCTTGAGCGACCGGTGAGCAGGTTGGTCGCCTAGGCGTCCAGAATCACGCTGGCCAGGGCAGACTCGCAACTGGACGCTCATCAATACGGTCGCCCTAAATCAAGAGGTCCCAGGTGAGACGAGCACTAGAACCGCATGATCATAAAAAGGACAACTTTCTTGAAAAATACCACGCATTGACCCAGCCTCACTTGTCATCTGGTATTTGTTTTTTGTGTTGACAGTTTACGAAGGAGGTTCTTGGCTGATACATTGGTTGGATCATTTACTAAAACTTTTCTAATTACTTTTTCTGAGTCGGAAAATTCACCTATATCGAATAAGATTGCAGCCAAAAAAACACGATCATCGTCATCATTAGCTGCATTCCAATCCAAGTTATATAGAACTTTCTTGGCGTCATCCTTCCTGCTTGTTTCGCACAAAATCTGTGCCTTGTATAAGCAGGCTGAGAAAAAACCTGATTGACATGAACGTTTAAACAGGACATAGGATTCATCTAGGTCTTTTTTTACTGAACCATACCCTTCATATCGCATTAGCCCAAGGACGTATTGGCCAAAATAATTTTTTTTATCTGAAAGTGTGTTTGCCAAATATATTGCGTTATCTTTTTTATCATCCTTTAATGCCTTGGATAAAGCGTATGCCAGATCTTTGTCGCTAACAACCTTTTCCGGCCCGTAGCTAGAAATAACATCTTGTGTTTTTAATTTGTCTTTATTTGCTATGCTTCCCGATATTGATTTTATTAGTTCATTTGATTGACTGGAAATACTGCGATCATTCCCCGCAGAAGCCAGAAGTAACCATTTATATGCATTTAAAAGATTTTTTGCCACCCCGGTTCCACCCAAGTACATCTTCCCCAGCAAGTACTGAGCATACTGCTTGCTATTCTTGTCATAGTCATCAACTTGCATCGTTGCAGCGTGCTCAAGTAGATTAGCTGCTTTCCTATCATCTCTTGGCACCCCTATACCCTCTGAATAGCATCTGGAGAGTGTTAATATCCCTTTTATATCCCCTTGTTGCGCGCTTTTATGCGCGTAGTCATATGCTAAATAGGGATTGGATTTGATATATTTCCCCTCAATGTATAAAAGGGAAATATTCGATTGTGCCCTAGCCAAGCCGGAGTTTGCTGCCTTTTTCAGGTAATCAATTGCTTGTTCTTTATCTGGAAGAATAGGATCGCATCCATTCCAATAAATTGTGTATAAATTATTTTGTGCCGCGGCATTGTTCGCATTTGCAGCGAATGTGTACCAACGAGCTGCCTCTGAGCAGTCTTTTTTAACTCCTAGGCCATTCTGATAAATCCACGCAGTTTGAAATTGTGCATATGTAGAAGCAGTCATTTCGGCAGTTTCTCTATAAAGCTCCAGAGCTTTGCTATAGTTACCTTGCTTATATAGTTGATCTGCCTGCTCAATTTCCGCATTCCAATCAGTTGCCATTGCGGAGGTCACCGTCCCAAATAAGAAAATAAAAATAAGTTTTTTAAACATTAAATTATCCCTGGTCTATTATTATTAAAGCATCCGTCAAATTTGACTACGATCAATCAATGAGTGAGTGAGAGTTATTGATCCTGTTGCCTGGGTAAGGTTAACACCGACTACAACACGTACAAAAGAAAATAACACCAACCCCTTGAGCATCCGGCCAGCGGCTAATCAGCTACGCATCCAGAATCACGCTGGCTTCGCCTTCGATGAGAATCCGTTCACCGCAGCGTAGTTCGAATCCGTAGCGCACCACTCGTTCATCGCCCATCAGACGCTCGGCCGTGATGCGCAGCGCGTCCGGACAGTCGTCCAGTCGTTCGGCATGCAGGGTTATGCGTTGCACTCGCGTGATCATGCCTTTTTTCGGCGCGGTTTCACGGGCGGCGAGGAGTGCGCCGTGCACCGCCATGGCTTGTGCGGCGTATTCGATGCCGATGGCGGCACCCAGGCGATTATTCCGGCGCAAGGGGTTGTCTGCCGTTTGGTGACTGATGGCGCTGCATTCGATTTTCTGCTCGTCCCAGTCGATTACCCGATCCAGTAGGCACATGCTGCCCTGATGGGGGATGCGCGCGGCAATCTCTTGGTGATCCAATGTCCGGTTCTGCGCTTGTGCATTCGTCATGCGGGCTTCTCCGCTGCGTTGGGTTTGGCGAATGCGGCGGCCACCACCAAAGCCAGAAAAGCACCCGGTGCGACGGTACTGCCGAAGGCGTGCAGGATCGGTAGTTGTGAGAAGGCGAGCGTGCCGAAAGCGATAACCGTGGTGAGGTTGGCCAGTAGCAGCGAGGCGAGCGTCTGGTGATCCGGCGCCTTGTTCTGATTGAAGAACAGGGCGTAGTTGGAGCCGATGGCGACGATCAGCAGCAGGCCGACGAGATTGAGGATATTGAGTTTTTCGCCAGCCAGATTCAATCCGGCCATCACGAGCACCACGGCTACCAGCAGCGGCAGCAGCACACGGATCAATCGGGCCGGACGCCGCAACACGAAGCCCAACAAAATGACGATGCCGAGCAAGCCCGCCAGCGACAACGTAATGGTGTTGTTCAGGTAGCTGTTGAACAGGCGGCTGGATTCGGCGTCTTTATCCACGAACAGGGCATCGGATACGCCGCTGGATTTGAGCGCGGCCGTGATGCGCGCTGTGTCGAGTGTGCCATCAGTGGGCTTGTCGGCATCGAGCCTACCGACAGACGGGACATACAGGCGAATCAGAGCCAGCCACTGACCGTTTTGCTTTTGCAGCAAGGCGTTAACGGCAAGACCGAACGAAGTCCCTTCAAGGTCGGCTGGCGTCAGAGGTATTTGCTTGCGGGCCTGCTCGACGGCATCAACAAACGGTTTGAGCTTGCTGGCATGAATGGGCAGGCCCTGAACGGCGGCATCCAGTCGCTCTGTAAGGGTGGCGCGGTCGGGCAGTGCCTGCTGGCGCGCGCGCTGGGTCGCAACACTGGGCAGGAATTTCGCCGGGCTATCGAAGCGGCTGAGGACGCCCTGCTTGATGAGCGGTTCGAGGGCCGCATCGATGCGTTCGGCTGCAGCCAGCGCCGCTTGCCGGGTGGGTGCCTGGGCGACGATGAAATAACGCGCGTCATCGGCATTCATGTCGGCGCGCAGTGCTTCATCCATCGCTTGTTCCTGTGCGGAAATGGGATTCAAACCCGAAAGGCCGGTTTGCCAGATCGCATCGTGCCGCCATACCAGCAACACAAAGCCCGCGAGCGCCAACACCACGAATCCCCAGCGCAGGGCTTGTATGGCGCGAAATACAGGTGCCATCAGCCGCCCGATACCCGCAAGCGAATGTCGATTCAGCCGGGCCGTACCTAAATGCGGCAGCACGAACCGTGTCACCAATGCGGCAGTCGTCAAACCGGCAATCGAATACAAGCCGATTTGCGCCAGGCCGGGGAAACCCGAAAACAACAGCGCGGCAAAGCCGGTTATTGATGTGAGCACCCCCAAGCGGATGGTCGGCCAGAAGCGTTCCATTCCCTCGGATCGGCCCATCGATCGACCAGCAAATCGAGATGGTCCATCCTCGTTCGATGCGTTCTGCGTCTGGATGAAGTAATAGATCGAGTAGTCGATGGCCTCCCCGATCAGGGTGGTGCCAAACCCGATGGTGATGCCGTGCACGGTGCCAAAACCGAGGCTGACGGTCGCAATCGCCACGGCAATACCGGTCAATACCGGCAGCAGCCCCAGAACCAGCATGGAAACCGAGCGATACGCCAGCAAAAGCAGCAACAGGATGGCCACACTGCCAATGATGCTGAAACGCTCCACATCGGATTTGATCAACTCACGGGCATCCACCGAAAACACGGGCGCGCCGGAAACCAGCAGGTGCAGCGATGACCAGTCCGGGTGCGCCGTGATGACGCTCGAAAAACCCGCATGGACAGCGTCTATGGCGCGCGCCATGGCATCGGTGTCGGCCCCGGCTGCACGGGTTTGCAGCATCATCAACGCCCGTTTGCCATCGGGTGACACCCAAACGCCGTTCTGACTGCGTGGGGCATGATCCGTAGCCGTGTTCTGGCCGAGCTGGCCGACGATGGCGAAGGTTTCGGCGGTGGGGTCGCGGGTAAAGATCGTTTGCGAGAACACGCCAAAGGGCGAAGCCAGCAAATCAATGCCATTGGCGATGGCGGCGTGCAGGCCCGCTACGGTGAAGCGCTCAGGTGTGATCTCCGGGCTGAGCAGATAACGGTGATCGAACAGCAGGGTTTTATCCTGGTCACGGGTCGACGCATCGCCATTGCGCACGACGGTAAACAAACCGGATTGCCGCAAAGCGTTTCCCAATGCCTGCGAAGCGGCTGCACGCGTGGTGGCATCACCGCCTTCAATCCCGATGAGAATCATGCGCGAAATGGCGCCATCCTTGATTTGATCGACCAAAAACGCCTGTGCGGCGGTGGGATGTTCGGGCAGGAATGCCGACATATCCGCCGTGAAGCGGGTGTGCAGGATGACCGCGAGGCTCAGGGCCAATATCAATAGCCACAGGCCGATAACGGGCGCACGCCGTTCTGTCCAGCTTATTTTTCCGGGGGGTTGGCGTTTCATGGGCTCTTTGAATGGGCAGGCAGAAGCGTCATGACCGAGCGGTCGCCGTTGCTCTGATCGTATTCGATCGTTTGCAGTTGATCACCCGAACCGTTCACGCTGATGCTCTTGATCAGGCTCTGAATACGCGGGTCGGTGGGTAGGAGCAGCAATACCCAATGCGCGCGGTCGCCACTGAGTTTCAATACATAACTTTTTCGTAGCAGCGCGGCATTGCCATTGAGCAAACCACGGATGCTGTTGGCGTAGGCCGTGGCCTCCGGGTGCTCGGCCAGATTCAGCGTGTAGGTCTGCCCTTGACGCGTGTAGGTGAGCTTATCGCCTTCGATGGTCATGCGTTCATCACGCGGGGATGTGGTGTGCTTTTCCAGATAGTCGCGCGGGCGGAACGTGAGCGTGCCCTCCGAAAGCAGCGGGGTATCGAGCACACCGATGAATTTTTGTTCAGTAAAACGCGCTTCGCCCTGACGATGTTCCGCCAGCGTGCGCAGCACCGCTGCGGGCGTCCAGTCCGGTGATGGGGCGGCGGTGGCCTGGGTCGTGCCCAGGGTCGCGCCCAAGGCGAGGCTCTGAAACAGGAGAAACAAGAGAATAAGGGTTTGGCGCATCAGTCGGCAGGCTCTTTGTCGGGCGTATTTGTTCGGGCGTGATCAGACGAGGAATCATCCGACCAGAAATCGTAAAAGTTGAACCAATTGTATGGGGCTTGCCGGCAGAGCGATTCGAGTATTTCGACATATCGATCCTGAGCCGCCAGGATGGCCTCATCCCGCCCTGCACGCGGGGTGTCGGAAAAATCGGCCAGTCGATCGAAATGCACGCGGTAGCGATTTTTGCCCAGATACAGACCGGCCATGAAATAGACCGGCTTTTTCAACAGGGCCGCGACACGGAACGGACCCAATGCGAACGCGGCGGGTTCACCCAGAAAAACACATGGGCGCAAGGTGTCCTGCGGCAGGCTTCGATCGGCCAACATGCCGACGAGATGGCCTTCTTCCAGCCGTTCCTGCGCAGTGAGCATGGAGTCCACCTGCCCGAGGGGAATGATGTCGTTGGCGGCATCCGGGTTGACCAAGGCAAGCAGGGCATTGATCTTTCGGGCATTTTGTGGATACATCAACATGCTCACGCGGCGATGGGCGTGGTTTTTCCCTGCCGACCGTAACGCTTCGAAGCTCCCCATGTGTGCGCCGATCAGAATCGCGCCTTCGGGCGAATCGAACCAATGCCGATTGACGAATTCGATCTCAAACAGATCATCACGGCCATCCAGAAGATACACGCGATCGTGCACGGTACTGGCAAATGCGTGGATGTGCCGGAACACTTCGATCAACCGTGCTGGCCGACCGAACACGCGCGCCAGATACTGACGCGACGCGCACCTGGCCGCGGGCACGAACAACAAAAAATACAGCGCGATCGGATAAAGCACCAAGCGACTCACGCGGCGCCCCAGATGTCGCGAGAGCCACAGCATCACGCGCAACATGAACTGGCTGCCCCGTTCAGGGTGCTGTTGCCATTCGACCTTGGCGGATGCGTTCATGCGCGTTTCGCCTTGGCATCACTCGCCTCATCATTCTTTTGGCGACTCAACACGCCCGAGACGGCGACCGGGTTTGTTTCCCCAGTGTGGACTTTCAACGTAAATCG
>NZ_JAQTTX010000055.1:6532-15045 GCF_028710545.1 Halothiobacillus sp. | reverse complement strand
AAGGGCCCATCCTTCATGAATGAACCCGGAAAATAAGCCCTGGGGAAGTCCAGGGAAAATGCCCGATAACGAGTCCGTAAAACTATTCACGGATCTTGGCATGCGCACGCAGTATGGGCGCCACCACTCGTTACGCTTCGCGGGTGTCCTTGAGCGTTCCTTTCGGCATGACGGAACTGACCGCGCCGCGTTGAACCACAATCGTCATGCCATCGGCCACTTCAACGATCAAAAAAGCATCGGTCACTTTGACAACCCGGCCCAGCAGACCGCCGTTGGTGATGATTTCATCGCCTTTTTCGATGGACTCGACCAGCTTCTTCAGCTCTTTCTGGCGCTTGACCTGAGGCCGGATGAGCAGGAAGTACATCACACCGAAGATCAGGATCAAGGGCAGGAAGGTTGCAATCATGCTGGGCTGCTGGGCGGCGGCCGGTGCGGCTTCTGCCAGGGCGTCGGAAATAAAAAACATGGCTCAGAATTCCTTACATCTTTTGAAAATGAGTTCGAACAATGGATGCCGGGGTGCCGGCTCCGCGAAAAAACGCACATTAGTATGCCACAGCATGATCAAGTTCCCTGCATTTTAGGGAACCTCGGGCACTGGGCTGATTTTACCCGTCAATTCCCCGTGCGCGATCGGCGTGGAACTTCGCCCTGAATGATTCGAATGTATTGCTTTCAATGGCTGCGCGGATTTCCTGCATCAGGGTTTGGTAGTAATGCAGGTTATGAATGGTGTTGAGTCGTGCGCCCAGCACTTCCTTGCATTTGTCGAGGTGTTTCAGATAGGCACGCGAGTAACGCTGACAGGTGGTGCAGGTGCAGGTTTCGTCGAGCGGGCGGGTGTCGCTAACGTAACGGGCATTGCGCAGTTTGATGTCGCCGTACCGGGTGAACAGGTGGGCATTGCGCGCGTTGCGTGTGGGCATCACGCAGTCGAACATGTCCACGCCGCGGGCCACGGACTCGACCAGATCTTCGGGTTTGCCCACGCCCATCAGGTAGCGTGGTTTGTCATTGGGCAGCAAGTGGGTTGTGGCCTCCAGCACGTGATTGCGTTCCTCTAGCGGCTCACCGACGGAAAGGCCGCCAATGGCATAGCCGTCGAATCCGATGTTCAGCAAACCTTCCGCCGATTCGCGCCGCAGCACCGGATACATACCGCCCTGAACGATGCCGAACAAGGCGGTATCGGTGTTGTCGGGCTTTAAGGTGTCGAACGCCGCGCGCGAACGCGCAGCCCAACGCAGCGACAGGCGCATGGATTCCGCTGCCTGGACTTCCGTGGCCGGGTAGGGCGTGCACTCGTCGAAAATCATGACGATATCCGAGCCCAGTTCGTGCTGAATCTGCATGGAACGTTCGGGGGTCAGCATGACAGGCGAGCCATCAACCGGTGATTGGAACCGCGCGCCTTCCTCGGTGATCTTGCGCATTTCGGCGAGTGAGAACACCTGAAAACCGCCGGAGTCCGTCAGGATCGGTTTGTTCCAGCCCATGAAATCATGCAGGTTGCCATGGGCGCGAATGACGTCGGTACCAGGGCGGAGCATCAAATGAAAGGTGTTGCCGAGAATAATCTCAGCGCCCAGTGCTTCGATTTCCAGCGGATCGACGGCTTTGACCGTGCCATAGGTGCCGACGGGCATGAAGGCGGGTGTCTCGATGTGCCCGCGCGCAAAGCGAATCTGGCCGCGCCGGGCGTCGCCATCGGTGTGGATGAGGTCAAATTGCATGTGACTGTTCCGCGCCCGCGGGCGCTATCGGATGATGGATGGGAATGAACATGGCGTCACCATAGCTGAAAAAACGAAAACTGGCGCGAATGGCGTGCTCATAGGCCGCCAGAATCCGTTCCCGACCAGCCAAAGCGCTGACCAGCATCAGCAGGGTGGATTGAGGGAGATGGAAGTTGGTGAGCAGGGCGTCGACCACATATACCGGCTGTCCCGGATAGAGAAACAGGCGGGTATCGCCCTGATAGGTGCCGATCCGGCGCTGGGCGGCGGCTTTGGGGTTTGCTCTCGCTGCCGTCTCGATGGCGCGCAGGGCCGTGGTGCCCACGCAAACGACGCGCCCGCCTCGTTCGCGCGCGGCGTCAATGGCAGCCACCGTTTCCTCCGGTACATTCAGCCATTCGCTGTGCATGGTGTGCTCTTGAATGTTGTCGACGCGAACCGGCTGAAAGGTACCCGCACCGACATGCAGGGTCACGAAGGCCGTCTTGACGCCCTTGGCGGCGATCTGTTCGAGCAAGGCTTCGGTCAGATGCAGGCTGGCCGTTGGTGCGGCAACGGCGCCATCGTGGGCGGCGAAAACGGTTTGGTAGTCGTGGCGGTCCTGCGCGTCGTCCGCCCGTTCGATGTAGGGCGGTAGCGGCATATGACCGGCACGATTGAGCCAGGTCAGCAAGTCCGGATTGAGTGGGTCGGGTGTGAGCTCGACGAGAAACAAGGCGTCGTCGCGATCCTTGACCGTGAGCGTGGCCTGTCCATCCATATCAAGCCGCGTGCCGGGCGGTGGCGATTTGCTGGCCCGAATATGACACCAGGCGCTCAGCGCATCCTGAAGCCGTTCGATCAGTACCTCGATCTTGCCGCCACTGGCCTTGTGACCGAATACGCGGGCAGGAATGACGCGTGTATTGTTGAGGATCAGCAGGTCACCCGGTTCAAGCAAGCCGGGGAAGTCGGCGATGCGGCATTCTCTGAGGTCGTTGGGTGTGTGTTCATTTTCGAGAACGAGCAGGCGCGCATCTTCGCGTGGCTCGATAGGGCGGCGTGCGATGAGTTCTGATGGGAGTGCGTAATCGAAGAGCTTGGTTTGCATGGCGCGCGCAGTCTATCAGGGGGCGATAGCCGGCAGCAATCGGTTCAAAAAAGACCGATGAGAAATACGTTTTAAGGAAAGTGCGCTGGTTTTGCGGCTTGCGTGAGAAAAGGCCATCCTGTGGCCCGGAACCAATCCTGCGGTTCGATCCTGATTTCCCCCGTCATGGGTTTTTGGTGGAAAAGCACAGCCCTTCCGTGGGCGACCGAACTCGTGGGCACGAGTCTCGATCAAGCAGAGCATTCCTATCTCATGGCGCTCGTCCTGAGCGACGGTTCTGTCCTGAATCTGATTCGTCCATGCCGGACTTTCCTTGCCGGTTGTCCTGGTCAGTCATCCTGTGAATTTGTCCCTGGTTAACATCCTTGGTGATCATCCTTGGGTCGTCCATGGGTGCCGATTCCATTCGGTTCCGAGTCCTGTCTTCCTTGTGATTCTTCCTTGCGATCCATCCTTGGGATAGCCCATCTTGGGCTGAGTGTCCCATCGTCCTGATGTGACGACCGAGGCGCATCCGTACGCCCGGTTTTCCTGAGTACCTTCGCTACCCTTCCGTGGGCAGTATCGAGTCCTTTCCGGTAAGAGCCATAATCAATCCTTGATCAAGGCTATGGGGCTTCCTGCCCGCTGTGTATTGAACACAGGTGCATCATGCCGAAGGAATGTGACAGGTCATAGTGGTAATCGAGCAAAGTTCCGTCGGATTTTGCGATTTAATATGTAGGAATTTTCCTACGGAAAGATGGCGCCGGGCTTGGCTTGGTCTAAGTTGTGGTCGAATTGCTCAATGCTTTGCGTGTAAAAGCGGAGGGTGAAATCCACTTTATTGTGCATGGTAGACATGGAGTAGATGGCGAATTCGTCTACATGTCCTTATTTTTTAAAGAATTAATTTCAAGATGTTTTATTGATTCCTTCGCAGCCGTGAATAAAGAAGTGGCGTATGGCGCTCATGAAGCCCTGCGGGTCTTCGACATGTGGCCAGTGCTTGGCTTTCTTGAGGGTATGTATGCAGCCGCCGGGAAAGTCCCGGATGATGATCGAACGATCATCCGGCTCGATATAGGCAGAGCCTGCGCCACGGACGAATAGAGCGGGGCCACAGAAAAATCCCTGAAGCTCGGGCATTTGTGAAGTTTCGGTGTAGTACTGCTGCAATACATCCAGGTTGAAACGCCAGCGCCATGCGCGTTGCCCGGTTTGTGTGTCGTGACTGAGATTGGCTGCAAGGAAGGCGCGAACCTCCGGGTCGAAGATGAATCGACCCATTTGGCTTCGCGCTTGTTCTCGTGATGTCAGTTGATCCAGATCGACCGCTCGCAACCCGGCGAAGACATCCTGGTGCCATGCGGGATAGGCTTTGGGGGCGATATCGACGACTACCAGCCGGGTAAAACGTTCCGGGGCCTGATCCGCCAGTACCATGGACAATTTGCCGCCGAGTGAGTGGCCGAGGAGTTTGGCGCGTTCAAGACCCAGTCGATCCATGAGGGCCAGTACATCGGCGGCCATGGCTTCATAACTCAGATCGTCTGCCCAGGGTGAGCGGCCATGATTTCGCAGATCAATATTGATGACCCGGTAGGTATCCGCCAGATTGCGGGCCACGCCGCGCCAATTCGCCAGAGAGCCGAACAAACCGTGCATAATGATGACGGGCAATCCGCCTCCGGATTCCTCAAAATTCAATGCGACGGGCAAGTGCTTCATACGTTCCTTGTTCCTGGGTCATGGTGCTGGCAGCCTGTCGTTGGACTGGATGCTAGGGAACCTCTGATTGAATCCTTCGTGGCCGAGACGGGCTTTTGAGGGATGAGTCGCAAGGCGCGGCGCGAAACGAATGGTTATTCCATTCGTGAGCGGCGCAACACAGCGAATCGCCCTCAAAAGCCCGTCCCATGCGGGTTGCTGCCCAAAAGCCGCAACACTTCGTTATCGGCCTTGGCATCGTAGCGTAAACTACGACCTGCGGCCTCTGCCTCGTTTTGCGGCTTTTGGATCAGCAACTCGGCTCACGAGGGATTCAATCAGAGGTTCCCTATGGCCATATTAGCATTTGTCCACGATCCTGCCGAACGCGCAGGCGCGCCCTGATCCACACACCATTACTCATTCAATGAAGGCCACCATGCCAGATCAACTGTTTACATTGCCCAAACCGGAACTGCCGGTGCCCCGTGTTTTCCCACAACAGATTCAGCGTGCGGCCGCCGTTCTCGATGTGATTTTGAAGGAAGGCCTGCCGAGTGATCGCGCCTTGCAGCACTGCTTTCGCTCCGAGCGACAAATGGGCAAGCGCGACCGGGCGCAACTGCAAACCCTGGTGTTTTTTGTCCTGCGGCACTGGCGATTATTGGATGAATTGCTGGGCGTGCCGCCCGGTGCGGTTGCTTCGGCGCTGCCACGCGTGGGCATGGCGGTTCATCTGGCCGGATTGCTGGATGCGACCTTGGCCGATTTGACGGGCGTGGTTGCCAGACCGCAGGGAGAGATGGTCGAGCAGATCGCCCGCAGCAGCCCGGCGGTGCGCTTTGGTTTGCGTGATGAGGATATGGCACGGTTGGAAGCGGCCTTCGGCAGCGATGCGGTGGCGGTTGCGAAAGCACTTCTGGCGAGGGCGCCGGTGGATTTTCGAGTCAATTCGGCTAAAGTCGAACCCCGCGCACTGGCAGAGACACTGCTCGCATCGGGTCTGGAAAGTATGCCGATCCCGGGGTTGCCCAATGGCCTGAGGCTGAATGACAACAAACCGCTCACGTCCTTGGATGCATATCACGCCGGTACGTTTGAAATTCAGGATGCGGGCAGTCAGTGGATTGTCGAAGCATGTCAGGCGCAATCAGGACAGCATGTGTTGGATCTGTGTGCCGGTGCGGGTGGCAAGTCTCTTGGCTTGGCCGAAGCTGTTGGCGAACGGGGCAGTGTCTTGGCTTGCGATACCGAAGCCGAACGATTGGCGCGTTTGCCGGAACGCAGTGAACGGGCGGGTTGGCACAACATTGAGTGTCAGCCCATTGCGGACAGCGCCGATCACGAACTTCATCGACGCGGGCCGTTTGATCGGGTGCTGATCGACGCGCCGTGTTCGGGTTCGGGCACGTGGCGCCGTCATCCCGAGCTGCGTCAGATTCCGGCTGATCTGGATGCCTTGTGCGCCACGCAGGCGCAACTGCTGGACGATGGCGCGCAATTAACGAAAGCCGATGGCTTGCTGATTTACGCCACCTGCAGCTTATGGCGCGAAGAAAATGAAATGCAGATCGCGTCCTTTTTGCTGCGCCATCCTGATTGGTACGTTGCCGAACTCCCCGCGCGGATGATGCATGCACTAACTGTGGAGGAAGGAATGGCGCGGATTCGGCCAGACATTCAGGGCTCAGACGGATTTTTCTTTTGCGTATTGCAGCGGGCAAATGATTGATAAAAACTATCAAACCAAGCGAAAAAATTAATTGGCTTGATTGAACTGGCGGCGGTACAACAGGAGGTGCACGAAGATGCGAACATAAAAACCACCTGAGGACAGACATCATGACACAAAGCCAATGCCCCTTTCATCACGCCCCCAGCGCCAGTAAAACCGTTCGAGACTGGTGGCCCAATCGCCTGAATCTGGATGTGTTGCGTCAACACGGCAGCAAATCCAGCCCCCTGGACGCTGATTTCAACTACGCGGAAGAATTCAAAACACTGGATTTGGCTGCCGTCAAAGCCGACCTGCATGCGCTGATGACCGATTCGCAAGACTGGTGGCCGGCGGATTACGGCCATTATGGTCCCTTCTTTATCCGCATGGCCTGGCACAGCGCCGGTACGTACCGCACAGGCGATGGGCGCGGTGGCGCGGGCACGGGCAATCAACGGTTTGCGCCGCTCAACAGTTGGCCCGATAACGTCAACCTCGACAAAGCCCGCCGCCTGCTTTGGCCGATCAAACAAAAATACGGACGGAAAATCTCCTGGGCCGATCTGATTATCTTGACGGGCAATGTCGCGCTCGAATCGATGGGCTTTAAAACCTTCGGTTTCGCCGGTGGGCGGGAAGATATCTGGGAACCGGAAAAAGATATTTACTGGGGCGCGGAAAGCGAGTGGCTGGCGACCAGTGATAATCCGCAGAGCCGTTACCGTGGCGACCGTGAGCTGGAAAACCCGCTGGCAGCCGTGCAGATGGGCCTGATCTATGTGAATCCCGAAGGGCCGGATGGCCAGCCTGATCCGGTCGCCTCCGGCCGCGACGTGCGCGAGACGTTCGCGCGCATGGCGATGAACGATTACGAAACCGTGGCCCTGACCGCCGGGGGGCACACCTTCGGCAAATGTCATGGAGCCGGTGATGCCGCCCATGTCGGGCCGGAGCCGGAAGCTGCCGGTCTAGAAGAGCAGGGCCTGGGTTGGAAAAGCAGCTTCCGCAGCGGCAAGGGCGGCGATCAGATCGGCAGCGGGCTGGAAGGCGCGTGGACGCCGACGCCGACAAAATGGGACATGAGTTATTTCGACGTCTTGTTCGGCAACGAGTGGGTGCTGACCAAAAGTCCGGCTGGCGCCTGGCAATGGACGCCCAAGGAAGCCACCGAGCACAATCAGGCCCCAGCGGCGGAAGATGCCAGCCAGAAGCGACCGATCATCATGACCACGGCGGACATGTCGCTGCGCATGGACCCGATTTACGAGCCGATTTCCCGCCATTTTCATGCAAACCCGGATGAGTTTGCCGATGCTTTTGCGCGTGCCTGGTTCAAGCTCACGCATCGGGACATGGGGCCGCGCAGCCGCTATCTCGGCCCGGAAGTACCGCAAGAGGAACTGATCTGGCAAGACCCAGTCCCCGAGCTGAACCATGCCTTGATTGATGACGGCGACATTGATTTTTTGAAGAACCGCATCGCCAACAGCGGGCTGGGTATCGGTGAACTGGTCACGACAGCCTGGGCTTCTGCTTCGACCTTCCGTGGCTCGGACATGCGCGGTGGTGCGAATGGTGCGCGGATTCGGCTTGCGCCCCAGAAAGATTGGCAAGCCAATCAACCCGCGCAGTTGGCCTATGTGCTTGGCGTGCTCGAAGGCATCATGGAGCGGTTCAACCAGAGCCAAGCGGGGGGCAAGCGGGTTTCATTGGCGGATTTGATCGTGCTTGCAGGCGGTGTGGGCATCGAGTTGGCCGCGCAAAAGGCCGGACACCCGGCGACGGTTCCGTTCACACCCGGTCGGATGGACGCCACGCAGGAACAAACCGACATCGAGGTGTTTTCCGTGCTTGAACCGATTGCCGATGGGTTCCGCAATTTCGAGAAAGGCAAATAAACGATTTCCGCAGAAGAATTGCTGGTCGACAAGGCGCAGTTGCTTACTTTAACGCCTGCGCAGATGACTGTGCTCGTCGGTGGCATGCGCGTATTGAACACCAATGCCGATCACACTGATCACGGTGTGTTCACCGGGCGCCCGGAAACGCTCAGCAATGATTTCTTTGTCAATCTGCTGGATATGGGTACGGCTTGGGCGGCCAAATCCGATGACGAGAATCTGTTCGAAGGGCGGGATCGCCACACCGGTCAGCTCAAATGGACGGGCAGCCGGGTGGATCTGGTGTTCGGTTCGAATTCGGAGCTGCGGGCACTGGCGGAAGTCTATGGCAGTGCAGATGGCGAGGAAAAATTCAGGAATGACTTTGTGGCCGC
>NZ_JAQTTX010000055.1:0-6432 GCF_028710545.1 Halothiobacillus sp. | reverse complement strand
GTCAGCTCAAATGGACGGGCAGCCGGGTGGATCTGGTGTTCGGTTCGAATTCGGAGCTGCGGGCACTGGCGGAAGTCTATGGCAGTGCAGATGGCGAGGAAAAATTCAGGAATGACTTTGTGGCCGCCTGGACCAAGGTCATGAATCTGGATCGATTCGATCTGGTTTGAGCCAAGGAATTCGCACCCACGGAGTCCTCGTACATCCCCCTCGTTCCCCCTTTTACAAAGGGGGATGCGCACTTGCAAAATTAAGTGCGCTTCACCCCCTTGTTACAAAAAGGGTGTGCACTTACCCGAAAAACAACGGATTCACCCCCCTTTGAAAAAGGGGGGCAGGGGGGGATTTACCGGCTCTAAGAGCTCTCTGCGTTTATGCAGCGGGTACTAGGAGCCTGTCGGACTTTAGGGAAATCGGCTGCAAATCCATCTGAACGGTGCATATTTCACCGCTTTTTAGGGCAATAGAACCCGCTATTACCCTGCAAAAGTGGCAAAATCTGCCCTCGCCCAGCTTGATTTTCGCTGCGATTCCTAAAGTCCGACAGGCTCCTAGCAGCATGGACAAAAAACACGGGCATCGGCACACTTCCAACTGAACTCCCGATTTGGTCATTATCGAGTAGCCCTTTATTTATGAATTACCACCGCTTTCACGCTAAAGCCAGCCCATATACATGGCCACTGGTGATTAGCCTTTTCTGTCTTTTTCTGACCGCCTGTGGCCAAAAAGGCCCCTTGGTCATGCCATCTGATGCACCCGCGTCGACGACCTCTCAAACCGCAGGTAAATCCTGATATGACCGCATTGCCCTACGACCATCTGACCCGTGCCGCAGATCAAACCTTGTGCCTGGAAGGTCATGCGCTGGGCCAGATTGCCGTCGACTTCGGTACGCCGACCTACGTGTATTCCCGCCCGGCCATCGAGCGGGCCTACGCAGAACTGACGAGCGCGTTTGGCGACCGTCCGCACCGGATTTGCTATGCGGTGAAGGCCAACGGCAACCTCGCCATTCTCGCCCTGCTGGCCCGATTGGGCGCCGGGTTCGATATTGTGTCCGGCGGAGAGCTGGCGCGCGTGCTCAAAGCAGGGGGCGCTCCGGAGAAAATCGTATTTTCGGGCGTCGGCAAAACCCGCGCCGAAATCGAGCAGGCTTTGCGCGCGGGCGTGGGCTGCTTGAATGTCGAGTCCGAGGCGGAGTTGGTTCGAATCAGTGAAGTGGCGGCTGAACTCGGTGTCATCGCCCCTGTTTCGTTGCGGGTGAATCCCGATGTGGACGCCAAAACGCATCCGTACATTTCAACCGGTTTGAAGGACAACAAATTCGGCGTGCCCATCGAGCAGGCGCCCGCTTTGTATCGCCATATCGCGCGCGATCCGAATCTTAAAGCGGTGGGTATCGATTGCCATATCGGTTCGCAGCTCACCGATGTATCGCCCTTTGCCGATGCGGCCCGGCGTGTGCTCGCGCTGCTGGATACGCTCCTGCTGGAGGGGATCGAGTTGGCGCACCTTGATTTAGGTGGTGGTTTGGGTATTTGTTATACCGACGAACGCCCTCCATCCGCTGCCGATTGGGTGGATGCCATCACATCGGTCGTCGATCGGCACCCCATTGCGCGCCACCTGCCCTTGATGCTGGAGCCGGGGCGATTTCTGGTGGGCCCCTCTGGGGTGTTGCTCAGCCGCGTCGAGTATCTCAAACCGCATCCATCCGACGGAAAATCGTTTGCGATTGTCGATGCCGCGATGAACGATCTCATGCGACCGGCGCTTTATGGCAGCATCATGGCGATTGAAGCGGTCAAGCCTGATGCAACGACGCCAGCACGCGACTGGGAAATCGTGGGGCCGGTGTGTGAAACCGGTGACTTCCTCGGTCATGGACGGCATCTGGCACTCGCGCAAGGCGATTTGATCGCCGTTCTGGGCGCGGGAGCTTATGGTTTTTCCATGGCCTCGAACTACAACACGCGCGGCCGGGCGGCGGAAGTATTGGTCGATGAGCGCGGCGCGAGCTTGATTCGCGCCCGTGAGCCGGTTGAGTCGCTTTGGGCGGCTGAATCGATTCCGGCACATTTTGCATAGATTGAGGCGAGGAATTGGTTTTGATAGTTTATTTCTATCAAATTTATCCAAACTTTCAATTTTGACCGTATGAATTGTTGGGTTATTGTCATCAAAGTTCAATGATTTGCAGGTCAGATCATTGCATTGTTGTTCAGTAATCAATTTTTAAGGAGATCGTTATGCTCGAAAACCGTGAAGGCCAACGCGTACCAAACGTCACATTCCGTATGCGCGAAAATAATCAATGGGTCGATGTCACCACCGACGATCTGTTCAAGGGCAAAACCGTGGCGGTGTTTTCTCTGCCGGGTGCGTTCACGCCGACCTGCTCTTCGAGCCATGTGCCGCGTTTCAATGAGTTGGCACCGGTGTTCTTCAAGCACGGCGTGGATGAAATTCTTTGTTTGTCGGTCAACGACACCTTCGTCATGAACGAGTGGGCGGCGGATCAAAAGGCCGAGAACATCCGGTTCATTCCCGACGGCAACGGCGAATTCAGTGAAGGCATGGGCATGCTGGTCGACAAGGAAAACCTGGGGTTCGGCAAGCGTTCCTGGCGTTATTCCATGCTGGTCAAGGATGGCGTGATCGAAAAAATGTTCATCGAGCCGAATGTCGAAGGCGACCCGTATGAAGTCTCCGATGCCGATACCATGCTCGACTGGCTGGCGCCGAATGCCGTAAAACCACATTCTGTCATGCTGTTCTCCCGCCGTACCTGCCCGTTCTGCGCGCGTGCCAAAGGCATGTTGCGCGACGCAGGCATGGTCTTTGATGAAATTCTGGTCGGCGAGCACGTCAATCTGCGCGGCTTGCGTGCGGCGACGGGTTCGGAATCGGTTCCGCAGGTGTTCATCGACGGCAAATTGATTGGCGGTAGCGACAAGCTGGCCGAATGGTTGGCGGCCAATCAATAATACGATGAGCCCCGTTTTCAGGCTCGAAACGCCGGGCCTGAACCGAAACTCAAGCGTATGGTCTGAGCCGTCCGCTTCGTTTTCGGTGACACAAAACGTCGATACTTTTCAAATCCAAAAGCAGGCCGAACAGGCCGATACGATAGGAATTCCTTATGAGCACAGTATTCGATCTGATTGTATTAGGTGGTGGTTCCGGCGGTTTGGCCGTGGCGGAGCGCGCGGTGCAGTACGGCCAGCGTGTCGCCGTGATCGAACCGGCCCATTTGGGTGGCACCTGCGTGAATCTGGGTTGTGTGCCGAAAAAAGTCATGTGGTATGCCGCCAACATGGCGCATGCACGGCACGAGGCGGAAGGCTGGGGTTTCCCTGCCGTGCACGATCAGATCGATTTCGGCAAGCTTGTCGCCGGGCGCAATCAGTTTGTGAACAACATCCGCAATTACTGGGGCGGATACGCACAGGAGTTGGGTATCACGGTCATTCAGAGCAAGGGCGTGCTGACCTCGGCGACCACCGTGGCCGTGAACGAGCAAACCTATACCGCACCGCATATTGTGCTTTCCACGGGCGGTGTGCCCTTCGTGCCGCCGGTGCCGGGCAAGGAGCTGGGCATTACCTCGGATGGTTTTTTTGAACTGACCGAGCTGCCACCGCGCGTGGCCGTGATCGGTGGCGGGTATATCGGCGTCGAGTTGGCTGGCGTTTTGTGTTCGTTCGGCAGTGAGGTGACGTTGCTGGATATGCTCGAATCGGTGATCGCGCCGTTCGATGAGATGGTTCGCGAAGTTGCCACCGAGAATTTGCATCATCTGGGCGTGGTTTTGAAATTGCCTTTCCGGGTTAAGGCGCTCACGCAGACCGGGGCGGGCAAGTTCATCGAGTCGTCAGAAGGTGAAAAACTCGGGCCCTTCGATGAAATCATCTGGGCCGTGGGCCGTGCGCCGAACACACGTGCGCTGGGGCTTGAGGCGGCCGGCGTGACTGTGCAGCAAAACGGCATTATCCCGACCGACGACTACCAGAACACCAATGTGCCCGGTATTTATGCCATTGGCGACATCACCGGGCGGGCACCGCTGACACCGGTTGCCATCGCGGCGGGTCGGCAGCTGGCCGAGCGGCTCTTCAATGGGAAAACACAGGCCAAGCTTGACTACAGCAACATTCCTACGGTCGTTTTTGCCCATCCGCCGATTGGTACCGTTGGCCTGACCGAGGAGGCCGCGCGCAAAGAATTCGGCGATGAGGCGGTGACCATCTATGAGACCCGCTTCACGCCCATGCGTTATGCCTTGTCCGCGCAAGGCTTCAAAACGGCGATGAAACTGGTTTGTGTGGGTGAGGATCAGCGTGTTGTCGGCCTGCATCTGGTCGGTGATGGTGTCGACGAAATGCTGCAAGGCTTTGCCGTCGCTGTGAAAGCCGGGCTGACCAAAGCCCAATTCGATGCCACGGTCGCCATTCATCCCACCTCTTCAGAGGAACTGGTGACGATGAAAACACCGCGAGATTCCGCATGATCGCGACCGGCTGGGGCTGCTGATGTTTCTCGAAATCCGCCACCTGCGCACCATCCGCGCGGTGGCCGAGAGTGATTCTTTGGCGCTGGCCGCCGAGCAGCTGCATCTGACGCAGTCTGCGTTGTCGCATCAGATTCGCGCGATTGAGGATTATTACGGATTGATGCTGTTTTCCCGCCGCTCGCGGCCCATGCAGCCCACGCCGGCCGGTCGTCGTTTCTTGCAGGCGGCGACGCAATTACTGCCCCTGATGGACGAACTCGATCGCGATCTGCGTCAGTTGGCAGGTGGTGATACCGGGCGGCTGTTTATTGCGCTGGAATGCCACTCCTGCTTTTCATGGCTTCTGCCGACCCTGAATGCCTACCGCGAACAGTGGCCGAATATCGATACGGATTTATCGCTGTCTCATAGCTTCGATGCACTCGATGCGCTCAAGCGTGGCCTCGTGGATGTCGTAGTCAGCTCTGATCCTGTCGATGATCCGGAAATCAGTTTTGTTCCCCTGTTTCACTATGAAGTCGTGCTTGCACTCTCACCGCAGCACCCTCTGGTCGCAGAAAAAGTCATTACACCGCAAATGCTGGCTTCGCAAACGGTGATTACCTATCCCGTGAATCGTAACCGGCTGGATATTTTTTCCCGCTTTTTAACGCCTGCCGGTGTTGAACCGGCGGCGACGCGAAGCTCGGAGCTGACCGTGATGATTGCCCAATGGGTTGCCAGTAACCGGGGGGTGGCCGCATTGCCTGCCTGGGCCATCGTCGATGAACTCGCGCAAGGCAGCATCGTGGCGCGCCCATTGGGCGAGGACGGTATCCATGCGACGCTTTATCTTGCTTTGCGTCGGCAAGAGTGTGACCAGGCCTATGTGGTGGCTTTCATTGAAACGGCGCGTGCGGCGGCACTGAAGACGCTCAAAGATATTCGGCTCGCGTCCTGATCCACGCACTTGGCGCGTGTTGATCCGGGGTGAGGCTCAGGTGGCGGTGTCCGTCTCTGTCGTTGGTTCATCGTCTGTGGGGCTGAGTTCGGCCAGCGGCATCTCCTGTGCGAATAACGGCCCCTGAACCCAGGAAATACCCGCCGCCCGCACGGCAGAGAGTTGTTCGGGCGTTTGGATTTCCTGCGCAATAATGATGACGGACAACGCCCGAGCGAGACCCAGCAGGCTGTCGATAAACGCCCGATCTCTGGCGATCTGGCTGCGATTGGTGAGCCAATCGGCATTGATTTTCACATAATCAACGGGGTGACGACGCAGGTGCTGGAAAATCCAGTGCCCTGGGGTCGTCTGGTCAATCGCGAATTTGAAGTCAAAACCGTGCAGTTCCTCGATGAACCGATCGAACAGGTTCAGGTCGGCCAGCGATTCGCGCTCGTTCAACTCGAACACGAGCCGACTGCGCGCCATGCCGGCGGTGTCCATCAGGTGCGCGACATCCGCAAGGAATGATTTTGCACGTACGGTCCGGGGTGAAATGTTGACGAAGATCAGGCCGTTGCAATGAGTGGCAACTTGCGGACTGATGAGCGTTTTCATCAGTTGGCGATCGAAGGTTTCGGCTTGCCCGCGCCGCTCGACCATACCGAGAAAATCTCGCGCCATGACCCAGCGATCACCGATGTTCAGTTGTGCCAGCACTTCCATGGCAACCCGTTCGAGCAGCAGGTTTTTTAGAGGTTCGTCCACCGCGTCCCCGATGGCGAAAATGGGTTGGAAAAAAATGCGTGTTGGCTGTCCTTCGGTGAGCGCTTCGAGAATATCCTGATCCTCGATGGGCTTATCGTGCTGTCAAACAGCGTCGAAAATTGACCACCCAACAGCGTCCAATTTTGACCAGGGTATCAGGCTGATTTCTTGCGCTGTTTGAAGCGGTAGGAGTCGTTGCCGGTTTCAAGGATGTCGCAGTGGTGAG
>NZ_JAQTTX010000009.1:39162-64308 GCF_028710545.1 Halothiobacillus sp. | reverse complement strand
ACCGTCGTGTTCGGCAATGGCAGTGCTGTTGTCCTTTCCATGATGAATCTGATCCTGATCCCCGTGATCGGCTTTTACCTGCTGCGTGACTGGCCGCAATTACTCCAGAAAATACAGGCGCTGATGCCGCGCCGACAGGAACCGCAATGGATGGCATTGGCGCAGGAATCCAACCAGATGCTGGGTGGGTTCCTGCGTGGGCAATTGGCTGTCATGCTCGCGAACGGGATTACCTATGCCATCGGCCTGACCGTGGTGGGCTTGGAAACCGGCGTGGTCATCGGCATGGCAGCGGGGATGCTCAGCTTCGTGCCCTATCTGGGTAATGTCATTGGCATCACGACCGCCTTGATCGCGATGTATATCCAGACTGGCGAGTTCACGCCATTACTTTGGGTGCTGTTGGTCTTCGTTATCGGGCAAACACTGGAAAGTATCCTCTGGCAGCCGCGTTTTGTGGGTGAGCGTATCGGTTTGCACCCGGTGGCGGTCATTTTTGCCGTGATGGCAGGTGGTGTGTTGTTCGGGTTTTTCGGCGTGCTGCTGGCGCTACCGGTATCGGCCATTCTTGTCGTCCTCGGGCGCCATGCGTTGAAACGGTACCGCGAAAGCCCGTTTTATGAGGATGCGGATAAGGTCAAGGTGCTGTTGGCCCCATTTAAGGATAACGTAGCGGAAAAATCAGAGTGATTCCTTCGTCCCTGCCGGAAAACGCTGCTGAACGATCCCTATGAACACTTCAGGCAAGATGCAGCAGATACCGTTGGATCTGGCGCTGAACGCGCCGCATTCGCTCGACGGGTTCATCGGTGGCGAAAACCTGCTTTTGCGCGCCTTGATCACTCAGCTCGCGCTCGGGCGGGGAGAGGCTCAGTTATTCATTCACGGAGCGCAGAACAGCGGCAAGACTCATCTGGCCCAGGCGGCCTGTTTCTATGCGGGGCAACAGGGGCGTTCTGCCGCTTATGTTGATGTGAAGAAAAATCCGACTCACATCGATCGCATGGATCTGTCACAGATCGATCTGCTGGTTCTGGATGACGTGGATGCGCTGGCGGGTGATGAGCAGGGCGAGTTCCAGCTGTTCGATCTCATCAACCGTTTGCGTGAGCAGGAAACACCCTTGTTGATGACAGCCAGCCTGCCGCCTGCCGCGTGCGGATTTAGGTTGCCTGATCTGTTGTCGCGTCTGGGTTGGGGCATTACGATGCTGATTCACGCACCGAATGAGGCGGAAAAAATCGAGCTATTGCGGCGCAAGGCTCAGGAGCGGGGATTCGATCTGCCGTTCGAAAGTGCGGTCTACCTGCTTCAGCGCAGCCCGAGGGATCTGGGCAGCTTGCTACAAATCATTCAGGATCTCGATCACGCCTCATTGAGTGCCCAGCGTAAATTGACGATTCCGTTTATTCGCTCGGTGCTGTTTTCATAAGTTTAATTCAGCTCACTTGGGCTTTTCTTCCTCATAGGATTGCCGCAAACGATCCAGCCCCTTTTTATAGGCTTCGGCATCGCCATAATCGAAAAATTCGGGATATCGGTCGTGCGCGGAACGAACTCGCCGGGCATATTTGATCGGGCACCAGTATTGTTCCGTTCGGGCCGCAACCTCGCGAGCGTACGCAACGACGCCATTGCCATAGGAACAATACAGGCAGTTGAATTTTTCAATCAGATTCAGGTAGGGCAAATCCTCGCGCCCGAAGATGAGGTAATCCGAGCGGCGTGCCTTGGGGATGCCGTAAACCGGAAAGCAGATGGTCTGATAGAGCGTGACGAATAAGTCGAGCAAAAAGAAAGGAATCCAGCCGAGATAAATCACCGGCGCGGTCAGCATCGTCAGCGGTTTTGACTTGATGAGAAATCGCAGTAGTCCCGTCTTGTAGCGCTTCTGTTGCTGCTGAAAATCCTCGGCCAGATGGGTACGTTTTTCTTCAAACGCTTCGATGGATTTGAGGTATTCAGCCTCAAGCTCTTCCTGCAGGCCGCGAATGCGGGCGCGTATTTCGTCGATGTTTTTTTCCATGAAGGTCTTCTGGCTCGCTAAAGTGCCGGACCCTCTTGAGGCAGTCTTGCGGCGGGCAATAAAAACGCCAGTTGATCTGGCGTTGGAGGATCATCTGGCAGTAGGCTGTACGGGATGTGAATTCGTGGCACTAGGCCTGCTTGGCGAAACGTGTAATGGTGGCACGCAACAGCGCATTGCAGGCGGCGGCAAACAGGCTTTGCAATTCCGAGAATTCCTGGAAGAGTTCCTCTTCGACTTCCTTGCTGTCATTTCGGCTTGCTATCAATGCATTGGCCGACTCGTGCATCTGCTTGTGCAAGTCGCGCACGGCGTCAAATTCAGCTTTGTGCGCAGGGGGAATCTCCGTGCGATCCAGAAATTGCCCGAATTTGCATTCGTGATGCCCTTGAATGTGCTTGCTCTGATCAAACAGTAGGGCTGCCATGATCCGGCTGTACCAGGCAAAATGCCAATAGGTTACCTCTTCGAATTCATTGATGAATTGATCGTAGTCAAAGGTATTGGCTTTTGTCGAATGGCTTGCAGTCATAGTATCCCCAAGTATCAAGTGCGAGCACGAGTGTAGCTGTGAAATCAACGCTTGTCAGTGTGGTATTTCACTCAATGTTCAGGCGGACGGGGCAAGACTGTGCAGATAAGCGCAATCAACATAGCCCGATTGAGGCGCTGATCCTGAACGGACGACAACCGGCTGTCCCGGTTCACCCAGATCACTCAATACCGCCAGGGCACCGTTGAATTCATCTTCTTTTGTATAGGCGTTGTCTGTGACCAGTACGGGGAGCCCTGCGTCCAGTGCCGAGAGGACGCCGTTGGCTGAATCTTCAATGGCTAAACATTCCTCGGGACGCAGATTCATCGCTTCGAGGGCGTAGACATAGATGTCGCCCGCCGGTTTTTTCTTCGGCACGATGTCGCCCGCGGCGATGACTTCAAACCAGTCCAGGGATTCCTTGCCCAGTGTTGCTTCGAGCAATCCGGTTACGTTCTCGGGTGTGGTAGTCGTGGCAATGGCCAGACGCAATCCTTGTGCGCGTGCTTCGTCGATCAGGCGTCGCACACCGGGACGCAGCGGAATCGCACCTTGATCGAGCAACTCAAGGTAATGCTTGGTCTTCGCTTTGTGCAAACCTGCGATCCAGGCCACTTCATCCGATTGAGCCGGGTATTGAGGTTGGTATTCATCGATGAAAAAACGAATTCGTTCCTTGCCGCCGGTGACGGCCAGCAGTTCGCCATACAGCGCCACATCCCAGTCCCAGTCCAGCCCGGCATCGGCAAAAGCGCGGTTGAACGCAATCCTGTGACCATCGCGTTCAGTTTCCGCGAGCGTGCCGTCTACATCGAATAAAATCGCCTTGAACATAAATAAACCTGAATTGAAGCTGCGGTAAAATTAAGGCGTTAGGCTATCCTAGCAAGGCTTGCTTGCCAAACGTTTTGCAGCGAGTACTGAAAACCACAGAATAGGTGAGGACATATGCGACGTGTGAATGCGGGCCGAGGATGGCAGTGGATCAAGGAAGCGTGGCGTTTGATCAGACCAAGATTCGGCTTGGTCCTCGGGACGGTGATGTTGATGTACGTCCTGTTGTTTGCTGCCAGCATGATTCCGTTGATCGGAAACGTCATCACGCCGATCCTGTCGCCGTTCCTGGCCGGCGGTGTGTATGTCGTCTTGCGGCGGGTGCGGGAGATCGAACAGCGGTCGCGCATCGAGCCATTGGCGAGCGAACAGCCGATCTCCTTTGATTTGCTGTTTTCCGTGTTCAAGGATCCCGCCCCGAGAAAGGCACTGCTTTGGTTGGGTTTCGTCTCCATCGCTTTTTCATTGGCGTTATTGCTGCTCTTGGCCATCTTCGTGACCGTCAAGCTATCTGGCGTTGATCATTCGGTATTGACTGATTTGACAGCGACCGACGAGCAGCGGATGCGTTTCTTGATTCCTTATCTGATGGATCCAGGTGCCTGGGTGCTTTGGATCGGGGTTTTGATCGCGTCGGTGGCATACAGCATGGCGACTTTTTTTGCCGTGCCATTGATCGTGCTGCGCGGTGAGACCTTGCGTTCGGCTCTTTCGCAGAGCTTCACTGCCGTTGGGCGCAATTGGTCGGCCTTTCTGGTTTATGCGTTGGTTTTGTTCCTGCTGTTTTTGACCGTGCCCATCACGCTGATGCTGAGTCTTATCCTGCTGTTGCCATTGATGATTGCCAGTGTGTTCACCGCCTTTGAGGATATCTGGGGCGATCATCCTGTTGGCGGTTATTCCGACAGGGGGGATCAAGGCCGTGTGGTGCATGAGCGCACCTCTACAGTCATGTGATTCGAGTTCAGAGGTCTCAACTGCGTTCGTTCCAACCGCTTCTAGCGCAACAAACGCATAAAAAAACCCCGGAGTAGAATCCGGGGTTTTTTGTTGCTATTGCAGAAGAGCAGGCAAACGCACTCAGTGGTGGTGGTGACCGTCCGGGCCGTGCGCGTGGCCGTGTTCGATTTCATCAGCCGTTGCGTCACGAATATCTTTGACCACGACATCGAAATGCAGGGTTTCGCCCGCCAGTTCGTGATTGGCATCCAGGTGAACCTGATCGCCTTTCACGTCGATAACCGTCACGACGTTGACGCCATGTTCGGCTTCGGCGTGGAACTTCATGCCGGGCAGAATTTCATCAACCCCTTGGAACAGGTGCCGAGGCACGACCTGAGTCATGCTTTCATCCCGAAGACCATAGCCTTCTTCCGGGGGGATTTCGACAGAGAACGCATCACCGACACTTTTTCCGGCCAGTGCATTTTCCAGCCCGGAAATGATGTTGTGGTGACCATGCAGATAGGCCAGCGGATCATGGCCTACGGAGCTGTCCAGCACCTCACCTTGATTGTTTTTCAGTGTGTATTCGATTGATACTACTTTGTTCTCAGTCACTTGCATTCGTTAGCGCCCTCAGGATAAATGCCGGTTTCAACGTCGGCTCAGATGGTAAAAATGGTTGGTTGCAGCCACAAAACCCGAGGGGCTACCGCAGTCAAAACGCTGCCCCTTGAACTTGTAAGCAATGACTTTGCCTTGTTCTGCCTGAGCGCGCAAGGCATCGGTGAGTTGAATTTCACCGCCGGCACCGGCCTGGGTCGCTTCGAGAATATCGAAAATGTCGGGTGTGAGGATGTAGCGACCGATGATGGCGAGATTGCTCGGTGCCTGATCGGCGGCCGGTTTTTCGATCATCTGGCTCACCTGAATGGTGTCCTCGTCAATCGCTGTGCCGGCGATCACACCGTATTTGTGCACTTCGGTCATCGGTACTTCTTCAACGGCCACCACGCTGCACTGATGGCGCGCGTAAATCTCGACCATCTGGCTCAGTACCCCTTTGGGGTGGCCCACGCACAGATCATCTGCGAGTACAACGGCAAAAGGCTCGTTACCGATCAGCGGTTCGCCGGTGAGAATGGCGTGGCCCAGACCCAGCATGGCGATCTGACGGGTATAGGAAAACGTGCAGTTCTCGATGAGTTTATCGATGCTGGCGAGCAGGCTTGCCTTGGATGTGCCACGAATCTGATGTTCGAGTTCGTAGTTCACGTCGAAATGATCTTCCAGTGCCCGCTTACCCCGGCCGGTGACAATGGCCATGTTCTTGATGCCCGCTTCCATGGCTTCCTCGACCCCGTACTGAATCAATGGCCGGTCGAGAATCGGCAACATTTCCTTGGGCATGACCTTGGTGGCAGGGAGAAAGCGGGTGCCGTAACCGGCGGCAGGAAACAGGCATTTGCGAATCATGAGATGGTGTCCTTTGTTAATTGTGGGCAGGAATCTGCTGAGCTCATCTTAATCAATATTGCAGGTCATTTGCTCAGTGACGAACAAGGATGGTTATCTGGCTTGTCGTTTGGACTGTCGACGCAAAACGATACCCTGAATCCAGGCTGCGATGAAACCCATGAGGGCAAAAACCACAATGGCGAGATTGAACCCCCGATCGTGCGGGCTGCTCCATGCGTCCGTCAGGGCAATCATCAGATAGAACAGGTCGAACAGTGCCGCCCAGACAAACGCGCGGTAGCGGCCTAACCACATCCCCGGTAATAAGAACAGGGCGGGCAGGATGAGCACGATCAACCACGCACCTTGCGGCCGGGCCATGCCCACTCCCCAGAAGGCCATGCCGAGGTAAGTCAGTACGATCAATGGTTGCGCGGCGATGATAAGGCCGCGCAATAGCCGAAGACGATCGGGGGCCACTTAAGACTTCGATGCCGCGAGTGATTTCGCCACTTCCGCAACGCGTTGACCGAGTGCCTGCGTGAGATGGCGTTCTTCCTGGCTCAGCGGGCGGTTATTGCCGGCGGTATGGCTGGCACCGTACGGGGTGCCGCCGGTCTGGGTATGCGCCAGAGCTTGTTCGGCATAGGGAATCCCGACGATGAGCATACCGTGGTGCAGCAGTGGAACAATCATCGAGAGTAAAACAGTTTCCTGCCCACCGTGCATGGAGCCCGTTGAGGTGAATACCCCTGCAGGCTTGCCGGTCAGTGTGCCTTTGAACCATTGGCGGCTGGTGTCGTCGAGCATGTGTTTTACAGCAGCCGCCATGCCGCCGAAATAAGTCGGACTGCCCAGCAGTAAACCAGCGCATTCCTCGAAGTCCTGCGGCGTGACAACGGGTGGTTCGTCCGGGGCGGGTTCTGGTATGTTACCGCCAGGATCCGCTATCGCCGGGACGCGACGAATTCGGGCCTGCATGCCTTCCACTTGTTCGATGCCACGAGCGGCCTGGTGAGCGAGACGTGCTGTGGCGCCGTAACGGCTATAATAAAGGACGAGAATGTCGGTCATGCTTGACGGATGTTCCTGAAATTGAAAGAGGGAGACGCGTGATTTTCGTGCCCGGGTAGTTTTTACTGGGCAGCCTTTGATTGTTGCCGCGGTGCAAACTTGCATGTATCGCGGACAAAAGGCCCGCCATAATAGCCAATTCCGGGCCGGTTGCCGACCTTGGTTGACATGCCTGGTCGGAAAATCATTTACATGGAGTCATTATAGGATCTGATTCGCTTTCTCACCGATCAATGGCTTGCAAATAGCAAAGCCATCGAGACAACACACAATTTGAGAGAAAAAATATGCGTCAAAGCACCTGGTTTTCGGTTGAGAATATATTTGCATCAGTGTGGCGAAGTGTACTGGGTGGTTTGTTGCTTCTGATGCTGGCATCGCCCGTATTTTCCGCGCCCTTCGAGTTTTCAGCCCAGGACGTCAATGGCAAGATGCACACACTGAGTAACGAACGTGGAAACTGGGTCGTCATCAATATCTGGGCAACCTGGTGCCCGCCCTGCCGCAAGGAATTACCGGAACTGGCCGCATTTGCCAAAGCGCACGCCAAGGATCACATCAAAGTGTGGGGTTTGAGTGTTGATATGGCGGCTTCGCCCGATGAGCTATCGATGTTTGCCCAGGAGCATCAAATCGGCTACCCCATTTTTAAGATGAATCCACAGAAACTCTCTGTTTTTGGCAATATCCCCGGGATTCCGACCACCTTTCTGGTCAACCCTCAGGGTGAGTTGGTGGCGCGACACGTTGGCGCCATCACGGCGCAACAACTGATGCAGATGATCAAGAACAATTCCTGAGTGAATCAACCCGGCGTCAGACCGGGATCAACAAAGAGACGAGGAGTAAGCGCATGAACAGTACTTTTGAAGGAATCGACCAACCGGTGATCAATGTGTCCGACGGTTTTGTTTTTCTGGGGCGTCGGCTGGTGGCGGCCCTGGTGTTGAGCCTGAGTTTCCTTGGTTCGGCTTTATGGCTACCAGCGGCACACGCCGATGGTTTCTGGGATGACTCTTTCTTTGATATGCCTGCCGATCTCAAACAGGCCAAGGCCGAGGGCAAAACCGGCGTGTTCCTGTTTTTCCAGATGGCCGATTGCCCCTTCTGCCATCGCATGGAAACGACCGTATTCACCGATCCCGACGTCAAAGCCTTTATGAAAAAGCATTTCATCACCGCATCGATCGATATCGAGGGCGACGTGATGATGACGGATTTCCAGGGTAAATCGATTTCGCAAAAAGATTTTGCCTTCAAGCAGTTTCGTGTTCGTGCCACACCGGTCATGGCCTTCATTGACACGGATGGCAAGATTGCTACCCTGTTCACCGGCCCGACCCGCTCGGCCAAGGAATTTCTGACCCTGGCCGAGTTCGTGACCAGCGGCGCGTACAAACAACCGGGCATGAACTTCTTCAAATACCGCAAGGAGCACAGCAAGTAACGTTTTGCGTCTTGACTGTCATCTGGCCGATTAAGCGTTAATTGCAAGGACGGATTACTATGATTTTTCGACCCGCTACAGCGATTTGGGCGGCGGTTTGCTTAGGGATAATGTGTGGCGGAGCGCATGCCGACGACGGTGCCGCAATGCCCCTGACTTTGCAGGCCGCCTTGAGTGTGCCGTTGCAGCAGCAATATGGCGTGATGGGCGCAGAGGCTGATCTGCTCGGTGCCAAGGCAGATCAGCAGGAAGTACAGAGTTGGTATGACCCGACCATCTCCGTCGAGGGGCGGTTGCGTTACATTCAGCCCAGCAATGCGGCAACCGATCAAAATGTACAATACGACAATGCGCTGGGTATCAGTGCCCGCCAGCGTTTGTTCGACTTCGGTCGTCAGTCCCTGCGTGCTGACGCGGCCAAATCGGGCGTCACCGGTGCACAGTTGCAACTTTTCAGTGTCGAGCAGGCACAGCGCCTCGCCATTCTCAAAGCGTTCTTCGGCGTGCTGCTGGCCGATCAAACCTACACGGTTGTCAATGAGCGCATGGCGATTGTGTATGTACGCTTTGACAAGGCCAAGGATCGAAAAGAGCTGGGCATGGCGTCCGATTACGATCTGGCAAGCTTGCAGCGGGAATATGAGGACGTTCTCCTCGCACGCGCCAAGGCCGATGCCGAGCGTCGAATCAGCCGCAGGAAGCTGGCAGAACTCATGGGCACGCCCCAGAAGATCCCCTCCAAACTGGTCGCGCCCAAATTCAATTCCCTGTTTGCACGAACGCCACCCGAAGTGGATCTGGCCATGAAGCGGGCATTGGCCGATGACCCCGGGCTTCAGGCGTTGCATGCCCGTTTTGAGGCTGCTGAACAATCATTGCGGGCCGCGCGAGATCATAATGCACCGACCATCTATGCGCAGGTCAATGGCGATTACTACCAGCGGGAACTGGGTTCGCGCGACCCGTTCCGAGCGGGGGTGTATATCGACTTTCCACTGTACGACGGGCGTTTGCGCGACTCGAAAATCGGCAAGGCACAGGCCGACAGAATGCGGCTTGCCGCGCAGATTGCGGCACGTGAGGCAGACCTGCGTGATCAGGTGACCAATGTGCTTGAAATGATTGACGTCTATCGCAAAGCCGCCATCAGTCGCGTCAAGGCCTTGGAGAATTATTCCGATCTCAACTTCACCCGCAAACAAACCTTGTACCAGATGGAGAAAGCGACCGATCTTGGCGATGCAATGGTTGAAGAATCTGCCGCGCAGTTGGAACGGATGCGGACAACCTTTGCGCTGGCAACGTACTGGGCCGAGCTGGCAAGCATGCAAGGGCAACCCATCGATTCGATTTTAACCTCGTCGCCATCTGTTATCGCGGAGCCAAAAAAATGAACGCCAAAACGATGAACTTGCATTCAATGACGCGCAAAACAAAAAGTCGAGCCATGGCAAAAGCAATCCCATCCAAGATTCTTCTGCCCCTGATTTTGTCGCTTGTCGGGGCGGTCAACCCCACTTTTGCGGCGGATGAACCGCAGACTCTGGATGGTCACCTGGCCTGGGCCGAGGTAACCCGGCTTTCCACGCCGGTATCCGGTGTTGTGACCGAAATTCCGGTTCAACCGGGGCAGCAGGTCGAAAAAGGTACCGTATTGCTCCGATTGGATCGCAAACCGCTTGCAGACAGATTGGCCGCCGCCGTGGCGATACGATCGGGACTGGTGCGCGCAGCGGCCGAGGCCAAGCGGGACGCGGAACGAACTCAGCAGCTTTATGATCGCACTGTAGCTTCAGAATCCGAGCGACAGGAAGCGCTGATCAAGCAGGAACAGGCCGTGGCGCGCTTGAATGAAGCCCGCGCCAAAGCTGATTTGCGGCAGTGGGAATTGGGTAAAACGACACTGACGGCACCCTATCCGGCCCGGATTTTGAGTGTTGATACGGCGGTGGGTGAAACGGTTTCCAGCGAACTGAATGCGCCTGTCCTATTGCGCATTGCCCGAGCGGATCAAATGCTGGTCGTGGCAAACACGTCTCCCGATGTGGCATCACACCTGTCACTCGGGCAGAAAATGAATGTATTGGTCGGGCAAGCCAGTGATCAGGCCAAGGTACAGGGAAAGCTCGTCGGTATCGTCAGCGAGCCGCAGAACAATCAGAACGCAGCGATCAGTTACCGACTACAAGTGCAGATAAAACCACAGAAGGACTGGATCGCGGGTTTGCCGGCCAAGATCGAACTGTCGGACTGATTCACCGATGCAGCGCTAAAGCCCGTTCTGCTGCAACCACAGTTCAAACACGGCCAGATGCCAGAGTTTGGCCCCTTGTAAACGGGTGAAATGCTGGTCGGGCTCGGCCAACAGTCGGTTCACATAAGCCGGTTCGAAGAGCCCTCGGGCCTGCGCCGTGGGCGAACTTAAAATATCGCGCATGAACTCAAGAAACGGGCCGCGGACAAATTTCAGGGCCGGAACCGGAAAATAGCCTTTGGGTCGGTCGATGACCGCATCCGGTATTCGACCGCGCGCAATGCGTTTGAGCATGCCTTTGCCCTCCAGATCGAGTTTGTATGCCGCCGGCATTTGCATGGCGAGCTCGACCAGCTCGTGGTCGAGAAATGGCACACGGGCCTCAAGACCCCAGGCCATCGTCATGTTATCGACGCGTTTGACCGGGTCATCGACAATCAGCGTGCTGACATCCAGGCCCAGGACTCGGTTGATGTAATTGCTCCCGCGAATGCGCGCCAGTTCTTCGCGGATGCGGCGGCTGGTGTGGTCTTCACCACGGAAGGGCGCGGTGATCATCGACATCAGTTCTTCGTGATCGCGGTCGAAATAATAGGGTGCGAATCGGGACAGATCGTCGCCGACGGCGGCATTCATTTGCGGATACCAGAAATAGCCGCCGAAGACTTCATCGGCACCCTGACCGCTCAGGACGACTTTCACTTCGCGGGAAACCTGTTCCGACAGCAGATAAAACGCCACCGCATCCTGTGCGAACATCGGCTCGCTCATCTGCGCCACCGCTTCGGGCAGTCGATCCAGTACCTGACTGTTTGGAATATGAAAGCGGTGGTGTTTGGTTTGATAGCGTTCGGCAACCGGGTCCGAGAATTCGAATTCGCTGCCTTTTTCTTCCGGCTGATCTTCAAAACCGATGGTAAAGGTTTGGGGCGCAATGCCCGCTTCATGCGCCAAGGCCACGATCAGCGAGGAATCCAAGCCACCGGAGAGCAACACACCCACCGGGACATCGCTGATATCCAGACGTCGCTTAACGGCCCTGAGCAGGCCCGCGTGAATCTGTTCCTGCCATTGCTGCGCGTTAAGATCGTGGCGTTCGGTCGCGTCGATCTGCCAGTAACGTGTCAGCGTTTTCTTTCCCGCCGCATCGATCAGCAGGCTGTGGCCGGGCGGCAATTTGCGCACGCCCTTGAGAATGGTATGGGGCGCGGGCACCGAACCGTGCAGGGTGAACTGATGGTGCAATGCGATCGGGTCGAATTCGGTATTGACCGCTCCACCCGCGAGCAGGGCGGGCAGGCTGGAGGCGAAGCGCAGCGGGGCAGTGGGATTGGTCGGGTCTTCGGTGTAATACAGCGGTTTGATGCCCAAACGGTCGCGCGCCAGAAACAGGGCGCCGGTCTTCAGATTCCAGATGGCGAATGCGAACATGCCGGTCAGATGGCCGACGCAATCGGTGCCCCATTGCGCAAATGCCTTGAGAATGACCTCGGTATCGCCGGTGGATATGAACCGGTGCCCCAGTGCGCGCAGTTCCTGACGTAATTCGGGGTGATTGTAGATGGTGCCGTTAAACGCCAACGCCAGCCCGTTTTCACGGTCGATCATGGGTTGCGCGCCGTGAAAGCTCAAATCCAGAATCGACAAGCGTCGATGCCCCAGCGCCATGGGGCCATCTGAAAAGCTGCCCTCATGGTCGGGGCCACGTCGCTCCAGACGATCCATCATGCGCCGCACGGCCCCCAGGTCAGGGCGCGAGCCGGGCGCGGCCAGCCAGCCACAGATTCCGCACATGCGTTTATCCTTCGGTTAATCTAACCAGAGTCATTTAAGATGGGCGAATTTTAGCAGCCCGGTCACTTTCTGTTCCGTTTTTCGGCTCGTCAATTGGTCCAATGTTCACCGTCTTTGGTCTCGTGCTGGACCGTTTGAATGCTCAACACACTGTTTGGTTTTGATTTTATGACGATTCCTTCCTGCGCTATTTCATGGGCCGACGTGCAATGGCGAGCCGATGGCAGTCCGTACTCGCCCGACTATGGCGATATCTATTACTCGGCGGCAGGTGGATTGGCGGAGAAGCAGGCCGTGTTTCTGGAAGGATGTGCCTTGCCCGCGCGATTCGCTGCCGGAACACCCACGCATGTACTGGAACTGGGTTTTGGCACGGGTTTGAGTTTTCTCGCGACTTGGGCTTCCTTTCTGCAACACGCACCTGAACCGAATCCAACCCCTGGATTCAAGCCCGACTTGTTCTTCTTTTCGATTGAAAAGCACCCGTGGTCCCGTGCCGATTTCCTGAAAATGGCCACGCAATGGCCTGAATTGGCAGCGCTCGCAGTCGAACTGGCCGAACAATGGCCTGATCCTGTGCCGGGATTCCACCGGCGATTTTTGTCTCACGGGCGCGTGGTTCTGACTCTGGTTTTTGGTGATGTCGACTGGGCGTTAAAGCAACTGCAAGCGCCGTTTCATGCCTTTTATCTGGATGGATTCAGCCCGCGGCTGAACGACGCCATGTGGTCGCCGCACGTATTCCGGGCCATGGCTCGACTGGCTGCGGATGAGGCCAGAGTTGCCACCTACTCCTCGGCCAATGCGGTGGCCGAAGGGCTCACCGCCGCAGGCTTTCTGGTGGAAAAAGTGCCCGGTTTTGGTCTCAAAAAACACCGGCTGGTGGCGATACGGCGGCCGATGATGCGCAGTCGCAAACCCCATCGGCATAAACCGCCGACATCGGTTGTGGTGATCGGCGCAGGGGTTGCGGGCTTGACCACGGCGTATGCCCTTGCCCGAAGGCAGGTTGACGTAACCGTAATCGATGCCGCGGCCACGCTCGGTGAGGGTGCTTCAGGCAACCCGGCGGGTGTGCTGTCGCCCTTGTTGAGCCGGGATTGCCATGCCGCCACCCGGCTGACTCAAATGGGTTTGGGATTCGCGCGGCAACAGATCAAACAGTTCCAGCAGGCGGGATTCAGTGTGCCCGCCGCCTTTGATGGTGTCGTACAGCTCGCCCGTGACGATATTCATGCCCAGCGGCAGCAGCAAATCGCCGACGAACAAAGCTACGCGCCGGAATTTGCGCAATGGCTCGATTCGTCGGTATTGTCCGGCATGGTGGGGATAGAGGTCACGGAACCCGGATGGCTTTTTCCTTCCGCCGGATGGGTATCGCCACGCGATTGGCTAGTGGCCTTGCAGGCACACCCTGGGATTTCCCTTCGCATGAACTCGGAGGTTGCCGATCTCTCCTTCGAGAATGGCTTCTGGCGCGGTTATTCGGTTTCGGGCGAGGTGTTGTTTTCCGCGTCTTGGGTCGTAATGGCGAATGCGGGAGCCGTTTCGTCTCTTTTGCCGGAATTTGAATCGGTGCTTACGGCCTGTCGGGGGCAAGTGGATTGGATTGACCGAAGCGATTGCCCTGGGCTTGAGGATGCTTATGCTCAAATGCCGCTGATGCGCGAGGGTTACATGCTGGATCTGCCGGATGGTCGGCGGGTATTTGGCGCCAGCTTCAAGCCGGGTGATCAGGATTTGGCATGGCGTGCTGAAGAGCGAATGGAAAATCAGGAGCGACTGGCCGCACTGTCTATAAATCTGGTTGCGCCCACGATTCAAGATGACGCAGAACCTCAGGGGCGCGTTTCGCTTCGTGCCACAAGCCGGGATCGCTTGCCGATTGTCGGTGAAATGCCCGGTCAATCCGGACTGATGATCAATACCGGTCACGGCTCGAGGGGCTTGACTTGGTGCCCTCTGCTGGCGGAAGTATTGGCGGCTTCGTGTTGCGGGGAGCCGAATCCGGTGCCGCTATCTTTGCTGCGGGCTTTGCGACCAGAAAGGGTGATTGAAGAGTAGCTTTATTCCGGTTCGCCGAAGCGCTGGGCGATCAGTTGATTCAGTGCTTCCATGGCGGCCTGTTCGTCTTCACCATCTGTGCTGATTTCGATCGTCATGCCACAGGCGGCTGCCAGCATCATCAGACCCATGATGGACTTGCCATTGACGGTTCTACCCAGATGTTTCACCTCGATTTTGCATTCGAACTGTGAGGCGAGGGTGGAGAATTTGGCCGCAGCGCGGGCATGCAGGCCAAGTTTATTGATGATTTCTATCGACTCCGTACGCATCAGGCCGCGTCGCCTTCGATAATGCCTTCGCGGCCACCGGAGGCCACGCGCTCGGTCATTTCTGCGAGCGTCAGTTGGGGATAATTCATCGCCCGTACGACCATCGGCAGGTTGACACCGGAGATGACATGCACGCGATTTTTTTCCTTGAGGCGATGGGCAATGTTGGACGGTGTGGAGCCATACATATCGGTCAGCACCAGCACGCCATCGCCCTGATCGAGATCCGCCACTCTTTTGCGCGCACGACTCAGCAATTCGATGGGGTCATCGTCCTGCAGAACGCTCAGGTTGCCTGCCTGGATGGGGGGTACTTCCATCATGTCCGTCGCCGTTTCCAGCAGTTGCGCGCCGATATGATTGTGACAGATCAATAAAATTCCAACGGTCATTTTCGCTCCGATTCAATTGGATGCTGAAAAAACCTTCCATGGATTTTCCAGCTCGGCTTGTTGCGGCGCATGTCCGCAACAATTTGCGCAAATCAACGATTTACTTCGTTGTTCGCGTTTGGTCATCCTGACCCTAAATCACGATGTCGGATAATGATGTGATCGAAGCGCGGGTGCAAGTCTTCGAACAAATGTTCGACCAGATAAACCGAACGATGCTTGCCGCCGGTGCAGCCGATCGAGCAGGTGACGTAGCTGCGGTCGGTGCGCACCATTTCGCTAAGCGTGTTGCCGAGGAAGTCCCGGAGATAGCCGCGGGTCTTGTGGGTGATCGGGTGTTGTTCCAGGTAATCGATCACCACACGATCATTGCCGTTGAAGGGGCGCAGTTCGGGAACCCAGTGTGGATTGGGCAGATACCTGATATCAAAAAGAAAGTCGCTGTCCAGCGGAATGCCATGCTTGAACCCGAACGACTGAAGCAAAATAGTCGGGCCGGACGGATCACGCCCGATCACCCGTCGGGAAATATCTTCCCTGATCTGGTGGATGGTCGTGTGGCTGGTGTCGATGATCAGATCGGCCTGAGCGCGCATGGGGAGCAGCAGCTCCGTTTCCTGGCTGATGGCTTCGACCAGATTTTCAATACGGTTGGAGAGCGGATGGCGGCGCCGGGTTTCGCTGAAACGGGCCACGATGCGGGCTTCGCTGGCCTCAAGAAACAGACTTTGAATCGCCAGCTGGGGGTAATCCGTTTTCAGTTTCTCGATCCGTTGCGGCAGTTGGCGCAACGCGGCTTCTGGCGAGCGCGCATCAATACTGATGGCAATGCCGCGCGCCTGGATGTCCCCGTGCTGGTAAATCTGAAGTAGATTGTCCAGCAATTCGGGTGGCAGGTTATCGATACAGTAGAAACCGGCGTCCTCGAGCGATGCCAGGGCGACCGATTTGCCCGAACCGGATTGGCCGGTCACGATCAACACCATGGCCGATTGATTCGGTTCTTGTTGTTTATGCGTTACCGGGGTATTCAAGCCGGGGTCTCTCGGGTCGATTGGATCATGTCGTTCATGGGGCTCCGAGGGCTACATTATGGGGATTCGGCCCGGCTTGACAGAATCGTTGCCGGTTCGTTCCAGATTATGCTGCCGGACGACCGTTTCGACAAATACGGCAATGTTTCTGCCGGGTGCGACCGGCAGGCGGAACAGCGGGATCATTTCCTGGCAGATCAGGATTTGTCCCCGCTCACCGCGCAGACGGTCGTCGGCATGGATTTTTTTATGATCGGCTGCGTAGAGTTCGATCAGCAGGCGCAGATTTTTGTGCGGTTTGAGTGCGTTGTCACCAAACAATGATCGGACATTGATGATACCGAGGCCGCGGACTTCCAGCAGATCCTTGATGTTGTCCGGACAATGGCCTTCAATGCCCTGATGGCCGCGGACGAAGTAGGGGGCATCGTCTGCGATCAGCCGGTGTCCACGCGATAAGAGCTCAAGCGCCAATTCGCTTTTTCCGATTCCCGAGTCACCGGTGATCAGTACGCCGGAACCGGCCACTTCCATGAATACACCATGCTGCCATTGCCGGTTCTGCTGGCGTCGCTCGGCAAAGAGCCAGGACGTTACGGCAGCGTCATCCTGTGTGGTGTACAGAAAGGTCGAGTTGGACGATGGGTGTTGTCGAACCCATTTTGTCGCTTCTTCAGCCGTACAGTCGGTCAGGATGAAAGTGAGGGGGTGATCCGGCAAGGGTTCTTTTCGTGCCGTGATGGCGGTGCGCAGATGTTTGTCCAACAGGCCGATGGGTTGCGGCTCCAAAGGGTTGAAGCGATCAAACCGCAGATCGGGATTGAACAGTCGCTGGTACGCCGGATGCATGTGTGCCCCGGTGTCTTCGAATTCAAGTGGGAGAATTTGAGAATGGGGCATTGTCATGGTGTAGAGCGCGGTCGTGCGGGCCGATTATTCGTCGGGCGTGGCGAGCGGACTCAGCCATTCGACCAGAAGACCTCGGATCCGTTCAGGACTTTGCGCCTGCATCATGGCTTCGCGGTCCTCCTCGTCGGATAGGTGCTCAGCGAGAAGACCGAGAATGGCGAGATGGTTTTCAGGGCATTCGGCCGGCACGATCAAGCCGATGATCAAGCGTACGGGTTGATTATCCACCGCGCCGAAATCAATGCCTTCGGTCAGACGGATGACGGCACCGCGTGGGCGTAGGGTGGCCGCGTCTCTGCCATGTGGGATGGCGATGCCCTTGCCGATGGCCGTGCAGCCGAGGCGTTCGCGTTCGATCAGGATTTCGTAAATTCGCGTGGACTCCTGTCCGCCGAGTTGGTCGTCGGCCAACAGTCCGGCAAGTACTTCCAGTACCCGTTTGCGGCTTTGATAGACCTCGTCAATCAAAATCCGCTGTAATGGAAATATATCAGCGATGTTCATGAATCACCTGTAAGCGAAACTGTGTTCGAGAAGCGAGCTTCCGAGCCGAGAAGTTGGTTCGGGATGGAGCAGGCGGCAGAGGATACGCCCTAAACGATGCGCTGACATGTTTAAATTTCCCGTCCTTTTACATTAAAACCGAATGCCCGGGGCCGCCATTCACGGGTTTATTGATCGAGGTCGGCCCGAAATTCTCGCCAGGTTGGCTTCATCATGCGGCGCGCTCAAAAAAATAAGGGCCGACGATCATATCTACGCGAAGTAAATAGATTGCCGCCCATCAGAGGAGCCTACCCATGGAATGCCTATGTATGCAGCGATATCCTCTGGCAGACAATGACCGTTGGGTTAACGGTGATCGGTCATTTTTTCTTTGTATTTCATGATCTGGCGATCGAGCTTGTCGATCAGCGTGTCAACCGATGCGTACATGTCTTCGGATTCGGCTTCCGCATGTACATCATTCCCGCTCATATGCAGTGTGGCTTCCACTTTTTGCACTTTCTTTTCGACGGTAAGAATGACATGGACGTTGATCACTTTGTCGAAATGCCGCTTGAGCTTGCTGAATTTACTTTCGATGTAATCTCGCAGCGCGTCAGTGATATCAACGTGATGGCCGGTGATTTCAATTTGCATCATTTGCTCCTTTCGCCTTCAGATCAGGCGTTTGCGGTCAGTGGACGAGGCAATACCCATTGCCTCGCGGTACTTGGCTATCGTTCGTCTGGCGACATCGATGCCTTGTTCGATGAGCATGTCGGCAATTTTTGCATCCGACAAGGGTTTGCGTGGATTTTCTTCGCTCACCAGTTTTTTGATCATGGCGCGAATGGCCGTGGCCGAGCATTCTCCGCCATCGCTGGTGCCGACGTGGCTCGAAAAGAAATACTTGAATTCGAAGGTACCACGCGGAGTCAGCATGTATTTCTGGGTGGTTACCCGGCTGACCGTGGATTCATGCAGAGAAAGCTCCTCGGCAATTTCGCGCAGAACCAGCGGCCGCATGCCGGTTTCGCCTTGCTCGAAAAAGGCGGTCTGCCGCGCGACGATCGCCCGGGCGACATTGAGCAGCGTTTCGTTGCGGCTGCGCAGACTCTTGATGAACCAGCGCGCCTCCTGTAGATGGCTGCGAATATAGCTGGCATCTTCCCCGCGCGAGCTGCGGTTGATCATACGGGCATAGGTCTGGTTGACGCGCAGCTTGGGGGCAATTTCCGGATTCAGATCCACGTGCCAGACATTGTTGCGCAGACTCACCATGACATCGGGAATGAGGTAGTCGGCCGCTTCAGCACCCACATCCGAACCGGGCCGGGGGTTGAGCCCCTGCAGAAGGAGCAAACCCCCTTCGAGTGCTGCCTGGTCGACGCCGAGTGCTCGTTGTACCTTGGTGTACTCGCGTTGGGCGATGGCTTCGATCAGGTCCCGTTCGCAAATGTGTAGCGCGATATCCAGATAAGGCGTGTCGGCGGGTTTCTGGCGTAGTTGCAGGCAGAGCGATTCGTTCAGATCGCGAGCACCCACGCCGACCGGATCGAGCGACTGGACCAAATGAAGGATGCTGAGCATCTCTTCAGCGTCGATGTCCGGCCAGTCCTCGCAGAGCATCGACTGGATCTCTTCAAGCGAATCGGCCAGGTAACCGGTCGGGTCGATCGCTTCGATGATGGCGGTGGCTATGGCGGTATCGCGGGGTGTCAGGTGCGTCAGGTGAATCTGGCTCAGGAGGTGATCCCGCAGCGATTCAACGCCATTTGACGTGGTGGCGTAGGGGTCGTAATCGTCGAAGTTCTGTTCGGACGCACTGAACGAGGTGCTGCCGTCGGCCTCGTAATAATCTTCCCATTGGGTATCCAGTGCGAAGGGGTCGTCCGGTGTCAGTTCATTGTTCGGTGCCAGTAGCGCCTCGCCTGCGACTGCATTGGGATCTTCCTGAAAATCCGCTTCAGGGCTGGCCCCGGCTTCACCTGTCTCGTTGTAAGCCTCGCCACTTTCATTGAAGTCATCGGTTTCGGCGATTTCCAGCAGGGGATTGGTGTCGACGGCTTGCTGGATTTCCAGTGACAGTTCCAGTGTCGAGAGTTGCAGCAAGCGGATGGATTGCTGCAACTGAGGTGTCATCGCCAGGCTTTGCCCGAGACGAAGCTCCAGTCCCGGCTTCATCGGTGGTCACCAATCAGTCGAGGCGCACGCAACCACCGCCCCTTATCAAAAGATCGGGCGGTTAAAATGTGATGCGTGCAGTCGAAAATAGTCATGAACATGTCATGCAGTTTAACTGAAATCGTCCCAGTGCCACCAGTGTCTGCGTGTCGTCTATTGGGGGCAGTCGAACCGTTCATAGTGTGAAGTGTTCGCCCAAATACACGGCGCGTACTTGCGGATTGTCCAGAATGTCCTGTGGACTGCCTTCGGCGAGGATTTTACCGTCGGAAACGATATATGCCCGTTCACATACACCCAGTGTTTCCCGCACATTGTGATCGGTGATCAGAACGGCGATACCACGGGCTTTCAGATGGTGAATGATGCGTTGGATATCGATGACCGAGATCGGGTCGACACCGGCGAACGGTTCATCGAGCAAGATCACGCGCGGGTTGGCGGCAAGGGCGCGTGCAATTTCAACCCGGCGACGCTCACCCCCCGAAAGTGATTGGCCGGTACTGCGCCGGATGGCACGGATATGCAGTTCCTGCAGCAGCCCTTCCAGTTCCTCTCGTTGCTGTGCCCGGGTCAGGTCTCGCCGTAACTCAAGTACGCCGAGGATGTTCTGCTCTACGGTGAGTTTGCGGAAAACAGATGCTTCCTGCGGCAGATAGCCGAGCCCCATCTGTGCGCGCTGGTTGACCGGCAACAGGGTGATGTCCTGACCGTTCAGCCTGATTTGCCCCTGATCGGCCGCTACCAGCCCGACGATCATGTAGAAACTGGTGGTTTTGCCTGCACCGTTCGGCCCAAGCAGCCCGACGATTTCACCCGCATTGACTTCTAGTGACACGCCCTGAACCACGGCACGAGCGCCATAGTGTTTGACAAGCGATTCGGCAACCAGGATCGGCGTGGTGGAGCGCGCGCTCATGGTTTGGCGGGTGTTTTGGCGGATGGTGATGTAGCCGCAGGTGTGCCGTCTTTGGGTTGATCTGCATTTTTATTGCGTGGCTGAATCACCACATGGACACGATCTCCGCCGGCCTTGCCGCCCGCTTTGACGACCTCGGCATTCATATCGTAGGTGATCTGCTGTGAGCTGAGCGTGTCGCCCTGACGGTCGAGCTTGGCATTGCCGGTCAGGATGATTTTCTGTTGTTGGGCAAGGTAGTTGGCATCGTTCGCGCTGCCCTTGACCAGTTGGCCCTTGTCATCCAATTCCTGGAATGTCGCCGGTTTGCCCTCAAGTACGGCACGGACGAGTTCGCCTTTTTCTACGTACAAGGTCGCCTTGTCGCCGGTGGCATGCAGGCTGCCCTGATTGATGACCACATTGCCGGTGTAAATGCTGGTGCCTTGCTTGTAGTCGGTGACCTTCTCATTCGCGGTTACGTCGATCGGCTGGTTGCGGTCGGCTTTGGCGGCAAAGGCTGCCGGTGTCATGAGTCCGGCCATGATGCCGAAAATGAGCAAGGCGGAAGTCCATCCGGTCGAACAAGTGTTATCGGCGTTAGATCGGTGCATCAGGGGTGCGCTCCTTGGCTTGAGTCTGGCGTAACTTTTGCAGAAACGGGACGATTATAGTGGTCGTGAACCTTGGATTGTTGGAAAACCTGGCTGTCATAGTTCAGGTTGAATGCAGATGAGTCGCTGGTCCAGCGTGGCTGGCCATCGGTACTCATCTCGGCTAGGTGGGTCGGGTCATTGCTGGCGGCTTTTTGTTCCTGTGGCTGGATCGTCATGGTGCGTGTGCCGAAAACCAACGCGCCCTGATTCCCACTGGGGGCACGATGTCCCTCCACGCCGCCGGTCAGTTCCACCGTAGTCAAACGTTCGTCAGCCGATCCCGTTGGTGCGGATAAGCGCCACGGCGGTGCATTTTTTTCCTTGCTTTCGAGCAGGCACTCGACCTGGTTGAAGCGGTAGCCCTTGTCTTTGGTCAGGTGATTGAGTTGGCTGCCGCTGACCGTCCATTCCAGTCCACCCTTCTGGTTGAACTGACGCGCGGTGAAGTCGGTGAACTGTTGGTCGAATATGGCCGGTGTTGCGGCTGCTTCCTGCTTTGGCGCAAGGTAGTTTTTCCAAACCAATAGCCCAAGCAGGGCGAACAGCGCTACGGCGATAAAGAATTGTCCGACTTGCTGGAAAGACATGACGGTAGCGTTACTCGTAGTCGGCCAACACGGCGGGCCAGGCATCCCGTGCGTCGATCATAAGGTCGATGAATTCACGCACGGCTCCTTGCCCGCCACCAAGACGGGTAACCCAATCCACCCGGGCCTGGATCAGTCGGGGGGCGTCGGCCACGGTCACACTGACGCCGGCGCGGTTAAGCATGGGCAGGTCGATCACGTCATCGCCCATCACGGCACACGCTTCGGGGCGGATGCCGAGTGTTGCGGCCAGTGTTTCGAGCGCTTCACCCTTGTCGCGAACGCCGATCAGGCAATGGGTAATACCCAGATTATCTGCCCGGTGCCTCAGGGCTGGCGAAGCGCGCCCGGAGATGATCGCGACCTCGATGCCGATTTTCTGCGCCATTTTGATTCCATGACCGTCGCGGGAGTGAAATACCTTGTGCTCCTCGCCGTGTTCGGTGAAGTGCAGGCGACCATCGGTCAGCACGCCATCAACGTCCAGAATCAGCGCACGGACTTCACGCAGGCGGTTCAGTAAATCGTTTTTTTTCATCGTGATGTGCCGAATATCTTGCTGTTGGGTTGAGGCTGTTGGTTTGACATTCAGGCAACGCCTGCGCGAAGGAGATCGTGCATGTTGAGCGCGCCGATCACGCGGGACTGATCATCGACCACAATCAGGCCGTTGATCTTGTCCCGCTCCATGATGGCAAGGGCTTCGGCCGCCAGTTTGTCTGCCGTGCAGGTGCGCGGGTTGCGGATCATCACGCGTTCGATCGGTTGGTTCAGATCGTATTCTTCCTGATCGAGAATCCGGCGCAGATCACCATCGGTAAACAGACCCAGCAGTTTTTGTTGTTCGTCCACGATGGTCGTCATGCCAAGGCCTCCGGACGAAATCACGATCAGCGCCTGCTTGATGGTCTGGTTGTAGATGACCTTCGGGATCTGTTCTCCGGTATGCATGACATCCTGAACACGAAGCAGGAGCCTGCGACCTAGCGTACCGCCGGGGTGCGAGAGCGCAAAATCTTCCGGCTGGAAACCGCGCGCGTCGAGCAGGGCGACAGCCAAGGCATCCCCCATGACCAGAGCCGCTGTTGTACTGGCGGTCGGGGCGAGATTGAGCGGGCAGGCTTCGCGTTCGACGGATACATCCAGGTGCGCTTCTGCCGCCTTGGCGAGCGTTGATTGTGGCCGACCGGTCAGCGCCACCAACGGCGTGCCCAAGCGTTTGATTACGGGCAGGATGGCCAGCACTTCTGCCGTTTCGCCCGAATTGGACAAGGCGATTACCACATCGCGCCGCGTGATCATGCCCAAATCGCCGTGGCTGGCTTCACCGGGGTGAACGAAGAAGGCCGGTGTGCCCGTGCTGGCGAGCGTGGCTGCGATTTTTCCGCCGATGTGTCCCGACTTGCCCATCCCGGTGACGATCACTCGTCCATCGCATTTGAGCATCAACTCGCAGGCGGTGATGAATTGGTGATCAAGTCGAGCGCTCAAGGCTTGGCAGGCTTGCGCTTCAATGTCGATAACCTGTTTTGCCATCGCAAGAAGATTATTAGGATTCATAGATATTCGTTATGATGTCGCCTTCAAAGGGTCTGGGAGTATATCAGGGACTGTGATGTACTGCCCCGCTCCTTCGCCCGCCTGATGGGCTATATTCCGATAGGTAGCTACTACCCGTGATTTTGGGTAGCCGGTGTATTAGTTTGCCTGCCAACCTTGTTGTGGTCGGAGCTCTTGATGGGTGGTAGTGCGGTAAGCGGCGGATCAAGTGTCGGGTTAAAATAAGATCAAGGTTCATGACCCGATTTGTTACATGTGCACGCCTTGTTTGGGGCTCAATTTTCTGGCTATCCTTAACTTTTGCTTATCCTGGGGCCATGTCTGAATTTAATGGGGGTGTTTGGCGGTGAATTCTGCGGTGATGTTCTCTGAGATGGCTGCATCTTCTGCCGGTGCGCACGCCCAGCAGGTTCTGGCTGCCGAGGCGCTCAACCGGGATGTTTTCTTCCATGATCTGTTGGCCGATGGCTCGCCGGCACCCGAGCTCGCCATCATTCCGGCGGGCGAATTCATCATGGGCGCGAAGGCATCTGAATATCAGGTGCAAAAATGTGAACAGCCACAGCACGAAGTCAGTTTTCCTCGTCATTTTGCGTTGACAAGGGGCACGATACGGCGGCGCGAATACAACCAGTTTCTGTTGGCGACCGACCATCGCCGCCCGCGGCCTTATTCCTGGAATGACCTGGACTTCCCCGTATTCAATGTCTCCATAAAGGATGCCATGGCTTACGCTGCCTGGCTTTCAGAACAGACGCGGCAACACTATCGCCTGCCCACCGAAGCGGAGTGGGAATATGCAGCCCGTGCCGGCACCACGACCATGTTCAGCTTCGGCGACAAAATTCGTCGGGAAGAGGTGAACTGTTCGGGTGGCCTGCATTGCACACGCGGATTGTTTATCTGTGGTATCGGGCGTCCGGTTCAAGTCGGCACCTTGCCGCCCAATGCCTGGGGCCTGTTCGAGATGCACGGCAATATGCAGGAATTCACGCTCGATCACTGGCGCGATAGCTATCGCTCCACACCCCGGGTCGGTGACATGCCATTCAAGAGTCCCGATAGCAGACATCGCCATTTCCATGTGGTGCGCGGTGGTTCCTGGTTTGATAGCCCGGGGGCTTGCCGAAGCGCGTCACGGACGCTGCGTCATGAGAACGAGATTGACCTGAATCTCGGCTTCCGTTTGCTACGCGAGATTTATCCATGACCCATCCGCAGTCGACCCAAGTCGATACCCGAATGCCTACCACCCCGGAATTGCACCTGGGTTTTCGCCATCGGCGCGCGGCTTCCCTAATTCAAGAATTTTACCCGGATGGGATGCCGGAAGACTGGCGTCAGAGTTATCTGGCCATGATGACGCAGGTAATCTGGGTCGAGGATCGTGATGAAGATCTCGCTGAGATGCTTGCAGCCATTGTCGATGCGCCGAGGCCGGTATTGACCGTCTGGGTGGCAGAAGATCCGGCTCAAGCCAATCTCTGGCAGGCGGCTCATCCCGAACAGCCACTCATTATTCTCACGTCCAGCACACCTGTATGGACTCCTCAGACAGAGGGAATCGACGGCGCACGCGTGGCACTGATGCCGGGGAGCGATCAGCCAGCGCAGATCAGGGCTTGGCTCGAGCAATTCGTCCAGCAGGCACCCGCCGGGCCGTGTGCGCTGTTTGTCGACGGTGAATCGCCCTCGGTGCCGACCCTTGACCGTTTGCGCACCTTGATCGAGCTGATGGGG
>NZ_JAQTTX010000009.1:0-39062 GCF_028710545.1 Halothiobacillus sp. | reverse complement strand
GTGGGTGTGCTTCTGCGACTGATCGCCTCGCTGAACCAGGCTTTGGGATTGACCAGCGTGCTGGTCTCCCATGACGTCACCGAAGCACTTTCCATTGCCGACTACGTTGTGGTGCTCAATCAGGCCCGGATCGTGGCGTCCGGATCGCCCGACGCGTTGCGCGCGCAGATGTCGGGCAATACGTTCTTGCGCCAGTTTCTCGAAGGCGCACCGGACGATGATCACTCGGAACTTGGCCAACGCTCGGCCAGAAACTTCGCCGAGGCACTGGGCTTGCTGCCTTGCCCGGATAAGGCGGCGACAGCAAGTCGGCGCAGGGAGATTCGATGAACGGGCACCGTAACGCTTTTCTCGATGGCTTGGCGCTGCTCGGGCAGGCTGCTATGGCGGCCGCGGCGCATTCCGGGCAAATGGTTCTGTTTACGGGGCATTTGCTGTGGCGATTGTTGCCGGCCTGGACACGTCCCCGGCTGATCATTCAGGAGTTGTACGCGATTGGCGTCTTGTCCTTGGTCATTATTCTGATTTCCGGTGGGTTTGTCGGTCTGGTGCTGGGTTTGCAGGGCTACAATATTCTCTCCAAGTTTAATGCGACCGAATCGTTGGGCGTGATGGTGGCCTTATCGCTGGTTCGGGAACTCGGTCCGGTCGTGACGGCTTTGCTGTTCGCCGGTCGGGCGGGTTCCGCCGTCACCGCGGAGATCGCCTTGATGAAAACCACCGAGCAGCTTTCTGCCATGGAAATGATGGCGGTCGATCCACTGCGTCGGGTCGTGGCACCACGGTTTTGGGGAGCGGTGTTCTCCATGCCCTTGCTGGCCGGGTTGTTCTCCCTCGTTGGGATTGCTGGCGGCTACTTCATCGGAGTGGTTGTGCTGGGTGTTGATCCTGCCTCGTACTGGGGGCAAATCCAGCAGCAGATGCAACCCATGGACGACGTGCTCAATGGCGTGATCAAGAGCCTGGTTTTTGGTGCCGTCATTGGTTTGATTGCCGTTTTTGAAGGTTTTAATGCAGAACCGACGTCGCTTGGGATTTCCCGCGCGACCACACGAACCGTGGTGCTGAGCTCGCTCAGTGTGCTGGGACTGGATTTTATTTTGACCGCCTGGATGTTTGGGGCCTGAATGATGAATGCACAACGTGGAATTGAAATGGTGGTTGGTGCCTTCGTGCTGGCCGGGATTGCCGCTTTGCTCGTGCTGACACTCAAATGGAGCGATTTTGGCACCAGCTCGGTTTCGGGTTATACGCTCACAGCCGAGTTCGACAACATCGGCGGCCTGACGGATCGTTCACCGATCAAGATGGCCGGCGTCACGATCGGGCGGGTTTCCCACATCCAGATTGATCCAAATACCTTCGAGGCCGTGGTGACCATGGTCATCAGTTCGCAATACGATAATCTGCCGAAGGATTCGTTCGCCAGCATCTACACTGCCGGACTTTTGGGTGCCCAGTACATCGAAATTTCGCCCGGTGGCGATACGAAGGTACTGAAAAACGGCGATAAAATCACGATGACACAATCAGCCGTCATTCTGGAAAAAGTTATCTCTAAATTTTTATTCAACAAGGCAGCAGCGCAATGAGAAAAACGCACCTGATATTTTTGGCATTGGCCGCGTTCAGCGGCATGGCACAGGCGCAGACCGTCAACCTCGAGCAGGCCACCCAAATGGCCCTGAATGCCGATCCGCGCATTGAAGAGCAGCGCGCGAACGTGGCTGCGGCTCAGGCATTGATTCAAAAAGTACAAGGCGAGGGTGGAATTCGCGCAAGCGTCAATTTGTACGCCGCGCTGGCACCCAAGGCCAGTGATGGTTTGTTCACGAATGGCACCAACAGCTGCCCGGCGGGTGGATGCACGCTGCGCGACGATGGCAATACCATCAACGATGGCATCACGGTGACTTCGGGTATTACCGCTTCGATCATCAAGCCGTTGTACACCTTCGGCAAGCTCTCGAATTACATGACGGCGGCAAAATACAACAAACAGCTCAAATCCGATGAGGTCGCACTGGCCAAGGGACAGACCTGGCTTACGGTTCGACGCGCCTATTATGGCTACCTGACTGCCCGCGACACCCGGCAGTTCCTGGTCGGTGTGCGCCATCAGCTGGCCGATGCCGAGGCGCCACTCAAGAAAAAAGTGGATTCCGGTAATGGTTCGATGCGGGATCTCTATGCATTGCAAAACGGTCTGGGTTTGATGGATAAATACATCGCTGAGGCCACCGGCGTCGAGCAGATTGCGTTGGCCGGGCTCAAAACCATCATCGGTGTGCCGATCGATGATCCGCTGACCGTGGCCGATGACCACATCACACCGGTCACGATGCCCGATGGCAGCTTAAAGCAGTTTTCCAACGAAGCGCTGGCCAATCGCCCCGAGATGCATATGGCCGAATCCGGTCTGGCCGCCTTGCGATCCTACGTTCAGGCGCGCAAGGCAGAGCGTTACCCGAACATTTACGCGGGTGTCATGGCACAGGCTCAGTACACGCCGGGGCGTGATCGGCTGGATAACCCCTATATCTACGACCCGCTCAACTCGGCGTTTGCCACCCCGGTCATCGGCATCAAATGGGATTTCAATCCCGGTGAGTTGTCGGCTAACGTGAGTGGTGCCGAAGCCGAATTGCGCGGTGCTGTCGCCAAGGCGCAACTGGCTCAGGTCGGGATTCCCTATCAGGTGACGGAAGCCTACCGAAATGTGGCGTCGTTACACGCTCAGATTCAAGCGCTAGAAGAGGCACGTGTCGCATCCAAGCGTTGGATGATCAGCAGTTTCCTCGATTTTCAGGCCGGTTTGGTCGATGGGGGCATACTGGGTATGGCCGTAGCCGGGAATACATCCACACAGGTCGATTACCTCAAAGCAGTCAATGATTTCAATATGCAAGTGGCCCAGCTTCGGGTTGCTACAGGAGACTATCCCCAATGAAAACGATGAACTGGCGTCGTCGCCTTTGTTTGAATGCGATCCTGCTCGGTGGGCTGGGGCTTTGTGGTTTGGTTCCGGTGGCTGCTTTGGCAGACAGCTTGACCAAGGAAGCCGCCATGGATCTGGTTCAGCGCACTGCTGATCAGGTCATCCATGAAATTGCAGAAAAACAGGCAGATGTGGAGAAGGACCCGAGCGTATTGCTTGATATCGTAGACAAAACCTTGCTGCCTGAAGTGGATTCTGAGCGCATGAGTCGACTGGTTCTGGGGCGCTACTGGCGTACGGCTTCTGCCAGTCAGAAGGCGGCGTTTACCGAGCAATTCAAGCGTCTGCTGGTTCGTACCTATGCCGGCCCCCTGTCCAAACTGGGAAATCAGACGATCAAGGTAACAGGGACCAAACCGGGATCGGACAAAGATGAAATTGAAGTCCTGTCCGTGGTTTCCGGTGGCGATATGGGGCCGGTGCCGGTCGATTATCGTCTGGCTGCCGTCGATGGCCACTGGAAGGCTTACGATGTGGTGATCGATGGCATCAGCCTGGTCAATAATTACCGTTCAAGCTTCGCTCAGGCGATTCAGCAAAAAGGACTGGATAGTCTGATTTCCACTCTGAAAAAGCAGAATAATGGCTGATTCGAGTTCGTCAGATTCGTCCTCGGTGCAGGCAGAAGCCCTGCGCTTCGTGCGCGAGGCCGGGCGGGTCCGTGTACAGGGTGACCTGCTTCGTTCCTCCATTGAATCGCTGGGTGATTTCAGCTTGCCCATGCCGGATGGGCAAACACCCGGCACCCGGCTTGAAATTGCCCTGGGTTCCGTGGGGCGTATCGATACCGCAGGGCTCGCGTTTTTGCTGGGATGGCAGGCCGAGGCTGCAGCGCAATCGGTTACAGTGCGCTACACTCACCCACCCAAGGCCATGCGTGCCATGATGCGAGTCTACGATCTGGACGATTGGATGGTCGTCGAAGGGGTGTCATAGAACATCCGCGTCTGTGCCCGGTCGTTTTTGAGCCCGATACTGGTATAAATAAAATTAAATGAATAAGTTAATCATTCGGGGCGGTGTTCCCTTGCGCGGGGATGTGCGTATTTCCGGAGCCAAAAATGCCGTTTTGCCCATCATGGCCGCCGGTTTGCTGTGTGAGACGCCTTGCACCATCGAGAACGTGCCGCATTTGCAAGACGTGACCACGATGATGGAACTGCTCGGTGGCATGGGCGTGTCGCTCACCATCTCCGATAAAATGAGTGTCGAAATCGACACTTCCACCATCGAAAAACTGGTCGCGCCGTACGATCTGGTTTGCACCATGCGTGCCTCCATTCTGGTGCTTGGCCCCATGCTGTCCCGCTTCGGTCAAGCCAAGGTGTCCTTGCCCGGTGGTTGCGCCATCGGTTCTCGGCCGGTAGACATCCACCTTCACGGCTTGATGGCGCTGGGCGCCCAAATCAAGGTCGAAAATGGCTATATCGATGCCAAGGCAGAGCGCCTGGTCGGTACGCGGATTGTTATGGATCAGGTCACGGTCACGGGTACCGAAAACCTGATGATGGCCGCCGTGTTCGCCGAGGGCGAAACCGTGCTGGAAAATGCCGCACGCGAACCCGAGGTGATCGATCTGGCGAATTTTCTCAACCAGATGGGAGCGGATATTTCCGGGGTCGGTACAGACATAATCACGATCCGAGGCGTCAAATCATTGCAGGGCGTGCGTTATCGCGTCCTGCCTGATCGGATCGAGACCGGTACGTATCTGGTCGCCGCAGCCATGACGGGCGGTAAGGTTCGGGTACGCGATACCGATCCGCGTTTGCTTGATGCCGTTTTGAGTAAGCTGGCCGAGGCGGGTGCAGACATCACCACGGGAGATGACTGGATCGAGCTCGACATGAAAGGCCGTCGTCCCAAAGCCGTTAATGTACGCACCGCACCGCACCCCGGTTTCCCCACCGACATGCAGGCGCAGTTTCTGGCCTTGAATTGCATTGCTGAGGGGACGGCAACGGTCATCGAAACCATTTTCGAGAACCGCTTCATGCACGTGCAGGAATTGCTGCGCATCGGTGCGGATATTCACGTTGAAGGCAACACGGCTGTGGTTCGTGGCCTGCCGATTCTGACGGGCGCGCAGATGATGGCAACCGATTTGCGTGCCTCCGCCAGTCTGATTCTGGCCGGATTGGTTGCCGAGGGCGAGACTATAATTAACCGGATTTATCATATTGATCGCGGTTATGAATCGATCGAAGAAAAACTTTCCAAACTGGGTGCGAATATTAGGCGCATCAACCAATAATGCATTGAAAAACAAGTGACTAAAGTTGTATGAGTCAGCAAAACATTATCATCGCGCTTTCCAAGGGCCGTATTTTCAAGGATACCCTGCCCCTGCTGGCACACGTTGGCATCATGCCGAAGGATGATCCGGAAACGACACGCAAGCTGATTCTGGATACCAACCAACCGCATATCAAGCTGTTGATTTTGCGTGCATCCGATGTGCCTACCTACGTTCAGTACGGTGCGGCGGATCTGGGCGTGGCCGGTAAGGATGTGCTCATGGAGCACGGTGGTGAGGGCTTGTTTGAACTGCTTGATCTGAATATTGCCCGTTGCAAGTTGATGGTGGCGGGCAAGCCCGGCTCAACCGACCAACCCGGTCGGCTGCGTGTGGCGACCAAGTACACGCATTCGGCTGAATGCTACTTCGCTGAACAAGGGCGTCAGATCGAGTTGATCAAATTATACGGCTCGATGGAGCTGGCGCCGTTGGTTGATCTTGCCGATTGCATCGTCGATGTGGTTGATACGGGCAATACTTTGCGCGCGAATGGTCTTGAGCCTTTGCTGCACATTGCCGATATTTCCTCCCGGCTGATTGTCAATCGGGCCGCCCAGAAATTGAAGCATCGTGAAATTGCCGATCTGGTGCGCCAGCTCGATGAATACCTGACAGCGGAGGCGACCCCGGCATGATGAAGCGATTAAATGCGTTAGCCCCTGATTTTTCTGCCAACCTACAGAAATTGCTCGATTGGTCGAGTGTTGCCGATGCCTCCGTACAGACCACGGTTGACGAGATCATCCAGGCGATTCGTGATGAAGGCGACGTCGCGTTGTTGCGTTATACCGCCAAGTTCGATCGGCTCGACCTGCCCACGGCAGACGCTTTGATCTTTACCCGTGAAGAAATCGATGCATCGGTCGCACGCACATCGCCCGAACTGCTGGCTGCTCTGACTCAGGCAGCGGCGCGTATCCGTGCTTATGCCGAACATCAAAAGATGGCTTCATGGCAGTTCACCGAAGCAGACGGTACGGTCTTGGGGCAGCAGGTCAGCCCGCTTGATCGGGCGGGCCTGTACGTGCCCGGCGGCAAGGCGGCGTATCCATCATCGGTCTTGATGAACGCGATACCTGCTAAGGTGGCCGGTGTCCGCGAACTGATCATGGTGGTGCCGACCCCGGACGGGATCGTCAACGACACCGTGCTCGCAGCCGCACACGTCGCCGGTGTCGACCGTATTTTCCGCATCGGCGGGGCTCAGGCCATCGCTGCCCTGGCCTATGGCACGGCGACCGTACCACCGGTCGACAAGATCGTCGGCCCCGGCAATATTTATGTCGCAGCCGCGAAGCGTGCGGTGTTCGGCAAGGTGGGCATCGACATGATCGCCGGGCCATCGGAAATTCTGATTCTCTGTGATGGCAAGACCGATCCCGACTGGATCGCGATGGACTTGTTCTCGCAGGCCGAGCACGACGAGCAGGCGCAATCCATCCTGATTTCTCCCGATGCCCAGTTTCTCGATAAGGTAACGGCCTCCATTGAAAAGTTGCTGGCGGATCAGCCGCGCGCGTCCATTATCCGCACGGCACTGACCAACCGGGGGGCATTGATTCACGTGCCGGACATGGATGCGGCCATCGAGTTGGCGAACCGTATTGCGCCGGAGCATCTTGAGTTGTCGTTTGAAGGCGCCGAGCAGCGTTTGCCCGAGATCCGCCACGCCGGTGCGATTTTTGTCGGTAAATATACCGCCGAGGCCTTGGGTGATTACTGCGCTGGCCCGAACCATGTCCTGCCGACTTCCGGCACCGCGCGGTTTTCTTCGCCATTGGGGGTGTACGACTTCCAGAAGCGTTCGAGCATTATCCAGTGTTCGGCACAGGGTAGCGCGGTTCTCGGAGCATTGGCAGAGGTTCTGGCAGAATCTGAAGGGCTGTACGCCCACGGTGCTTCGGCTCGTTACCGTGTCAAGGATCACCGTTGAGGCTCACCGCTGATGAATCAAACGAAATCTGAGTTTAGTGCAGGGCCGGGCAGCTTGGGGCAGGAGAGTCGGCTATGAGTTCGCCGTTCTGGTCGCGTCTGGTCGGCGGATTGACGCCCTATGTTCCCGGTGAGCAGCCCAAGGGTGCTCGTCCGGATGGTCAGCGCCTGATCAAGCTCAACACCAACGAAAACCCGTATGGCCCGTCGCCCAAGGTCATTACGGCGATTGAATCTGTTTTGAACGAGAGCTTGCGCCTTTATCCCGATCCGACCGCGCAAGCCTTGCGTGAAACGATCGCCGACTACTACCGCTTGACGCCCGATCAAGTGTTCGTCGGTAATGGTTCCGACGAGGTTCTGGCATTTGTTTTTCAAGCTCTGCTTGCGCACGAAAAACCCATTCTTTTTCCCGACATCAGTTACAGCTTCTATCCGGTCTACTGCGCGCTATACGGTATTGATTACCGGTTGGTTCCGCTTGATGAGGATCTGGCCATTCGGGTTGCTGATTACGCCCAGACTGAACAGCCGTCGATTGGCGGCATTATCTTCCCCAACCCGAATGCACCGACCGGGCGCCTGCTTTCCCTGGCACAAATCGAACAGATCGTTGCCGGACAACCGGGTGTGGTCGTGGTGATCGATGAAGCCTATGTCGATTTTGGCGGCGAGTCGGCAGTCGCCCTGATCGACCGCTACCCGAATGTTCTGGTGACGCAATCGCTATCCAAGTCTCGTTCTTTGGCTGGCTTGCGTGTCGGCCTTGCTTTGGGGCAACCCGCTCTGATCGAGGCCTTGGTGCGCGTCAAGGACAGTTTCAATTCCTATCCTCTGGATCGTCTGGCCTTGGCTGGTGCGAAAGCTGCTTTTGAGGATAAAGCCTACTTTGCACAAACCCGTGCGCGCATTATCGACGCGAGAGAGGCACTGACCAAGGCGCTTGTATCGCGCGGGTTCACTGTGCTGCCATCCGGTGCCAATTTCGTGTTTGCGCGTCATCCCAAGCTGGGTGGTGAGCAGCTTTATCTTGGGTTACGCCAGCAGGGTGTGATGGTTCGCCACTTCAACAAGCCTCGAATTGCCGAATTTCTGCGGATCACGGTTGGCACGCCTGAAGAAAATCAGTGCCTCCTCGCGGCACTTGATGTGGTGACGGGCACAGCGATGGGCTTGAGTAATTGAGTTCTCGTTTCATGTGGACGATGGTCTCCGCGCCCTTGGCGTGTTATCATCACGTTCCATTTTTCGAACAGAAGATGGTTTCTATGGTGTTCCGTATTCGTCCCTTCGCGACAATGCGCCGTGAACCCCGCCAGGCCCGGAAGGGAGCAACGGTAACGGTTGCCTTGGGCGCCGGAGATCGGCGGGTGCGGGATGCCACCCTCCCCAGATTCATTCCATTCAATTCGGCTGTTGCGCTATGAGTTATCTCGTACTGGCGCGTAAATGGCGTCCCAAAAACTTTGCCGAAATGGTTGGCCAAGGCCATGTCCTGCAAGCGCTGACGAATGCGCTGGATCAAAGCCGTTTGCACCATGCTTACCTGTTCACCGGCACCCGGGGCGTGGGCAAGACGACTGTCGCGCGAATTTTTGCCAAGGCGCTCAATTGCGAGCAAGGCATATCCAGCACACCCTGTGGCGTGTGCAGTGCCTGCGTTGAAATTGATCAGGGCCGCTTTGTCGATTTGATTGAAGTCGATGCCGCTTCGCGCACCGGCGTCGACGATACCCGTGACTTGCTTGAGAATGTGGCCTACGCGCCGGTGCGCGGTCGGTTCAAGATCTATCTGATCGACGAAGTGCACATGTTCTCGAAATCGAGCTTCAATGCGCTTTTAAAGACGCTTGAAGAACCGCCAGAACATGTCAAGTTTCTGCTGGCCACCACCGACCCCCAAAAGCTTCCTGTCACGGTGCTCTCCCGCTGCTTGCAGTTCAATTTGCGCGCCCTGCCGCTTTCCCAGATTCAACAGCATCTGGCGGATGTTCTGCAAAAGGAAAACATTGCCTTCGAACCTGCTGCCCTGCACTTGATCGCCGAGGCAGCAAATGGTTCGATGCGGGACGCCTTGAGTCTGCTCGACCAGGCCATCGCTTTCACCGGTGGTCAGCTCGATTCGGTTCAGGTGAGCCAGATTCTGGGTTTGAGTGATCATCAAATCATCTGGGACATGATCGATGCGCTCTACCAGCAGTCGGCGGACCGGCTGTTTGCTCTGGTCGACGAAGCACTGGATCGTGCGGTAGAGCCGGCGATTCTTCTGGCACAATTCATCGAGTCCATTCATCAGTTGGCGATGGGGCAGTGGGTTCAGTCCCTGTCTGCTGCGGCCAATCCGCCCCCGGATGAATTGAAATCCATCGATCCGCAACTGTTGCAGTTGTGGTATCAAATCGCCACGACGGGCCGACGCGATATGGCCTGGTCGCCCAATGCTCGGATCGGCCTTGAAATGACTCTGCTTCGTATGCTGGCATTCCAGCCGGGGGGCGAGCCTTCAAACGGCGCCGTTACGGCGACAGGAGCTACTGCTGCCCGTTCTTATCCATCCGATGCCCGCCGCGTGCCTGCTGCAAAGACAAAGCCAGAATCGGCTTCTTCATCAATCACGCAAGCCGAATCCGAGCCCGAAACAGTGGCGCGTTTACAGGTAAGTGCCGAGCATCGGGTCGCAGAACCGATTGTTGTGCAGTCAACCCCGGTTCAGGACAAATCTGAACATTCTGGTCATGTCCGCGCCCAATTGACCGACCTGCCATGGCACCAATGGGTAGAGCGCATACCCGGTCAGCCGGGGCGGAACCTGGCGGATCGTTGCCACCTCAACATAGTCGACGGGCAGGTTCAACTTGTGGTTGCCCCTCAATACGAAGTGATCGCCAATGCCCGTGCACGGGAAAGCTTGCTTTCCCAGCTTTCTAAACTGGCCGATACCTCGAAAGTGAAAATCGTGATCGGGCAGAACGATACGGCACCTGTCCAATCCCCATCCGCGTTACCTGTGGAAACGGCCATGACACCCGCCGAACGCAGGCATCAGGAAGAGATCAACCTGCAGCATCAGCGTAGGCAGAGCATTGTGCAACACCCCGTTGTGCAACTGCTGCAGGAGCAGGCGGGGGCTCAACTTGTTGAAGAAAGTATTCTTCCGCGTGACGACGAATCAGAACTCGCATAAAACACTGATCAAATACAAACCCCATACAGGAGAATCAAGCCATGATGAAAGGCGGAATCGGCAATTTGATGAAACAAGCCCAGCAGATGCAGGAAAAGATGCAGCGCATGCAGGAAGAGGTGGCCAAAATCGAAGTGACGGGCGAATCCGGCGCCGGTCTGGTCAAGGTCACCATGACCGGCAAGCACGAAGTGCGTCGGCTGATTATTGACGACAGCCTCATGGGCGATGACAAGGAAATGCTGGAAGATCTGATTGCCGCGGCCGTGAACGATGCCGTACGCCGGGTCGAACAGAATCAGCAGGAAATGATGTCCAGTGTCACAGCGGGCATGAACCTGCCAGCGGGCATGAAGCTGCCTTTCTGATCCTAAGCCCATGTTCTCGCCCAAGTTCGTCGCATTGGTTCAGGCCCTGAGAGGATTGCCTTCGGTCGGGCAGAAAACAGCGCAGCGAATGGCTTTGCAGTTGCTCGAACATGATCGTGAGGGGGCGGCCCAACTGGCAAAGGCGATCGTTGCGGCACTTGAGGGCATCGGTCGCTGCGAATCATGCCGCATATTCTCTGAAACGCCGGTTTGCCCGGTTTGTGCGGATCATCACAGGGATGCGACACAGCTATGTATTGTCGAATCGCCAACCGATTGGTTGGCGATTGAGCAATCCGGGGCATACCAGGGGCTGTACTTTATCCTGTCGGGGCATTTATCCCCTTTGGATGGCATCGGCCCGGACGACATCGGTATTCCCGAGTTGATGAACCGATTGGCAAACAGCCCGGTCGAAGAAATCATCATGGCGACCAGCGCGACCATCGAAGGCGAAGCCACAGCAGGCTACATCATGGATCGGGTTGATCCTGCCCGCTACAAGGTAACCCGACTGGCTCAGGGCGTACCCATGGGGGGGGAGCTGGAATATCTCGATGCCCAAACACTGAGTTTGGCGCTTAAATCAAGACGTTCCGTATAAGGGCAGGTATTTCAGTCGCAGATTTAAGCAATATATAACGCTCTCCAATCGTGGTAATCCTTGTTTCTACGATCGAATTGAATTTCAATGCCAGCATTGTACTCAGGTTCGCCTTGACCGTTCGTCGACTGCTCGCACCAAGTGATCTTGCCGTTCATGAAGAACACGTTGTCGTCATTTATGGTGCATACGGACAGTTGTACGGGTAGGTTCAAGGCAAGCGGCTTCTTTGTGGAAATGTTCAGTCCATTGGCACTGACGTCGATGATCTCGGCATTGAATATCTCAAAAGGCGGCGACATGCACTTGAGCAAAACCTTGCCCTTGGTCTTGATTCGGTTGAAGTCTCGCCTATCCAGATTGTTGTCATTTTGTGTTGGGTTGCTGGCGTCCATTTATATTAAGCCCTCTGATTTAAACGTATCCAGAAGCTGTTGTTTTGCGCTGTTGTAATTCGGATTATCGAAGACGGGGTTACTGCGGTTTTCGAATAGATCGCTGACAAATTGGGCGATGGGAAGGACGAGGGTGATCTCTCCGTTTCTATTGGCGAAACTGACAATTTTGAGTTCCATGTTGACCTTGCTGGCTTTCAGGCGCCTTAGCGCAGCATCATCAGATGTATAAATCTGAAGCCACTCGTTGTTTAGAATGTGACGATCCAGAAACTGTTTGATTCGTGGATCGGCGCACAATTGATCGTAAGGAGACGGCTCCGGTTGCTTCGTTTCCTCGAACGGTACGGCGGCATCTGGCTTTGCCTCCTCGCTTTCCGTTGAGCGCTCGTCAGGTCGCTCAGCGCTCACCTTGTCTGCGTCCTCGTGAGTTAGAGGTGAAGCCGTGCCGGACGACACCTTTGCTTCAGGTTTGGCTCGCTCAACTTGTTCGACGACAGGCTCAGCACTTGGTTGGAGTTTATGCCGCGAGGTGCTCGGGGCTTCGCGTTCTTCTTCCGGGCGTTGCTGGATGAGTGACAGTTGAGCCCGCTTGTCCTTCAGATGGGAAAAATAGTTGTCGGTAGCCGTTTTTTGCGCCGCTACTTTGAAGAAGTCATCACCGAAAACAGGGTGTTTGATCAGTTCCTTCACCTTGCTTTCAACAATCAGCGTATCGCGGATGTCGTTGGAGCCTGAGACTTCCAGCTGAATAACGGCGTCAAGGACGGCCAGTGCTTCTTTCCATTCGGCACACTGTCGTCCATATGTCATGAGAACGTGGACCATGAATGGATTCAGCACGTTTTTTAAGAAGTCGCTGGCCTCATCAGGGAGCGACTCAGCCCCGATTGCACTGTTGATAATGAAGGGAACCCGGTTCCGGCTTCTGACGGTTACCGAAGTGCTTAACGGATGCTTGTCCGTTTGTGAGGCCTTGGCATGATGGATTTCACTGTTTTCGATCGTATCGAGTTCTTGAGATAAGGCATCAAATGCGGGTGTTGTCTTGGATGTTGTTGATCTTATGAATGATTTTACCGAATTGGCGATTGTTTTTATATCATCGGTACTAAGATAAGGGTCTGAGCCAAGCATGGCCAATTTGCTGAGTACTTCACGGGCTGGATTTTTGAGGTTGCTGAAAAAGTCAGGGTCCGTATATGCGGTAAGCAGGATGATGGTTTGTAACGCAATCGCCTGATTTTTAATGATCGGGTTAATCTCGTCGTTATTGATCAGATCAGAGAGAATGGCTCCGGCAAGCGTGATTATTTCCCGATCATGATTATGGAGCTCGATTTTCGATAGCAGACTGGGGTGTGATTTTCTGAAATGCTCAACAATCGCTTCAATGAGGTTTTTCGGTGACCATGATGATTTGGACTGCAGAAATATTTCTTTATTATCTACCGATGTTTTCAGGAAACTCTGGATTTCTTCTGAGGAAATTCTCGTGTGTTCAGTCAGTTGTTTTTCAATGAGCGACTCGCTGTTTGAGATGGCATCGATCAACGACTCCAGCTCTGATCGTTGTGGCGTTCGTTTGCTTTTGACTTCGGGAATCACGCCGGATTGAATCAGCAGATCATTCAATAAAATGTAGAGTGGTTCCAACTTGTACAGTACGTTGGTGCCGAGAGAACGGATCAGGTTGTCCCGAATATCACTCTGGAACAACCCGCTCGCCTTTATAAAGCCGTAGGTGATTGAGGATACGGTGTACAGGTGTTTGGGAAAGCATTCTTCATCTGTCAGGTTCAGACTTTTGATTCTGGATTCATACTGCGCGTGCTCAATGCCGTACTTTGCCTTGGCATGCGCAATCATGTCCTCCATTTGTAGTGCAAGAGATCGGTTTTGAACTACGGTCGCCCAATTGATCTGATTCAGAATCGGATTGCTTTCCGTGATAACGGAGTAAAGCGTGTCTTCGAAATCTTTTCTGTTGTTCTTGAGCTGGGCTATTTTTTCGAATAGCTCTGACTTGTCTTTCTGATTCGAGGTATGGTTGGCACGAATAAACAGTTTCTTTTCTATCTCGTTGAACAGGCTGCTTAATGCACTATCCAGTGCCGACTTGGCCAGTCGATCAAGCTCGCCTCTCAATTCTTTAGTGTTCGTGTTTACTCGATTCATCATGGCCCTGTTCCTTGAGTGCTGTCGAATATATTTTTTTATATTCTGTGGCACTGGTTATCCATCCGAAATCTTTTTGCATTCCCTGTCGCTGGATTTTTTTATATAAATCCTGATCTCTGTATATTTCCATGAAATATCCGATGGCCCAGTGGATGGCCGAAACATCCAGATGATCGATAACAATACCGGAAGCGGAACCATCCTTGATGCTTTCTGGCGTGATATGCGTGACGGTATCGGCCAGGCCACCCACCCGGTGGACAATCGGCAGGGCACCATATCTTAGACTGTACATTTGATTCAGGCCACAGGGTTCGAATCGGCTCGGCATGATGAATGCGTCGCCAGCGGCTTCGAGCCGGTGCGCCAGTTTTTCGTCATAGCCGATGACAACCGCGATCCGATCCGGATTCTTGGCTGCGAGGCTACGTAAGGCGTGCTCAAACCGATGTTCTCCCGCCCCCAGAATGGCAAACTGCACCTGCGTGCCGCCTAGGGTTTCGATTGCCTGGATGAGCAGATCAATCCCTTTTTGCTCGACCAACCGACCGACATGGGTAATGAGCGGTATGTTGCCATCGATCGTCAGGCCGAATTCGCGTTGAATGTTTTCCTTGATGATTGCCTTTCCGGTCATGTCTTCGGTGCTGAAAGGGTTTTCAAGCAATTGATCGGTTTGCGGGTTCCAGTCTTCACCAATGCCGTTGAGAATGCCTTTGAGTCGATCCCGTTTATGGTGGAGGAGACCATCGAGCCCGTACCCGAACTCCGGTGACTGGATTTCCTGCGCGTAGGTTTGGCTGACCGTGGTCACGAAATCCGCGAAAACAATCCCGGCCTTCATGAAGGACATGTTGCCCCAGTATTCCAGTGCATCCGGGCGCCAGAGTGACCAGGGAAGGCCCAAGCGTTCGAAGGTCGGACGATCGAAGACACCTTGATAAGCCAGATTGTGAATGGTGAAAATATTCTTTGGCGAATTGCTTTCAGAAAGCAGTGCCGGAATCAATCCTGTTTGCCAGTCGTTGCTGTGGATGATGTCCGGCTTCCATTCTTCACCGAACAACCCGGCAGATAAAGCGACCACTGCCCTACAAAACAAACTGAACCGATCAGGGTTGTCGTGCCAGTTGTTGCCGTCCGGCCCTATGTAGGGGTTGCCCTGGCGAGCCGAAAAGACGGGGTGGTCAACTAAATAGACACGATGTCCTGTGCTTAGGGTGGCCAGATTTATTTTGACGGGTTGTCCCAAGATCGCTCTTTGACCGATCTGGGTTTCCGATTCGATTAAATCTGCCTTGATATTTGCGTATCTGGGTAGCACGACACGCACATCGACACCCACCTGGCCGAGGGCCAGTGGCAGTGCGCCGGATACATCGGCGAGCCCACCGGTTTTGATCAATGGGAACATTTCGCTTGTGGCAAAAAGGACGTTCATTATTCTGTTTGATCTCTCAATTTAGTCTGATCATCAGGGCGCCCAGCGGCGGCAATGTCAGTTCGATATGGGCACTCTGGCCATTATAGGGGCTGTCTTTGTGGTGGGTTAATTCCAATGCGGTGCCTGAGCCGCCATAAACGGGCTCGTCGGAATTGAATACTATTTTCAACTGGTCGGTATTCGGTATGCCGATTTTGTAGTTCCGTCGGACGACGGGCGTGAAATTTAGGATGGTCAGGATGTTCTGGCCTTTGGCGTGCCTGAAGAAACTGATGACCGAGTTCTGGCGGTCGTTACAGTCGTTCCATGAGAACCCACAGTCTTCAAAATCGTGGTAATGCAGTGCCACTTCATTTTTATAAAGGTGATTGAGCGCCGAACTGAGTTGACTGATGCCTTGATGGAGTTTGTATTCAAGCATCCACCAGTCGAGTTGCTTGGCATGATTCCACTCGTTGCCCTGGCCGAATTCGCAGCCCATGAACAGGAGTTTCTTTCCTGGATAGGCGCATTGGTAGGCCAGAAGAAGGCGAAGATTGGCGAATTTCTGCCATTCGTCGCCGGGCATTTTGTTCAGCAACGAGCCTTTACCATGCACGACTTCATCGTGCGAAAAGGGAAGGACGAAGTTCTCCGTGAAGGTGTAGAGCAGGCCGAATGTCAGATTATTGTGGTGATATTGCCGGTTGATGGGGTCTTCCTGAAAGTATTTCAGCGTGTCATTCATCCAGCCCATGTTCCATTTCAATGCGAATCCTAGCCCGCCGACCTCGGGCGGCCTGGACACCAATGGCCAGGCAGTGGATTCTTCCGCCATCATCAAGGCGCCGGGGTTCCGGCTTTGTGTCACATGGTTCAGTGCACGAAGAAAATCAATGGCCTCCAAGTTTTCGCGCCCGCCGTAGGCGTTTGGCAGCCAATCGCCATGTTCGCGTGAATAATCGAGATACAGCATGGATGCCACAGCATCGACACGCAGGCCATCGAGATGCATTTCTTCGAGCCAGTACAGGGCGGAAGCAATCAAAAAATTGCTGACCTCCTTGCGCCCGTAATTGAAGATCAGGGTACCCCAGTCACGGTGTTCCCCGCGCCGCGGATCTTCGTGCTCATAAAGTGCCGTACCATCGAAGCGGGCGAGGGCGAATTCATCTCGGGGGAAGTGGGCAGGAACCCAGTCAAGAATGATGCCGATGCCCGATTCATGTGCCTTGTTGACGAACTCTTTGAATTGCTCCGGCGTGCCGAAACGGGAGGTCGGGGCGAAATAACCCGTGGTCTGGTATCCCCATGAGCCATCGAAGGGGTGTTCGGTGATGGGCAGCAATTCAATGTGGGTGTAACCGCGGTCTTTGACATACGGAATCAATTGCTCCGCCAATTCCGCATAGGTTGGGAATTGTTTGTCTGTCAGTTTCCATGAACCCAAATGAACTTCATAGACATTCATCGGGGCGTGCATCCAGTCTCTTTGCCCGCGCGCCTTGAACCAGAATTGATCTGTCCATTGGAACGCCTCGTCGCTGACCACCTTGGCGGCCGTATTGGGGCGAAGTTCAAAGCTGCGACCAAAGGGATCGGTGCGAACGCTGGTAGCCTGGGTGTCCCTGTTTTTGATTTCAAACTTGTAAAAATCGCCAGCAGACAGGCCCGGGATAAACAATTCCCAGACACCACTACTGATTCGACTGCGCATCGGATGGCGGCGGCCATCCCAGTTGTTGAAATCACCCACCACGCTGACACGGCTGGCATTGGGAGCCCAAACGGCGAATTTCACACCCGCTACGTCGTCAATGGTAATGACGTGCGCGCCCAGTACTTTCCATAGGTCGTAGTGCTTTCCTTCACCGAACAAGTACAGGTCGAGTTCACCGAGTACTGGCCCGAAGCTGTAGGGGTCGGTGATCTGGTATTTGTGATGTTCCGCCGTTTCTATTTCCAGAACCGGGTGAAATGGCAGCGCATCTTCGGCGAAGAATCCAAAAAAAACACCGGGATAATCGGCGTCGGCAGTCAATTTATGCCATTGCCCCTGGGTGCCCAGTATCTTGACCTGTTCGGCCTGAGGCTGGTAGGTGTGAAAGCGGCATTTGCCCTCGCCAAGTGGATGTCGGCCCAGCAAGGAAAATGGATCATGCATTCTCGATTCGATGATGGGTTGAAAATCTAGGTGCATCAATGGGTTCCTTGTGTGGACACGAGTCGCTTGAATTGGTCTGATCGAACAAAGGTATCCCTTATGGTCAAACTGTTCAACTCTGGCATTGACCGCGGCTTTTATGGGAGTGGTCTGGGAATCTGCCGGTGAGCTAAGGAACCTCTGATTGAATCCCTCGTGAGCCGAGTTGCTGATCCAAAAGCCGCAAAACGAGGCAGAGGCCGCAGGTCGTAGTTTACGCTACGATGCCAAGGCCGATAACGAAGTGTTGCGGCTTTTGGGCGGCAACCCGCATGGGACGGGCTTTTGAGGGCGATTTTACGCGTAGCTGGCGGAAGCCCGCTGTGTTGCGCCGCTCACGAATGGAATAACCATTAACGCGAAGCTGGCGCAAGCCCGTTTCGCGCCGCGCCTTGCGACTCATCCCTCAAAAGCCCGTCTCGGACACGAAGGATTCAATCAGAGGTTCCCTAAAACAATCGATGAATCTCAATCATTGATACCTTCGATAGTTCTTCCTGTCCCATTGTCGATCATGGTGCGAGTCAATGAGTAGATCACCTGTCGATCCAGTCGATCGATCCAGGCGAACGATCTGGGCGAAAATGAATTGAAATTTATTTTCCATTTTGGCTTGACGGTCATGTTCCAAGGATAGGATTATGACCCAAAGAGCCTGAATGATGAGATTTGATTGCGTTTGATCAGTAATCTTTTTGCGGTATTCATGAAGGCATAACGCGTTTAGTTGACGATCATTAATTGAGTGACAAAGGGATGTATTTATGTTGATTGATAGCCCCAAACGATTAGTCAGTCGGATCACACGCGATACTTTGGCTCTGGTTCTGTCGGGGGGGCGTGGATCACGCCTCAAGCAACTCACCGATTGGCGTGCCAAGCCTGCGGTTCCCTTCGGTGGAAAGTTCCGGATTATTGATTTCCCGTTGTCCAATTGCGTCAACTCAGGGATCCGACGAATGGCCGTACTGACACAGTACAAGGCCCACTCACTCATCAAGCATGTTCAATTGGCCTGGGGCACAAACCGAATGGCTCGTGACGAGTTCGTGGAGCTGCTTCCGGCCCAGCAGCGGATCAACGAACAGTCCTGGTACAGCGGCACCGCCGATGCCGTGTACCAGAATATCGACATCCTGCGTACCCATGATGCCGAGTACACGCTCATTCTGGCGGGTGATCACATCTACAAGATGGACTACGGCCCGATGATTGCCTACCACGTCGAAAAAGGAGCGGATTTGACCATCGGCTGTATCGAGGTGCCCGTGGATGAGGCCAAGGCATTCGGCGTGATGGGTGTTGCTGGGGAGGGGCGGGTCAACATGTTTCTGGAGAAGCCCGATGCCCCCCCTGAAATACCGGGTAATTCCGGCAAGGCATTGGCGTCGATGGGCATCTATGTCTTCAATACCAAATTTCTGTTCGAGCAACTGATTTACGATGCTGATGATCCACATTCGGATCACGACTTTGGTAAGAATGTCATTCCACGAGTCATTAACCGATATCAGGTGTTCGCTTATCCGTTCCGGGATGTTCAGAACAATACCCAAGCCTACTGGCGGGATGTGGGGACCATCGATTCTTACTGGGCGGCAAACCTTGAACTGATTGGCGTGACCCCCGATCTGAATCTGTACGATACCGACTGGCCGATCTGGACACATCAGGAGCAATTGCCGCCCGCCAAATTTGTGTTCGACGATGAAGATCGGCGCGGGATGGCTGTTGACTCCATGGTCTCTGGTGGCTGCATCATTTCTGGTGCCCTGGTGCGCCATTCCCTGCTTTTCTCCAATGTCATCGTCAACGAACATGCGTCGGTCGAAAACTCCGTGATCCTGCCGAATGTCGTCGTCAACAAGAAAGTCAAGATTCGCAATGCTGTTATCGATAAGGGCTGTGTCATCCCTGAGGGCATGCAGATCGGCTACGATCCGGTTGCCGACAAGCAGCGTTTTGAGGTGAGTCCAAACGGGATTGTGCTGGTGACCCCGGACATGCTCGGACAACGCCTACACATGGTGCGCTGATGAAACACAAGAAGTTACCCGTCGTTCTGTGCTGGCATATGCATCAGCCCGAATACAGAGACCCGCGGGATAAAATCTACCAGCAGCCGTGGACTTATCTGCACGCCATCAAGGACTATGTCGATATGGCAGCGCATCTCGAGCATCATCCCGGTGCGCGCGCGGTCGTCAATTTCGTGCCCATCCTGCTTGAACAACTCGACGATTACTCGGCTCAGATTGCGCAATACCTTGAAACTCGCGAGATATCCAAGCTGCGTGATCCGTTGTTGGTCGCTTTGGTCGAACCCGCAGAGATTACGGACTCCGCTGCTCGGATGACTGTTGTACGGGCCTGCATGCGTGCCAATGAAGATCGATTGATCCGCCGTTTCGAGCCATTCAAGGATCTGGTTGATCTGGCGCGTTCAATCTCTGCAAATACGGAGAACGGCCATTATCTGAGCGATCAGTTCATGGCCGACCTGGCCGTGTGGTATCACCTGGCCTGGATGGGCGAAACGGTTCGGCTTGAAAATACACTCGTTAAACAGCTCATGGCCAAGCCCATCGGGTTTGACGGCGACGAACGTGTTCAACTGCTGGCGCTCATCGGTTCCCTGATTGCGGGGATTTTTACTCGCTACCGGGCGTTATCGGAAGGAGGGCAGGTTGAGCTGTCCATGACGCCTTATGCACACCCAATCATGCCGTTGTTGCTCGATATAACCGCCGGCAAACAAACCTGCCCGCACGATCCGCAGCCGCAGCAGGTGAGTTATCCCGGCGGTGCAGATCGTGTGCAGTGGCATTTGCAGCATGGTTTGGATGTATTCAAGCGCTTTTTTGGTGTTCATCCCACAGGTTGCTGGCCCTCTGAAGGCGCGGTTTCCGAACCGACGGTGCATGAATTGGCTAAAGCCGGTTTCACATGGCTGGCCAGTGGCGATCAAGTGCTGACCCACTCATTACAGAAGCAGAAGATGGTCGAAAGCGGTTGTCGTCACCGGGTGTGGCAGTTCGATGCTTTGTCGCCGGCACTCTTTTTCAGGGATGACGGTCTCTCCGATCTGATCGGGTTCGATTACCAGAAATGGCATGCAGATGATGCTGTTGCCGACTTTATCACCCACTTGATGAAGATTCATCACGATTGTCAGGATGACGACGCCGTGGTCTCCATCATTCTCGATGGTGAAAATGCCTGGGAGTTTTACCCCCACAATGGTTATTGGTTTCTGGATGCCTTGTACAAGGGATTGAGTACGCACCCGGATATCGAACTCACCACGTTTTCCGACGTAGTGACCAAGACTTATCAACGCAAGACCTTGCAGCACCTTGTTGCGGGGAGTTGGGTGTATGGCAATCTGACGACTTGGATTGGAAGCCCCGCCAAGAACCGGGCCTGGGATATGCTGATCGAGGCACGTCTGGCATTTGTGAAAGCACAGTCCATCGGGCAATGGGATGAGCAAACCGAGGCGCAAAATCTCCAGCAACTGGCCATCTGCGAAGGTTCGGACTGGTTCTGGTGGTTTGGCGATTACAACCCGGGCGATGCCGTTCGAGATTTCGACCACTTGTACCGCTTGCAGTTGACTCGATTGTACGAGCTTATCGGTGCGGATGTGCCTGCCAACCTGTCTGTTCCACTGTGTCTTGGCGTCGAGTCAAACTCGACAGTGGAAGCGGGTGGTGTGATGCGACGTGGCCAATAATGGGTAAAGAGCCGACCAAAGAGAAAAAAAATTTGCCTGAAATGCCTTGTGCCCTGCGAAGAGCAGGCGTTCTGGCCCCGGTGTTCAGCCTGCCATCGGGTGATTTTGGCCCCTCGGTGGATCAATTCCTGGCGTTCATGAACCAAAGCCGCCTGACTGTTTGGCAGGTGTTGCCGCTCGGGCCGCCGCTTATGGACGGTTCCCCCTATCAGTGCGCATCTTCTTTTGCGATCAACCCGGCATTCCTGTCCGACGCGCTGTTGCTCAATCCCGATGATTTCGACCCTGTCGCCACGGTGTCCGAACGAAGAGTAGGGCGGGGCGCCTTGCCATCCCTGTTGGCCGAGTTCGAGCAGTTCTGTCGTGCATCGTCCAACTGGCTTGATGATTACGCCTTATTCATGGTCATCAAGTCCCATGAACAGGGGCGGTCGTGGCTGGAATGGCGACCGGCATGGCGAGATCGTGATCCGGCCTCCCTTGAGGCTTTTGCACGGGATCATGCGAAAGCGGTTCATGCCATACAGTTCGAACAGTTCCTGCTGGATCGCCAGTGGCGGTGCATCGTAACGAAGGCGCACGAACTCGGCATTTTGATTTACGGTGACCTGCCGATTTTTGTGGCCGGTGATTCGGCCGACGTTTGGGCGAATCGGGCGTTTTTCCAACTGGACGAACGGGGTTTGCCCACCGAGGTGGCCGGCGTTCCGCCCGACTACTTCTCCGCAACCGGGCAGCGCTGGGGGAATCCGCTCTTTGACTGGTCCCGCATGGCGGCCGATGGGTTCTCCTGGTGGAAACAGCGAATGGCCCGCCACATCGACATGTTCGACTGGGTGCGAATCGACCATTTTCGTGGGCTGGCGGCGTACTGGTCGATTCCCGCTCATTGCGATACCGCGATCGATGGCCGCTGGGTCGAAGCGCCGGGTGCCGCTTTATTGACAGCCTTGAGCGAGGCTTTCGGCGGTGATCTGCCCATCATCGCGGAAGATCTGGGTGTGATCACCGAAGATGTTACCGCTTTGCGCAAGGCATTCGGTATGCCGGGCATGCTCATCCTGCAGTTCGCTTTTGATAGCGACGACGATAACCCCTATCTGCCCGCGAATCACCAGGCCGATTCGGTCGTGTATACCGGAACGCATGATAATGATACGACGCTGGGCTGGTGGCAGTCACTCAGCCCGGATGCACAAGCGCACGTGTACGACGTGCTCGAGCAGCAATTGAATCTGTCGAGGTCAGAGCCGATGCCGATGGCGCTTATTCGTGCGGCCATGGCCTCGGTTGCTCGATTGGCCATTATTCCCATGGCCGATTGGCTGGGGTGTGATTCGAGCGGGCGAATCAATACGCCGGGTACACCGACGGGTAATTGGACCTGGCAGTTTGAGCGTGCCGCCATGAGTGCTGAATTATCGCAACGTATCCGCGCTTTGGTGACAGAGTATCAGCGCGACCCCGGCTGACACTGATGTGTGGTTCATTTGAGCGCGTTGGGCGCCTACCGGTTGTCCACACACGCTACCTCAGAAACAGAGCGATATAGCCCAGCGACAGCAGAAAGGTCGCGGCCAGCCAGGCTGCTGATCCAAACAGGGCCGGATTACGCGACAGGGCGACCGTATAGCCTGCTTTCAACAGATTGTTGCTGCCGCTCGCAATGAGGATGGCGATTTCCAGGGCGTTTTCACTCACGTGAAATTTTCCGTCCAAAAGCGACAGGATGAAAGGATCGATGTCCGTAAAACCGACCATGAATGAAAGCACGTGCAAGCCACTCACGCCGTAGTCGGTGACGACGAAATGCGTAATGGTGGCAAAAAATACAAACAGGAAGGCGAATAGCAAGGCCGTCGAGAATTCGAGCGGGTGGCTCGGTGGTGCTTCGGTCTGCGGCTCCGCATCCACATTCACCCTTCTGAATTGCCACCAGGCAAGCGCCGCTGTACTGAAGATCAACAGGGCGAACGGGGTGGCAATAAGGGTGGCTGTTTGTGCATGCCCCAGCACGACAATCAGCACCCAGAGTCTCAGATACATCATTGTCGTGGCCAGTAACACCGCGACACCGATCAGACGAGCCTGAGGTTCGGGCTGTTTCTGTGCGCGTCTACCCAGCACAACTGTAGCTGCCGTGCTCGAATACATACCGCCGAGGATGCCCGTCAGCAGGACGCCACGTTCCGGGAAAAAATAGGTTTGGGCCAGATAGCTCAAATAAGAAATCGCCGATACGACAATCACCGCGAACCAGACCTGATGCCAGGTTACGTCGATAAATCCAGCGATCTGGCGATCTGGCAGCAGGGGCAAAACCACCCCCGCCATCAGGAAGAATTTGACCAGTGTCAGCGCTTCGTCGTGTCGAAAGGCATCCGAAAACCGTCGGATGCCGGGTTTTTCGCCCAGCAACAGCAAGACCACGACCATGAAGACAATCGGCAGCCATAATGGGCCGTGTAGAGACAGTGGGCCGAGTAGATAAACCACAAGCGCAATCAGTGTGCTCAGGAGTCGATCATCCTGAGCTCTGGTTAGCCGATACCAGTAGGCTAAAGACAGCAACGCACCGATGACCAGCAAACCCACGCCATAGGCGACAAAGCTCGGGTCAATGACGGTTAGCCCATAACCGAGAATCGACAGCAGGGTCAGCGTGCGCGTTGTGCCAAAACCCAGATCCTTGTTGGCCGCGCGACGATAGCTATGCCACTCAAGCCCGATGAGAAACCCGAAAATCGACGTTTCCAGGAACGCGACCAGTAAGGGTGAAAGTGAATTGATTGAGCCCATGTGTGTTAAATCCGAAACGGTTTCGCTCATCATGGCCGCAGCGGGTGGTGACGGCAAGCGCGCGAACTGACACCAGGATGAATAATGGACAGGAGGCCGTGCCAAGAAAGAAATGCCCATCAGAAATGCTGATTGAACGTCTCGTCGAAATTTTGAAGGTGATTTATCGTTCAATCACTGGGTGATGGGCTTCGTTTTTGGGTGAAAAGTAAAGCAAAAAATTGGTTTTATCGAAAAATTTTCTCTTGACAGTAGTGAAACTATGCACAGCGGAAGTCAGGGCATGGCTGGAATTCAAGTTCAAGTATCGACTTTACTTAAAATCTACATTGTCTACTTAATATATTGAATTTATTGTATATATTTTCGATTGGTCATATTGGTGTAAAAATAACCAGAAGCGGTAACTGCTTGATGGGTTGTGGCCTGGGAAACTTTATACCCAAGGTTATCCACAGTTTTTGTTGATAACTTTTATGCTCGTTTTCCGTGCAGGATCGTGAAAGCCGAATCCCTCAAATCGCTCACGCTTACCAAGCGGTGAATCATCATGGGGCAGGCGTGCGAGCGCTTGAAACTTCACCGGATTACTCATGACGGAGCGCCTCGATGGGGTCGAGTCGTGCTGCCTTGCGTGCCGGAAAATACCCGAAGACGACCCCCACGGCGGCTGAAAATAGTGCAGCCAGGGCAACAATTCCTGCATTGAAAACAAAGGGGATGTGCAAAGCGCTGGCCAGCGCGATTGATCCGCCAAGGGCCAGGGCAATACCGATCAGACCGCCAAGCGAGGATAAAACAATCGCTTCAACCAGAAACTGGAGCAGAACTTCCCGCTCGAGTGCGCCGATCGCCATGCGGATACCAATTTCACGCGTCCGTTCGGTGACGGACACGAGCATGATGTTCATGATCCCGATGCCGCCCACGAGCAGGCTCACCGCCGCAACCGCCCCCAGTAGGGCTGTCAGAATCTGGGTTGTTCCCGTGAGCATCTTGGTGATTTCTTTCATATCCATCACGTTGAAGTCGCTTTCCCCGGCCGGTGGTATATGACGGCGCTCACGCAGAATCTGCTCGATATCCCGCTTGACCCGGTCTGTCGATACACCCTTGGCGGCAGAGACCTGAATAATGTTCACATCCTGATTGCCGGCGATGCGGCGCTGGAATGTCCGAAGCGGAATCAGGACCAGATCATCCTGATCCGTGCCCATGGTGGATTGGCCTTTGGCATCCAGAACACCGATGACCTGACAGGCCATTTTTTGCAGCCTGATCCGGTCACCGATCGGGTCCTGACTGCCGAACAACTTGGATTTGACGGTGGCGCCGATAATGCAAACGGCCGCGCCGGAACGAAGTTCACTGCTGCTGAATCGGCGTCCGTCCTGTATGGTCCAGTTCCGTGCAGCGAAATAGTCGTCCGTGGATCCGCTCACCATTGTCGACCAGTTCTGGTTGCCGTACACCACCGTCATGGCGCGCGAGGAGGCGGGTGCTACGGCCGCCAGGCCCGGAACTTCACGGGCAATGGCTTCGGCATCTTCCACTTTGAATGCGGGCGCGCCGCTGATCTGTCCCGGCCCCATGCGTTTCCCGGGCGTGGCAATCAACAGGTTGCTGCCGAGACTAGCGATCTGCTCACTGACCTTTGCCGTGGCACCGCCGCCGAGCGTCACCATCACGATCACCGCTGCGACCCCGATGACGATACCGAGAATGGTCAGGAACGAGCGCATCACGTTGCGTCTGATTTCGCGTAATGCCAGCAGAAAGGTATTCCACAACATCATGCCGCTCCTGTTTGAGCGGTGTCGCTTTCGACCAAGCCATCTCGAAAATGGATGACACGCCGCGCATAAGCTGCCATGTCCGGTTCATGCGTCACCATCACCACGGTAATGCCCTTGTCGCGGTTGAAGCGGGTAATCATTTCCATGACTTCCTGACTGCGAGCTGTATCGAGGTTGCCGGTTGGCTCGTCGGCCAGCAGGATGGCGGGGCGTGTCACGATGGCGCGCGCAATGGCGACCCGTTGTTGCTGTCCGCCCGAAAGTTCGCTGGGCGTATGGTGCTCCCAGCCGTCCAGTCCCACATCGGCAAGTGCCGCACGTGCCCGATTGTGGCGCTCTGCAATCGGTATGCCCTGATAAATCAGCGGCAACTCGACATTTTCCAGAGCGGAGGTTCGGGCCAGCAGATTGAAACCCTGGAAAACGAACCCCAGTTCGTGGCGTCGCAACAGCGCCCTTTGGTCGCGGTTCAGTTGCCCGACTTCGAAGCCTCGGAAACGGTAGTTTCCACTGGTGGGTGTGTCCAGACAGCCGATGATGTTCATCGCGGTGCTTTTGCCCGAGCCACTGGCACCCATGATGGCCACGAACTCGCCTTCTTCAATCGCCAGATTGATGCCGCGCAGGGCTTGCATGGACGCGCTGCCCTTGCCATACACTTTGGTTACGCCTGCCAGTTCGAGCAAGGGGCCGTGTGTCGGTGCGGACGCATCACTCATTTTGTCTGCTCGTTCATGTCGACAATCAGTGGAGTGCCGGGTTGCAGCGCACCTTCCGTAATGGCGGTCATGATGCCGTTCGTCTGCCCGGTCATGACATCGATCGGTTCAGGTTTTCCATCCTTCAATATCCAGACGCGCTGCTCCTTGCCTGTCGGTGCCTGCATCGAATTCTGAGTGGAGCGCGGAGGGCGTGGCATCAAATTGGAGATCAGACCGCCGCTACTTTTGGTTGTTGGCATCACAGGCGGTGAAAAGCGCAGTGCCGCATTCGGTACGAGCAGCGCGTTCTTGTCTTCGTTGACCAGAATATGCGCGGTGGCCGTCATTCCAGGGCGCAGCAGAAGATCCCGGTTGTCGACCTTGAGAATGGTTTTGTAGGTCACCACGCCGGAAACGGTTTGCGAGCCGTAGCGCACCTGGGTGACTTTTGCATCGAAATTTCGATCAGGATAAGCGTCCACTGTAAAACGGGCGGGCTGTCCCACATGGACCTGACCGACATCTGCCTCATCGACATCGACCTGCAACTCCATCTGCGTGAGGTCTTCAGCCAGTGTGAACAGTACGGGTGCCTGGAATGAGGCCGCGATGGTCTGGCCCGGTTCCACGTTGCGATTGAGCACGATGCCATTGATGGGCGAACGCACAACGGTTTTGGAAAGATCGGTGCGGTTGGCGTTTTGCACCGCCTCGCTTTGCACGACGCTGGCCCGTGCGCTGGCAAGGTCTGCCTTGGCCCGGTTATAGGCGGCCTGTGCTTTGTCGAATTCGAGTTTGGAGGGCACCTTGCCGCCGCTCATCTTCCGCACATCTTCCAGTCGGGCGAGCTGGCTCTTGGATTCCTGCACCGTGGCTTCGGCCTGTTGCACCCGCGCGCGCGCCGCATCAAGCGCGGCGGTGGACTGGCGTAACTGGGCTTCGAGCTTGGTCGGGTCCAGCAGGGCGAGCGGTTGGCCGACCTTTACCTTGTCGTTGTAGTCGACCAGCACTTCCTTGATGGTTCCGGAAACCTCAATCCCCACATCGACCTGATTGGTCGGTGCCAACGTGCCCGTCGCCGTCACTTCAACCGTGAGATCGCCGCGTTGCACCGGCTGGGTTACATATTGGGGCGTGTTGGTTTCCTGCCCTCGAAACAGCCTATATCCGGCGACCAGAACGACAACAGCCAGCACGATGAGCAGCCAGCGTTTCCATCGGCTACCGCCGGATTTTTGCATGAAAATCGGCGCTCGGGCGCTTTCGGCACCAGCAGAAGGTTGAGGTTTGGTCGCGCTCATGGCGTGATCTCCGAAGAAGAAGTGAGGTCAGGGGCGGGTGGGTTCGCGACCCAGCCTCCACCCAGGGCTTTGTAGAGTTGAATCAAACTTGTGCTGACAGCCGCTTCGCTGGTGGTGAGCAAATCCTGCAGGGTCAGCAGGCTTCGTTGCGTATCGAGCACCGACTGAAAGTCGATCAGGCCTGCGGCATATTGGCTCTGCGCCAGCGCTTGTGCACTTTGGGCCGCGGCGACCGCCCTGGTCAATGCGGCACGACGCTCTTGTTCGCGTGTATATGAAATCAATGCATTCTCGACTTCGCCAAAAGCCGTGAGTACGGTGGATTCATATTGAGCCAGCGCTTGCGCCTGCAGGGCATTCTGGATCTGGATGTTCTGATGAATCCGCCCGGCATCGAATAGCGTCCAGGCTGCATTACTGCCGAGCGAGAAGGTTCTGGCTGCGGCCGTGAACAGGTTGCCTGTGGTCAAGGAAGCCAGACCGATACTGCCCGCCAGAGAAAAGTCCGGGTACTGGGCGGCCGTTGCCACACCGATTTGGGCGGTCTGCGCCGCCAATTGCCGTTCAGCCCGGCGAATATCCGGGCGACGACGGAGCAGATCGGCCGGAATACCCGTATTCATCATGGCATCGGCCCGGGGAATCGGCGCGGTGGCGAATGGGGGCAGGTCTTCGGGGTTGATGCCGAGCAGTATCGCGATCTGGTTCTTGGTTTGGGCCAGGCTGGTTTCCAGCACGGGAATCTGGGCACGGGTCTGTTCCAGCGCGGAGGTTGCCTGTTCCATGTCGAGGCGGCTGGTCAAACCCGCCTGATAGCGCCACTGGGCCAAATCACGGGTTTGCGTCTGGATGGCGAGATTGGCCTTGGCAACAGCAAGCCTGGCCGCATAAGCGCGCAGATTCAGGTAGTTGACGCCCACCTCGGCCGTGAGACTGGTCTGAACGGCAGACAGATCGGCTTCACTTGCCGCAACTTGTGCCGAGGCCGCTTCAAGAGCGCGCCGTTTCCCGCCGAAGATATCCATTTCCCAGCGCGCATCGAAACCCGCGCTGTACTGGTTGTTGGTAAGCCCAAAACCGAGTTCCTGACTGCTGCCATTGCGGTTGGCCGAAGCGTTCGCTCCGAGCGTCGGGAATCGATCCGCCTCGGCAAACCCGCGCCTGGCGCGGGCTTCAAGCAGACGGGCTTCTGCCTGTTTCAGATTCTTGTTGTTGGCTAACGCACGCTCAATCAACCGATTCAGAACCGGATCATGGAATTCGCGCCACCAACGAGCCAACCCGGCGTTATCGACGCTGGATGGAGCGGCGTTTGATGTTGGCGTTTGCCAGTTTTTCGGTACGGGAACCGTCGGCCTCTGGTAATCCGGCCCGACTGCCGCGCACCCGGAAAGCATCAAGGCTGCCGATAAGACTGCGGTAATGTGCCTTGGATAGAGGTGTTTGAGGTTCAAAAGCGGATCACCTGCTGGAAGCCAAAATACTTTAAAAATTATACCGTATAAATTTCTTGAACAGGCTTTTGTGTATGGGTACCTCGAAAAACCTACTGAACGCGGGCTTGCGCCTTCTGCGCATTAAGCTGGCGGCAGCCCGTGTGCTCGTTTACGCGCAGGTGGCGTAAGCCCGCGACGGTTTTTCGAGGTGCCCGTATGAAGTCTAGCGATTACAGATCTCGCTTAATTCCCTCCTTACAAAGGCGGCGCATTCGTTCAAATACCTGCCAACTCACCCCCCTTTCGCAAAGGGGGCAGGGGGGATTTGCCGAATCATATCCGCTGCCCGAAGTAACGCTGCATTCGTGCAGATTACCTTGCGGCCTGTCGGGGTTGAGGCATCGCGGCGCAAAACAGGCCGGGCGAGGGCAAGCGTTTACTTCAGTGCCTCCTCAACCCAATCCCAACGCTTGTCCTTGACCATCACGAACCGGCATCGGCCTTCCGACAGGTTGGCCCACAGGCCACCGATCAGGCGATCATCCTCAGCCCCGCTCCAGCGATCGGCGCCCTTGTATTCCACCGCCAGAATCACGCCGGGCTGGTCTGCTTTGCCGGGTAACTGGCACAGAAAATCCGGATAGAACCGGCCATCGGCCTTCTGCAAGAAAAATGAACTGCCTTCGCGTAGCACGAGGTTGCGCACCCAGAACTGGATGCGGCCCTGCTGCGCCCACATGTCCAACTGGCAGGCGCACTCGAATTCTTCCTTGCTGTCGAAGTCACCCATCCGCCCATAGAAATGCTTGCGAAAATCGAAGTGGCCGAAGCGCCCGTCGTAATCGCGGCTGGGGGCGTAGGCCTGCGCGTGAAACTCAAAGGCGTATTGATCGGTCACCGCCACCCGCATGGCCGCATCGTCAGCGAATAGCGCCTGCCGGAATGCCTTGCTGATGGCCTGCTTGCGCAGTTCGCGAATACGCGCCTCGATCAGGTTGCGAATCAGAAACTTCTGCAGGTTGGCACGTGCAAGCGTGAAACTTTCCCGGCGCAACAAATCGGTGAGCCAAGCCGCGACAAAGGCCTGCTTGACTTGATGCGTCAGCGACGGCTCGGGCAGGTTGCGGCACAGCCAGGTGGCAAGGCGCACCTCGTTCCAGTTCTCCGGTTGATACACGAGGCCCAGATCGCGCTGCAATTCGGGCAGAAAGCGCGAAACAACATGGCCGCCGGCATCCACATCAATCTCGCCGCCTTCCGATACCTTCAGCGCCGCGCCCAGGGCCGTCAGGTCATCGGCCGTCGGTGCGGCATCGTAGGGCGAGAGATCCCACGGATATTCGAGCACCTCCGGGTCATCGAACAGCGCCAGTTCGCCCTGCACGCGCAAGGCCAACTGCGGCACCCGGAAACGCTCGCCCAATTCGGCGGGTGTCTGGAAGAATTCAATCGCCGTGGTGCGGCTGACTTCGGCGGCTTCCACAATCGCTGCCGCAGCGGTTTCGGAGGTCACCGAGGCCTTGAGTACTTCGGCCTCATCTTCCGTGAGCGGCGTGCTGATGGTCAGCCGATTGAGCTTGCCGTCCCAGCTCACCTTGTCGCGCACCGGCTTCGGCACGCTCTTGAGGTCGGGCTTCTCAGTCAAGGTGATCGCCACCGGCCGAACGATCACGCGCCCGGCATGACCTTCCAGATCAAGCCGCGCCTGCTCAGGCAGAGCGGCAGTAACGAACTCGCTTACTTCGCGCCGCTCGAACCCAGCACCGGCAACCAGCCGGTCACGCAGTGCGCCCGCCGTCTCGGCAAAATGGCGAGACACCACAAAGGCATAGGATTGATTCAATGCCTTCGCCTGCCGATGAGCCGCATCCGGCTGGCGCAACACGCGGCCGAGCAACTGCTCCACCGCCGTGGCCGAAGACAACGAGGCCATGCTCACCAGAATGTAGGCAAACGGGCAGTCCCAGCCCTCTGCCAGCGCCTTCTGGGTGATGATGAATTTCACCGGGCAGGTCGGGTCGGACAGCCCCAGCTTGTAGTCGGCGTCGATCCGCTCCAGCCCCCGTTCCTCGCCGGTCGCCACCACAATTTCGCTGGCGGGAATGCCGTGGTTGGTCATCAGCTCGTTTTTTACCTTCTCGAAGTCCAGCGTTTCGATGCCGGACCGGCGCGGTTCCGATTGAATCAGCACCAGCGGGCGCAGGTAGGGCGCGCCAGCCCGGCGTTCTTCATCGGCCAGCTTGTGCAGGGCGTCGCGTCGGCCAATGGCATCGGCCAGACACTGCTGCCAGTTGGGTTCGGTTTCCAGCACCACCGGCAGCTTGATCATTTCTTCCGCCTTCAACTCGGCGGCAGAAACGCTGTGCAGTACGTTGGTCGGCGTGCGCGTGAGGTCGGGCGTGGCGGTCAGCTCCATCACCCCGCTGGGGCGGAAGCGGGCCAGCATGTCGAAGGCGAGTTCCGTGCGGCTGTTGTGCGCCTCGTCCACCACCACGAACGGGCGGCGCAGACGCAACACATTAGCCAGCGAAAACGGCGTGGTTCGTTCGCTGCCCTCGCCATCGGTCAGCAAGGCGTCGCGCTGGGCGGGCGACAGGTTGTCGAAGTGATGCATCAGCGCGCCGCTACTCTGGTACACCTTGCGGCATTCCTCCTCTTCCACCTGAAACGCCTGTCGCGTGGCGACGATCACCGTGGTCGAGGTATCCAGCGTGGCGCGGGTCACGCTCTTGGCTTCTTCCAGATCCAGCACCGTGATCGGGCCCGCCTCGCGCAGTGCGGCGTGATACGGATGACTGCGATTCTTCAGCGCCTTGATTGTCTGCTCGCGGATCGGCTTGCTCGGCACCAGCCACAGAATCACGCTGTACTCGGTGCGCAGCAGGTGCGTGTTGACGAGTTGAATGCTTTTCGCCGCCAGCCAGGTCTTGCCGCCGCCCGTGGGCACGCGCAGACAGAAATACGGCATATCGGCCGGAAAGCCTGCCAGCGGGTTGTACGGGTTGCCGCGCCCCCACAGGCGTTCGGTGGTGGCGGTGAAGGCAATGGAAGGCGAGGGCAGCTCAAAGCAGGCCTTGAAATAGGCTTCCACGCTGTCGAGCACCTGCTGCTGATAGATTTTGGGGGCAAAGGCACTCATGGTGCATCCTCGTATTGCGTCGGGATTTCTTGCACCTCGTTTCGGTTATTGCCGGGGTATGGTTTGATGCGCGCGATCACACCTTCCCGACAGACGATCAACTCGGTACCTGTTTGCGCAGCCAGTTCACCTGCGCACAAAACGGTACTGTTCGCTTGATCGATGCTTGTCGTGTTTATTGCTTGATCGGGTGCAAGCATGCTCATGCAACCGGCTCCGAAATGGGCTGCCCGCGCAGGTACAGCGTGTCTGGCGACAGATCAATCTCGTCAGTCCATACCACAGTGCCATGCTCCACATGCGCACGCTGAAAAAATGCCGGGTCTTTCAGGGCTGAAAATGCTGGATACTGAAGATAGCTGCCCATGTTGAAGCGGCGCCATTCGCCGGTTGCAAACTGTGCCATCAGGGTGTAATCCGGCAAAGGCTGAACCTGAATCACATCGGGGGTCATCATCACGCTCCTTAGAACCTGTTTACGATTTCGATCAACGGATGCAATGCGCCGTTCAGCGAGATCATAAACAGGTTCTTACCGCAAGGGGTCAATTTTGAAAGGGGTCTGCCCGGTACTGGCCAAATGCCAGTCGGCCATCAGCTCATCGCGATGGATCTCAAGCCAGGCTTGGAGCAGCTTCATCTGCCGACTCGGCAATTTGCCATCCAGCAACTCTCCGTCGGGAATTTGAATCACCGCTTTGAATTCGTTGTAACGCACATGAATGTGCGGGTGATGATGTCGATCCGTATCCAGCACGTACATCGCCACCAAAATTCCGTAAAACATGCTAATGGTAGGCATGATCAAATCTCCAGCGCGTAAGGGGTCTGCTTGAAGGTGATGCCCTCGCGCGTGGCGCGCGCACCCATGCGGTTGGCGGCGGCGTAGATCACTTTCGGCCCGGCGAACTTCGGCAACACATCGAACACCGGGCCGGTGAGCACATTGCCGCCACCGACCGATTTGTCCTTGAGGATGCCGTTGTAGAGCAGATAAATGGCGCGGCCTTCATGTACACCCAGCAGTGGCGAGCGCGCTTGCGCCCCCACCCCCGGCCCCTCCCCCACAAGGGGGGAGGGGAGACCGGCGCCCTCGCCTTCGAGGAGGGCTGCGATACTGGCTCCCTCTCCCTCAATGGGAGAGGGTTGGGGTGAGGGTGAGCTGGCTCCCTCTCCCTCGATGGGAGAGGGTTGGGGTGAGGGTGTGAAATTAGCACCCCCTTCCCATCCTTCCCCCGTGAAGGGGGAAGGGGCAATCGCTCCCTCTCCCTTGATGGGAGAGGGATGGGGTGAGGGTGAGCTGGCTCCCTCTCCCTCGATGGGAGAGGGATGGGGTGAGGGTGCGAAATTGGCACCCCCTTCCCATCCTTCCCCCATGAAGGGGGAAGGGTCAATCGCTCCCTCTGCCTTGATGGGAGAGGGATGGGGTGAGGGTGAGCTGGCTCCCTCTCCCTCGATGGGAGAGGGTTGGGGTGAGGGTGAATACCCGCTGCCGGTTTCAGCAAACCAGACAAATTCGGCCAACTGCGCAAAGGTCACGTCGCGGCGAATCTGGCCGTCGGCATCGAACAGCGGTTCGGCAGACAGGCGGCAGAACTGGAAGCCACCGCCAAGACCTTCGACAGCCTGACCTTTGGCGTTGGTGTAGCCCTCGGCCACCCGCCTGACCCGTTCGCGGGTCACGTTCTGCGCAATGTTTTCATCCATCTCGACCAGAATAAAGCGACGGTTGCCGCCATCTTCGGCATTTTGTTTGAGCACCGCATGACCCGTGGTGCCAGAACCGGCGAAGCTATCCAGAATCAGCGAATCCTTGTCGGTGGCGATTTGCAGGATGCGTTGTATCAGGCGGGTGGGTTTGGGGGTGATGAAAACATCATCAGAGTTTCCAAAATCTACTAAATTGAGAAGCTCTCTTTTTCCTTCTTGTGTGTGGCCAACTTCGCTATAAGGCCACAAACTCATAGGAACAACTCCCTGCTTTACTTCAGATAAGAATATTTTTGGGGCAGGTACATTGTTTCCTTCGGCACCCCACCAAATGCGACCGTCTCGATCCAACTCACGAAGCTTTTCCTCTGAAATCCGCCAATATGAACCCTTCGGTGGCCCCGGAATTACACGGCCTGACGGGCAAGTTACTGGATAGGTACCTTTACTGTAAAAATTTCGTGCAGCCATATTATTTGGCCGCCAATTGCCGCGCGGATCGTTGTCGGGATTCTTGTATAGCTTGTCCTGTTTGTCCGATCTTGGAATGAGGTGTCGAATCCATTTTTCCACTTTTAATGCATAAACAACTACATAATCATGGGCTTCTGAAAAGTGGCGTGCTGAGGCTTTGGGTGCGTAATTCTTCTCCCAAATCACAGTTTCAATGAAATTGTTTTTCCCAAAAATCTCATCCATTAACAGCCGCAGTGTCGCCACTTCATTGTCGTCGATGGAAACGAAAATCGCGCCATCCTCGCGCAAAAACTGCTTCAGCAGCACCAGCCGCGGGTACATCATGCACAGCCAGCGGTCGTGCCGATCCAGCGTCTCGCCTTCCTTGCCGACCACTTCGCCCAGCCACTTGCGGATCTCCGGGCTGTTGACGTTGTCGTTGTACACCCAGCCTTCGTTGCCGGTGTTGTAGGGCGGGTCGATGTAGATGCATTTCACCTGCCCGGCATAGCGCGGCAGCAGCGCCTTGAGCGCGTGCAGGTTGTCGCCCTGCACGATGAGGTTGCCGCTGTCGGCAGCGCCGCAAGACAGCTCGGGCACCGGCTCCAGTAGGCGGAACGGCACTTCCTTGTGGTGTTTGACGACGGCTTCTTTGCCGATCCAGTTCAGTGTGGGCATTCAGTCCATCCCTCCATGCGATCCAGCTAAAAATGCAATGCTGCACCTACGTGCATCCACATGCTCGGCACCCGATATGAAAAAAGCCTCAAAACGGCTTTATAGCTCAGTTTGAGGCTTTTTTGTGTTGATATATTCAAGCATCATCTGAAAAGCTTGAAATAATGATCTGGTAGTCGCGAGTGGGATCGAACCACCGACCACCACCATGTCAAGGTGATGCTCTACCACTGAGCTACGCGACTATTAAAAGTAGGACGCGAATCTTACAGAGCACTTTCATAAACGTCAAGGCATTGTTCCAGCGCGCTTTGAGCTGATTTGTAAAAGCCATCTCGATGCCTTCGTCATTGCATCCAAGCCCGCTAAAAAACCACTTTGAATGGCTCCGGGCTGACGCCAGCTTAATGCGGGCTTGCGCCTGCTGCGCATTAAGCAGGCGCAAGACAGCGTTCAGTAGGTTTTTCGAGGTGCCCAATGATTGTTTTAAAGAGGATGTCAGGGCTGAATTTAGGATTTTTCAGGTTGAGGTTTTATGAGCTTGCACTCAAGAACTTGATGAAATAGATAGCCACCGCAGAAGCCGGGCTGAGTATCTGACGACCTTTTCCAGCAGCCAGATGAAGGGAAAAAGCAGGATATAAAACACGCTCGTCCACCCCAGCAGTAAGGAAAGCCAGGCCGGTGCGCCCAGCAGATTTCCCAGATGCACGAACAGGCTGGAGAGCAACTCGGGGTGGGTGATGACGATGTAGGCGGTGGCAAGCCAGGCCGCTTTTCTCAGGAAACCGGGCGCGAGACCACGCGCCAGTATCCCCGTTCGTTCGACCCATCCGACTTTGGCGGCCTTGGTTAACCCATCGGCTGTTTTGCCTTCCTTGGCTGCAAGTTTCCCTGCTTTGGTTGTAGCGATGGCTTCCACCGCCTTGCTCTCTTTGGCTGCTTGCACGCCAGCCTTGCCCAGCTTCAGCAGTTTCAATCCCGCTATGACCGGCAAGGCATCGACAGCGGCCCAGCCGATGTCTGCGGCTGTGATCTTCTCGTTCAGATCCTGTTTTCGTTCGACATCGGCGATGCCGCTGGTCAGGAAACGCCCCACATCCTGGGTGATGCGATCCGTGGTGTTCCAATGCGCGTTGCCCGCGCTGTCGATATCAAACTGTCCGAGAAAGTGGTTTCCTTCCAGATGAATATCGTGGATTGCCGCCCAGCCGCGTTGTTCGGGCGTGAGTTCGCTAAGTGGTTTCGCGGGTTGATCATCCGGCAAGGCATTTGTCGGCTCAGAACCCGTCAGGTTGCTCCACATGGACTTCGACTCTTGTGCAATCGATGATGCGGTTTGCGTGATGGCGTTGAGGGCATTGAGGCTCTGGATGGAATGCGTGATGAAATAATCGATGACCGGGATGACGTCCGGGCCGAATCGCTCAAGGATGTTTTGGAAATCCGGGTTTTGTCCGTACCAGTCCAGTATCCGGGGTGTCTGTTTCGGGTATTTTTGCAATGCCAGCCACGCTTGCATGGTGAGTGCCTGATTTTTCGAGTAGCTGAGCAATTGCGCCTGCACGAGCGGTGGCTGTTTCAAGACTTCTTTACCCAGATAACCCAAACTGTTTTCAGCCTGTATGCGCACAAGCAGGTCGTCGTAGTCCAGATGGTTTGCGTGATAGGCAACTGTGCTGGCCGCGAGTACGGCGATCAGGGCGAAGGTCCATAGTTTTCGAGTCGTCAGAAATGGCGTTGGTCTGCGGGTGCTGGCTTGATCGGACTGCGTATTGCTGTCTTGGTTTTCCATTTCCAATTCGACTGGATTTGCGTCGGCCTGATTTTTTGACTGACGGGGTAACTCGGAGGAATGGATGGACATGATTACCCTGTCCTACTTGCCTATTGGATTTGCTTGAAGATCGGTGGGCCGGGGTTTTATCGAAGTTTCGACAGATGGTTCATCCGCATGATTCAAAGTGAAATCAAGCCTACCCAAGGTTTGTTCGATTAATTGCTGCTCAGCGTCCATCCATGCGCGTGTGACGGGATAGAGCTTATGGCTCCGAACATCGGGTTGACCCCACAAAGCCGCCCGCACTTGTGCCAGATTGAGTCGATCAGTCGGCATGGCCGGTACCCAGCCTTCTCGCTGTTGGGTAACCACAAGATTGATCAGCCCGCCTTTGGCCAGTTGTTCCAAGGCTTGCTGGGTGTCGTCCGGATCTATGGACAGCACTTCGAGCAGCGTGTGTTTCAGTTCATCGGTGCCGGGTGCCGCTTTGGCGTTATGAAATTGAGCTTCGATTCGGGAAAGGGCTTCAAGCGCGGCAGTCATCAAGACGAAAGGATGATTCTCCTCGGTTTTTTCACGGATCGGGAGTTGTTCTATGTTTTGCCACGCGTATGAAACCGTGGCGCCCAAAAGTACAATCATCCAGGCCAGTTGCAGCCAGACCATGAACAGGATCAGCGAAGCAAAAGCCGAGTAAATCGCGGTGTACTGCGTGGAAGTGGCGATCATGCTGCCGAAGGCCAGACCAATCCCATTCCACAAAATCGCAGCCACGACACCGCCCGCCAACGCGGAAGAAAAACGTACCGACGTATTGGGCACCATGGCGTAGATGAAGGTGAATACGGCCACCCAGACCATGAACGGTACCAGCCAGGCGATCGACGCGAGTGCGTCCCGGAATACGGAATGTTGCGTGAAGTCGGTCACAAAATGGTTGGAAAGCAGGCTGGCCGTGAGGCCGGTGGCAGCCAGCACGAGCACGGGTCCGACCATCAGAACCGTCAGGTACATTGGAAAACGGGTCGTGATCTGTCGGAGTTGCAGGACATGCCATATGCCGTTGAATACCGATTCGATTTTCTGCATGAGTGTCACGACGGTGAAAAACAGCATGGCGATACCCACTGCACCTAAGACCCCGACCTTGATATTGCCGACGAACGTCAGGATTTGTGTGGTAAGCCCTTCGGCAGAGCTACCCAGCGGTTCGAGCAGGGTGGTGAGGAAGGGTTCGATCACCTGATCGGAGCCGAAAGCCTTGAGTACCGAAAAGCTCACGGCAAGCAACGGTACAAGCGAAAGCAGGGTGATGTAGGATAAACTCATGGCGTTGAGTTGCAGATTGCCTTTGAACGCTTCACGGCTGATATACAGGCCGATGCGGCCGAGGCGTTGCCCGATGCGGTGATAGCGCCGGTGTGGTCTGGCATGCCAGATCCAGCGTTGGGCGGCGGTTAGCAGGCCCATCAATGATACGTTTTTCATAGACTCTCGTTCGGGCGATCCTAACGGTTCTGGCGCTCTAAGCTACTCCAAACGCAGCCAATTTGCAGTACCCTTTTCTCAAGTACAACTGATGGTGAATTATGAGCAAGTCTGATTTGAGCGTCCCGGTCGTTCTCGTTTTTTCCGGGCACGATCCCAGCGGCGGGGCGGGTGTTCAGGCGGATATCGAAGCAATCATCAGCCAGGGCGTTCATCCTGCCACCGTGATCACCGCACTGACGGTTCAGGACACGGTGAACGTGAGACGCTTCGTGCCGACCGATTCGAGCCTCGTGATCGAACAGGCGCGCGCCGTGCTGGAAGACATGCCCGTGCAATGCATCAAAATCGGCATGATCGGCAGCGTGGCGCTGGGCGAGGTGATTCACAGTATTCTCACGGATTATCCGGATATTCCCGTCCTCCTCCATCCGGTTTTGATTGCCGGCGGCGGC
>NZ_JAQTTX010000101.1 GCF_028710545.1 Halothiobacillus sp. | reverse complement strand
TTGCCGCCGCCGTGCGGGAAAACCGGTTGGACTTCGTGCTCACGCAACCATTGCAGTTTGTGCAACTGGGCCAGGATGATGGCGTCTGGCCATTGGCTACCATGGTTGTAAAGACCCCGGGCGGCACGCTGAATCGTTTTGGCTCTGCCATTATCGTGCGTGCCGATCGGAGCGATATTCAACATGTCTCTGATTTGAAAAATAAAATCGTGGCCGGGGCCTCCAAAGATGCCTTGGGCGCTTGGCTACTGGGGCTGGATAGCATGGTCCGGGCAGGGATTGACCCCAAAACCCAGATTCAACCGCTGTTCACCGGCTTGCCGATGTTCCAGATTGTGCAGGCCGTTGGGCAGGGTCGCGCTGATGCAGGCGTGATCCGTGCCGGATTTCTGGAACATCTTGTGACGCAAGGTGATGTAAAACTGGGCGAATTCCGCGTTCTCGATCCCAAACAGTACAGTGATTATCCCTATCAGGTTTCAACCGAGCTTGTGCCCGAATGGCCCTTTGCTGCCACGCGGAAAGTGAATCGAATTTTTGCCGAAAAAGTGGCCCGGGACCTGATGGGGATGACTCCAGATAACCCCGCTTTGATTACGAGTGGACTAGCTAAGTGGGCTTTGCCGCTTGATTACTCGACCGTTCAGCAAATCAGGGATCGCTGGTTGCCAAGCAATCCCTCGTTTATCGCTTTGTTCAAGGCCTACGGTTGGTGGTTGCTTCTGCCCACTGGCCTGATTCTTTTTGCTTTTTTTTTGCAAGGTAAACGAACGCAGAAAAAAATAGTACGGCAGGAAATTCAGCTGAGAAAAACGCTCAATGCGTTGGAAGATGCGGTTGTCGTTCTTTCACCGGACGGTCGTGTGTTGTTCGCCAACCAATCGAGTCTTGGGTTTTTAAGACACCCCGTTGAACATCCCGACGAGTTGAGTGGACGGCATTACACGGTGCTTTTCGATTTGCGCTGGCGTGAAACCGATCCCAACTTCGATCTGCGAACGGCCATCGGTTTGTTGTGCAAACGGCCCGAGCAATCCTATAGTTTGCAATTGTCTGTTGGACACCAGATCAAGGACATCGAAGTTCATCTCCGACTCTTGGGATCGTGTCTGGATAAGCTGTCATGCAAGATCATCCTCACGCTGCGTGATGAAACCGACTATCGTGAAGCCACCGCACTGCTGGCTTATCGAGCGGCCCATGATCGGCTCACGGGGCTGCTCAATCACACCGCCTTTGCGGATTTTCTCGAAGCGCAGTGCGATGCCCATGATCAAAAGAAGAGCGAAGGATTGATCTTGTGGCTGGATGTGGACGACTTCCGGCTCATCAATGAAACCAACTCGCGTACTGCTGGTGATCTGGTGGTTACCCGTATCGCCAGCTACTTGAGTTCTTCCGTGCCACCAAATGGTGTCATTGCCCGATTGGGCGTTGATGAGTTCGGGATATGGATTCCGGATGTGCAATCGTTTGCCTATCAGCAATGGCCGGATGAATTGTTGAGCGGCCTGCAGGATATGCGTGTTGAGGTCGGCGAACAGCGCTTACGCGTGAGCATCAGCATGGGGGCCTGCCTGGCCGATTGTCGATTGGGTGCCGGACTGCTGAACGATGCCGAAGCAGCCTGTCGGCGGGCGCATCGCGAGGGTGGTAACCGGGTGGTCTGGTTCTCTCGTGACGATCAGGAGATTGTCTCCAGACGCCACCAACTGGCCACCTTGCACCAACTCAAGCAGGCTCTGGATGAGGAGGGATTAAGGCAGGTAATTCAGGCCATTGCGCCCTTGCCGCTACCTTCCGACAATCCGGCACCCGTGCCGCATTACGAGGTGCTGTTGCGATTGCGCGGAGCGGATGGCAGCCTGCAATCGCCGGTGCAGTTCATCGAAGCGGCGGAAAAAAACCATTTCATGACCGAAATCGACCGTTGGGTGATCCGGCAGACGTTCGCGCTGTTGGCGCGTTGCGGGGAACACCCGCCACTGCTTGCCATCAATCTCTCCGGCGCAACAGTGCAGGATCCGTCGATGAACGCGTTCATCCGTTCCGCTTTCCGTGAGTTCAATCTCGATCCAGCCTTGATCTGTTTCGAGATTACCGAAACCTCAGCGATCACCAATTATGAACTGGTGTTGGAACTGGTCCACTCGTTACGTCAGATGGGCTGCAAGATTTCGCTCGATGATTTCGGCGCGGGGCTGCTTTCTTTCGAATTCATGCGTCGGTTGAAGCCGGATTTCGTCAAAATCGATGGCAAGCTGGTTCGTGACATCGAGCACGATCCGGTCGCCTCGGTCATCGTTACGACCATCGTGCAGGTATCGAAGGTGATGGGAGCCAAAACGATTGGCGAATGGGTCGAGAACGAGGCGACCTTGCGCCGGTTGGAGGTCATCGGTATCGATTTCATCCAAGGTTATTACTACCACGCGCCAGTTCCGATCGATAGCTTGATCCAGGAACCGTTGGTTCATTGACAGCAGGGCAGAAAACTCGACCATGAGTTATTCAGCCCTATAGAGTTCAGTACGCCCATATCCAGCCTAAAATCCTGTCGAATTGGGTAGTTGTAGCAGCCTGTCAATTGGCCGACTGAACAATATCGCCCACTTGCACTACATGCTGGCCACCATAGTGGATGCGCGTCGTGTGTTCACCCAGTCGTGCAACTTCAGCCGTGCCCAGGCTTTGCAACAAGTAGTGCTCGGTATAAGCATCCTGACCGGGCTGATAGACACGGTCGGTTCGTTGCAGGATCAGCAATCGGTCGCTGCTGCGCAGACCATCGTTGATGCCGCGATTAATCGTGATGGTCGAGCCATCGACATGCACCACCTGACCGATCAGTGGCTTGCAGACCAGTGTCCGGTCAATCCAGTTGGCGGCTTCACTTGCGAGTTGATTCATTGCCTGTCCATAGGCAGAGGCAGTGAAATCAGTGCCCAAGGCATCGATCACAGGATCATATTCACCTGCATTTACACTGGGTGCGCTCACCGTGGTTTGTGCCATGGTCTGCGTTGTCAGCGCATCGACGATGCGGATATCCAGCGTACCGCCCCGTGGGTTGAGGCTGGGGCCCAGAAACGACCACATGCTGGCTTGTCCTGACAGGCCGAAATTATGCCCGCTGATGCGAATAAAGTAGGGTGTGCCGTGGCTCTTGAAGGCATCGACCGCAGGCTCCGGGCCGGTGGATTGCGTCGCTTGTGTGGTTTTGACGTCAAAGTGGCTGGTATTTAGCAGGTCGACCGCAATGGTTTTGCTTAAGGCCGCCCCCAGATTCACGATATCTTGCGGCGGTGTGGGTAGCCACACGCGGGTCAGCATCACGGATTTTTTGAAACGCGCCTCGGCGCATTGGAGCGTGCCGTCTGTTTTCTCTGACCTGTTCACCACGGCTATCTTGGGTGCGGGCGTTTGTGCGTTTGCCGGGGCCGATTCGCCGGGCGGCACGGTCATGCCCGGTGCACAACCTGTCAATGCAAGCAGGCAGGCCAAGGCCATAGTGACGAGCGAGGGGGCGGGGTACTTCAACATCGTAAGTCCTGTTTCTATATGCCGTCTGGCGCGTAGATTGCGGTCAGTAGAGCCACTTTACGCTATGATCGTCCAAGTTTTGAAGTACATCCGAGGTATTCATGTCCGTTCGCACCCGTTTCGCGCCATCACCCACCGGTTTTTTGCATATTGGCGGTGCCCGCACAGCCCTGTTCAG
>NZ_JAQTTX010000054.1 GCF_028710545.1 Halothiobacillus sp. | reverse complement strand
GAGCCTTGTTCGACGTCGGCATGCACAGGCAATGGCTAAAATGCAGCAGGCGGTCATGACGTTTTTTCCGGAAGGCACCCGCATCAGTCAACCGCGTGGGGGATTCGTCTTATGGGTCGAATTGGCAGCGTCTCTGGATGGCACGGCGTTGATGCGCCATGCGATAGAACACCACATTTCGATTACGCCGGGTACGCTATTCGCCATCAATGGCGCGTTTCGGCACTGCATTCGATTGAACGCGGCCGTCCACTGGTCCGCGCAGGTGGAGGCTGCCATCGCATTCCTCGGTCATGCCGTGCGCGATCCGATATTCCATCGATCAGAAGACAAACGATAACAGCTCGTGAGGTAACGAATGTCGGTAGCCCGCAACGGTGCGTTAGAGGGCGGCTGCTTGCTCAGGCAAACGGAATGCTGATGACATCGAGGTTGGCTGTGTTTGGATTAGATCAGCGCACACGCACGAGCATCGCCAATACCTCACTGTGCGCCGTGTGTGGAAACAAATCGAAGATCTGTGCGCGAACCAGTTCAAAACCCGGCATCCGCATGAGATCCTGCGCCAGGCTCTCAGGATTACAGCTGGAATAAATCACCGTCTGTACATCAGACTGATCTAGAAAAGCGCACAGTGATGGGCCCAGTCCCCGTCGTGGCGGATTGACCACGACCAACGCCGGCACCTGGGATAGGCTTACCGCCTGATCAATGAACTCGTTGGCTCCGAGCGCATGAAACGATACGTTTTTCAAACCCAGTTCCGAAGCGGACTGCTGCGCACTGGCGATTGCTTCCGCACTGATTTCAATCCCTGTGACATGTCCTGAAACCACGTCGCTACAGTGCAATGCAAAGCCGCCCACACCGCAAAACAAATCCCACATATGTACAGGGGCCACCTCGGCCACCCAGCCACGGGCCGTGGCATATAACCGCTCCGCCACGCGGGTATTTGTCTGGAAGAAGCTCTTGGGGCGCAGATGCAACGGCAAGCCATTCAAATGCACTGTCAGCGTTTCCCGGTCCGTGAGAATCACTTCCTGCTCGCCCTCAAGGATGGCCTGATGCACGGGCTGAATATTGACCGAAAGCACGGCAAGGTGTGGCAAATCGGCCATCAATGTGGATAAGTCTGCACGCAGGCGCCCGATCCATATATCCGAACGCAAAACCAGCCGGACCATCAGTGAACCGTCGTCCTCGGAAACCGTAATCAGCAGGTATTTCAATTCACCTTGTCGCTTTTTGACGTCATAAGGCGGAATACCCAATCGACGGATCATCCGCTTGAGTGGTTCGAAGGCTTCGGTGATTGTATTTGGATACAACGGACAATTTGATAAATCGACACCGTCGCCGTCGGCATCGAGAATACCCAGACAAGGCGAGGATGCATGGCCGGAAACGACCATTTTTGCCTTGTTCCGGAAAGCAGTTTCGGCGCTGGGAACAATGGGCAGCCAGACGCCGCCCATACCCGTCAAGGCTGATTGACAACTAGCCTGCTTACGCTGCAACTGATCGGCATAAGGATCACCCAACCAGCGACAGGAACGACAAGTTCCACGTTCAAAATAAGCACAATGCATGAGACCTATATCCCGACGGGACATCCAAAATACCTAAAGATCAACCAGATCGAGACTGATCAGGCTGCAAAAAAAAACAATAAAAAAGGGGAGATGACACTCCCCTTTTGATCGCGAAGCCCGCCTTAACTAAACTTCTGTTCGATTTTCTTCAAGGCGGCGATCAGTTCAGGATTGCCTTCCGCTTCAATTTCTTCTGCAATCATCTTGTAGCTTTCCTGATCACCCACGCCGAGGAAGGCTTCGGCCAAGCCCAAACGGGTATCATCCTGAACCGCTGCTTCAATTACAGGCTCGAGATCGGGCAACGCTTCCTCTGCTGTCTCAGTGGCCTCGGGCGTATTATCGCCAAGCTCAAGATCAATGTCTTCTGGCGTGGGAGCCGGGTGTTCGGCACCCTCCAATGAAAGTGGTTCCAGTTCGCGCTCGGCCTCGACCTGGGGGGAAGGCTGATTCGTTTCATCGAAGTCCAGCGAAGTGTCGGCTGGTTTCTCACTCGGCAAGTCCAAACCTGCATCAAAAGAAAATGCGCTTTCTGGAATTGAATCCAGGGCATCCGATTCGGCTGGCGCAGAAAACTCGGTGCTCGTTTCTTCGCTTTCCGATTCCGCCATCGCGGTTGCAGGCGCCGGAGAATAAACCGCCAGCTCCTCAGTGTTTGGACGATGTTCGGGACCGAATTTTTCATCGATGCGCGCCAATACTTTTTCTAACTCAACAGTATTGTTCGCTTCCGCATACATCCTTGCGAGTTCTTGATAAAGCGACAACTCGTTAGGCTGGTGGGCGATCGCCTCTTCAACCAATTCATAGGCCTGTGTGTGGAGGTTATAGGAGATGAGTAATCGCGCTTCATCAATAACAGACTTTGAATCTGGAGCGGAACTGGCAGGAGGAACAGCCGGGGCCTTGGGCGCAACCTCTGCAACCACGCGTGGCTCCGCTTCTGCTTTGGGTTGCGCTGCCACAGCACCGGTGCCGGCAACGGCACCAGTCGTCGAGTAAATGGTTGATTCAACGGGTTCGCGTTTACGACCCCGTGAAATTGCCACCAACAACAGGATGATGATGAGCAGACCAGCTCCACCCATCAGATATGGTGCCCATTGCAACCAGAAATTATTGTTCTGAGCTTCCAGTTGTTTCTTGAGCAACTGGGTTTGCTCATTGGATTCCTTGATCTTCTGCTGCAACTTCTCAATGTTTTGATTCCGCTCGGAAACCAGACCCTGAACTTGTTTGAGCTGGTCATTCAACATTGAAATCTGCTTGCTCATCACTTCGCTTTTTGCATCGATGGAGGCAATGGCTTCATTGTTCTGCTGCAATGCATCGGCGGTCGGCGCGGCCGGAGCATCGATAGCCGGCAGCACGCCACTCAACTCGCCTGCGGTTCCTGTCCCCGCTGCTGGAGCTAATGCCTCCGGGGTTGCAGCGGCGGCTTTTTCCTTATCGGGCTCAACGGAGAGCAGTTGTAGCTTGGGCTTGGCTTCGGTGCTCGCAGTTTCCGACGATTGGGCACCGGCAGCTTTATCCGTCGGCGCAGTCCCTGCGGCAGCAACCGCCACGCGCTCGGGAACCTTGAGTGTTGAACCGGCTTTCATCAGATTGCCGTTACCATCGACAAAGGCGTTGGGGTTGGCGTTGATGATCGCCTGCATCATCGGCCGTACGGGAACCGACTTGTCGGCAACCGCAGTTTTGGCAATTTCGTAAAGCGTATCGCCGCGCTTCACATGGTAGGTGCCACCCATCTTGACATCCGGCACATTGGCGACGGGTGTCCAAGAAGATGTCGACTGAACGGGCCGGCTGGTCTTAGCAGGTGCCGCAACATTGCCAGTGAAAGAATTCTGGGATGCTGCCATGCCAGGGCGTTCGGCGTGAACCGGGGGATCAAGCAGAAAGTCAAATTCCTTGACTTGTGATCCATCCCCAGCGTTGATCTGGATCAACAGACTTAAGATAGGATTGGAGACAGCCCGCTTGGAACGGACAATAACGTAATCGCGCTTACCTTCGGAAGTGATCTGAAACGTGATGTTTCCAGCCAGACCATCGAGGGACAAGCCAGCCTGTTGGTAGTATTTCTCGGGCGCCAATCGCACCTTGACCTGATCAAGTGAAACGCCATTGAGCCCGGTTATCGGGATTTTGACGTTGAGTCGTTCAGTCAGATGTGATGCTATCCTGGCTTCACCCAGTTCCGCCGCGTGAACAAAAACCGGGGTACTACACAGAATACCGGCAATAATCCAACTCAACTTCCGCATGTCTATCAGCTCCTTCTAAAACAGATCTCTTGTGACCCCGGTGCAATCCGACAAACATCCATGCACAGCAGGGATCAGATTGACGTCAGGCATCTACCGTAATCGGATTGTGCCACAGATCAGCGGCAAGTTAGCCATAATTCAGCCCGGAATCAGGCCGAAGTCAAAGATAGTCGCGAGCCAGACACTCTGCTATCTGCACGCTGTTCAACGCGGCACCCTTGCGCACATTATCCGACACGACCCACAGGTTCAAGCCGCGCTCAATCGAAATATCTTCACGAATGCGGCCGACATAGACGGGGTCCGTTCCTGCCGCATCCGCTTGCGCGGTTGGCCAGCCGCCGTCTTTACGTTCATCGACCACTTTGACGCCCGGCGCCTTCTCCAGCAGAGTACGCGCATCCGCCGCCGTGATCTTGTCGCGCGTTTCGATGTGCAGCGCTTCTGAGTGGCCATAGAACACGGGCACGCGTACCGCTGTCGGGTTGACCATGATGCTGTCGTCACCCATGATCTTGCGGGTTTCCCATACCATTTTCATTTCTTCCTTAGTGTAGCCGTTATCCATGAACACATCGATTTGCGGCAGCACGTTGAACGCAATGGTCTTTGGATAGACGACCGGCTCCTTGCGATCCCCACTCAAAAGCGCTGCCGTTTGGCCAGCCAACTCCTCGATTGCTTCCTTGCCCGTACCGGAAACGGCCTGATAGGTAGCGATGTTGAGCCGGGTGATGCCCACCGCGTCATAAATCGGTTTGAGCGCAACCAGCATCTGGATCGTGGAGCAATTCGGGTTGGCGATGATGCCGCGATTCTTGTACTGGGCAATCGCCTCGGGATTGACTTCAGGCACGACAAGCGGAATATCGTCGTCGTAACGGAATTGCGAGGTGTTATCGATCACCACGCAGCCCGCCGCTGCCGCCTTGGGTGCGTAAATGGCAGATACCGAGGCCCCGGGCGAGAACAGACCAATCTGCACCTTCGAGAAATCGAACGTGGCCAGATCTTCAACCAGCAGCATCTTGTCGCCAAAAGGCACCCGCTTACCCACAGAACGCTCCGAAGCCAGGGCGTATACCTTGCCAACCGGGAATTTCCGTTCGGCAAGAATTTCCAGCATGGTTTCGCCCACGGCACCGGTTGCACCCACGACAGCCACATCAAATACACGACTCATAAAAATTTATTCACTCTCGGTTTTGTATGTATTTCGCGCCCCGCTCCTCAAAAGCGGACGCCAGAATGTGTATTAGTCTAACGCAGCGACGACCGCATCGCCCATTTGCGTAGTAGAAACCTTGCGATCTTGCGGCGTGCAGATGTCGGCCGTGCGTAATCCTTGATCCAGCACGCGGCTTACCGCAGTCTCGATCTTGTCGGCCAGATCACCCCGACCGAAGCTGTATCGCAGCAACATGGCGGCAGAAAGAATCGTTGCCAGCGGATTGGCAATGCCCTTGCCCGCGATGTCTGGTGCCGAACCATGGCTTGGTTCGTACAGGCCCTGGCCTTTATCGTTGAGTGAGGCCGAAGGCAACATGCCGATCGAGCCGGTCAGCATGGAGGCCTGATCGGACAAAATATCGCCGAACAGGTTTTCGGTCACCATCACGTCAAACTGTTTCGGCCAGCGCACCAACTGCATGGCGGCGTTATCGACGTACATGTGGGTCAGCTCGACTTGCGGATAATCCTTGGCGACACGGATCATGACTTCGCGCCACAATTCAGAGGTTTCCAGCACGTTGGCCTTGTCCACGGAGCAGACCTTCTTGTTGCGCTGCATCGCCGCTTCAAACGCAACGCGGCCAATGCGCTCGATTTCCGCTTCGTTGTAATGCATGGTGTTAAAACCTTCGCGCTGACCGTCTACTTCGCGGATACCGCGCGGTTGACCGAAATACACGCCACCGGTCAATTCGCGCACGATGAGAATATCCAGCCCAGCCACAACTTCCGGCTTCAGGGACGAACTATCGGCCAGTTGCGGATACAGAATCGCCGGACGCAGGTTGGCGAACAACCCCATCGCTGAACGAATACCCAGCAGGCCGCGCTCCGGTCGCAACGGACGATCGAGATTATCGTACTGCGGGCCGCCCACGGCGCCGAGCAGCACGGCATCGGCGGCCATCGCGGCTTTTCTGGTTTCTTCGGGGAAGGGATGACCGGCTGCATCGTAGGCCGCGCCACCAATCACGCCATCCACAAAATTGAGTGTCAAATCCGAGCCTTTCGTGACGGCCTTGAGCACCCGCACGGCCTGCTCGGTAATTTCCGGACCAATCCCGTCACCGGGCAACACCAAAATACTTTTCTGCATCATCAACCTCAATTCTTCTCAATCAATCGACAGGGCGGGTAAAGCGTCCCTGTAAAAAAATGGACTTACTTATCGAGAAACAACCACGGCGCGGTTTGCTGACGCCGGGCCTCGTAAGCGCGGATGTCGTCGGCGTGTTGCAAGGTCAAACCGATGTCATCCAGCCCTTCGAGCAGGCAATGCCGACGGAAGGCATCGACCTCAAATGTGATCACCGAGCCATCGGGTTTGATGATCTGTTGTTTTTCGAGGTCAACCGTCAACTGGTAGCCCTTGTCGGTCGCGACGTCACGAAACAGTTCATCAACCACCTCTTCCGGCAGGGCGATCGGCAACAAGCCGGTCTTAAAGCTGTTGTTGAAGAAGATATCGGCAAAGGACGGCGCGATCACGACGCGAAAACCGAAGTCTGTCAGCGCCCACACCGCGTGCTCCCGCGAGGAACCGCAGCCGAAGTTCCTCCGCGCCAACAGGATTGTGGATTGATCATACGGCGATTGATTCAGGATGAAATCCGGGTTTTTCGTTCGCTTGCTGTGATCCATGCCCGGCTCGCCCGGTTCAAGGTAACGCCAGTCATCGAAGGCGTTCGGCCCGAATTCGGTTCGTTTGACCGATTTCAAATATTGTTTGGGGATGATGGCATCGGTATCGACATTCGCCCGATCGAGCGGCGCGACGATGCCGGTATGGGTGGTGAAAGCTTGCATGATATTTCCTTAAACTAAATCAGGTTTTGGACTTGATCGGGTGACGGCTCAGTTGATCTGGCGCACGTCGACAAAATGGCCTGCAATCGCAGCGGCAGCGGCCATCGCCGGACTGACCAGATGCGTGCGCCCACCCTGCCCCTGACGGCCTTCAAAGTTGCGATTGCTGGTGGACGCGCAACGCTCGCCCGGTTCCAGGCGATCGGCATTCATCGCCAGGCACATCGAACAGCCCGGTTCCCGCCATTCAAAACCGGCGTTCAGGAAAATCTTGTCCAGGCCTTCTTTTTCCGCTTGCTCCCGCACGAGACCGGAGCCCGGCACGACCATGGCGAGCTTGACGTTCGAAGCCACCTTGCCATCACCGATCACGGCCGCTGCCGCACGCAAATCTTCGATCCGGGCATTGGTGCAGGAGCCGATAAAGACCTTATCAATCGTGATTTGCTCGATGGGCGTATTCGCTTCCAACCCCATGTAGGCGAGCGCCTTGCGCATACCGTCTGCCTTGACGGGATCGGTTTCGTTCGCCGGATCGGGCACGGTTGCCGACACGGGCACGACCATCTCCGGTGAAGTCCCCCAACTGACTTGCGGTGCAATCTCGGCCGCATCCAGAACCACGACTTTGTCGAACACGGCATCGGGATCGGATTTGAGTGTGCGCCAGTAAGCCGCTGCCTGTTCAAACAGCTCGCCCTGGGGTGCGAACGGTCGGCCACGGAAGTACTCGATGGTCTTTTCGTCCACCGCGACCATGCCCGCACGCGCACCGCCCTCGATCGCCATGTTGCACACACTCATGCGGCCTTCGATCGACAGCGATTCGATGGCCGACCCGGCAAACTCGACGGCATAGCCCGTGCCACCCGCGGTACCGATCTTGCCGATAATGGCGAGTACGACATCCTTGGCGGTCACGCCCGCACCCAACTGGCCATCCACGCGGATCTGCATGGTCTTGGCGCGTTTTTGCAACAGGGTTTGCGTCGCCATGACATGCTCGACCTCGGACGTGCCGATGCCGAACGCCAGCGCGCCGAATGCGCCATGCGTGGAGGTGTGCGAATCACCACAGACAATCGTCGTGCCCGGCAAGGTAAAACCTTCTTCCGGCCCGATCACGTGCACGATGCCTTGGCGTTTGTCATTCATCGCGAATTCCTGCACGCCGAATTCCGTGCAGTTGCGATCAAGGGTTTCAACCTGCTCACGGGAAACGAGATCGTCGATGCCACGCAGCCGGTTCGTGGTCGGTACGTTGTGGTCCGGCACGGCCAACATGGCACCAACGCGCCACGGTTTGCGGTTTGCCAGTCGCAAGCCTTCAAACGCTTGCGGGCTTGTTACTTCGTGCACCAGATGTCGGTCGATGTACAAAAGCACCGTGCCGTCTTCCTGCTCGCGCACGATGTGTTCATCAAAAATCTTGTCGTAAAGGGTTTTGCCAGCCATGAGTCGCTCCTTTGGGCGTATGCACCGAATGTGCGGATGAGCTTAGACGCAGCCAGATAAAACCAAAAATAGTATTTTTTCATATAATCTATTCCCGATGGTTATATCAAAGAAGCACAGCCCATGAATCCCACCCATATCGATCATCAACACATTCTGGCCTTTTTGAGCGTGGCGGAAACCGGATCGTTCTCGGCCGCAGCACAGCAACTTCACCTGACGCAACCGGCCGTGAGCAAGCGCGTCGCCCTGCTCGAATCGCAGGTGGGCGCACCCCTGTTCGAACGGATGGCAAGACAGGTTGTGTTGACGGAATTCGGCGCGCAGTTTCTGCCCGCCGCCCGGCAGGTGCGACAAGCAATGGACGATCTCGCGGCGGTCACGCTGGACAGTTCACGTCCTTTGAGCGGGCGGCTGGCGATTGCACTCAGTCATTATGTCGGGTTGCATTTGTTGCCGACCATACTGGAAGCCTTCAGTCGACGTTATCCGGATATCTTGCTGGATCTGCGATTCATGGACTCCGAAGCGGCCATTGGTGCCGTGGCCCAGGGAACAGTCCGGTTGGCGTATGGCACGCTGGGTCACAGTGCCCCTTCCTCGGTCGAGACAACGCCGCTCTGGCAGGAAAAACTGGTGCCACTCGTCGCATTGCGTCATACGGCCCACCGGATGCCCACGCTCCATGAACTGGCTCAACACCTGCCCATGATCGCGCCGGCAGCGCATACCAGCACGCGTCAGGCCATCGATATCTGGTTGAACGCTCAGCAGATCACGCCACTGGCGGTGATCGAAGTGAACCAACTCGATTCGATTGCGCTTCTGGTTGGCACAGGCATCGGTTGGGGGGTGCTGCCCGAAACCTTGCAGAATCTGGGTTTGGCGCGATTACCAAACACGGAACTGGCGCCCCCTGAACGTCAACTGGGTTTGATTACCCAAAAAAATCGCCCGACCCATCGACTGGCTCAGGCGTTTATGGATTGTGTGACCGAATGCCGGTCACAGAAGGCTGACACTCAGCCCGAATAAACCGGGTAGTCCGTATAACCCTTGCTGCCGCCGCCATAGAACGTGTTGGCATCGGCTTCGTTCCAGGGCGCATCCAGACGCACACGGTTCACGAGATCCGGATTGGCGATGAAGGGCACGCCGAATGCCACCACATCGGCATGTCCTTCGGTAATGGCGGCCTCGGCCGTAGCCTGCGTGTAGTGGTAGTTGACCATCAATTTCCCGGGCCACAACGGGCGCAGATCATTCAGGTCGAAATACGGCCCCGCAGCGCCCGGTTGATCGCTGCCCATGCCCGCGATGTGCAGATAGGCCAATGGATAAGCTGCCAGTTCCTTAACGACATAGGAGAACGTGCCCCAAGGATTGCTATCACTCATGCCGTTGGCAGGCTGGAGCGGTGAAATGCGAATCCCCGTGCGATCGGCACCCACGGCGGTCGTCACCGCTTCGACTACTTCACGTACCAGCCGGAAGCGATTTTCCAGCGAACCGCCATAGATGTCGTTACGATGATTACTGCCATCCCGGAGGAACTGATCGAGCAGATACCCATTGGCCGCGTGGATTTCCACCCCATCGAAACCCGCTTCAATCGCATTCTTGGCGGCTTGAGCATAGGTCGCGACAATGCCAGGCAATTCGGCAATATCCAGCGCACGCGGGGTTTCATAAGGGACTTTTTCAAACTGCGCGTTGCGCACCTCGCCGGGAATGGCAATGGCGGAAGGCGCAACGGGCAAGACACCACCGGGTTGAAAACTCGAGTGCGAAACACGACCGACATGCCACAACTGCAACACCATCTTCCCGCCAGCTGCATGCACGGCCGAAGTCACTTTTTTCCAGCCTGCGATCTGCTCGGGGCTGTGAATACCCGGCGTGCTCGGATAACCCTGGCCTTCCGGCATGATTTGCGTCGCTTCACTGATGATCAGCCCGGCGGTCGCCCGCTGGCGATAATATTCAACCATCAGATCGGTGGGCACGTTGCCCTCGCCTGCGCGGCAGCGCGTCAACGGCGCCATCACCATGCGGTTCGCCAGACTGATCTGACCCAGGGTTATCGGTTGCAACAAAACGGAATTCGAACTCATGAATGGTCACCTCGAAAATAGATTGCTTGCGAATAGTTAGCCAAATAATAAATGACTCGAGAGAAATTAGCACACCGGCAATCAAGCCGCTGGTTTATCGGATGGCGAGCGATCCTGAACCAGCACCCAGGGCGTGACGACCACACCCCACAAGTCGGCAGTATCGGACACCCAGTGACGCGCAATCTCGGTAGGCAAAAGGCCAAAATCACCGGCGCTCATCCAGTCTGCAACGCGCGATTTATCGTCCTCGGCCACGGCGACGGCCACTTCGACCAGATCAAGCGAACTGCCTACATGGATCACCTGCCCACGTGCGAAAAATGGCTCGATTTGTACCCAGCCGATCGGGGCGGTTTGTCCCAGAAACATGGCCCAACGGTCCATTGGCGCATCACACGGTTCGTTTTCGGGGTCCCTTGGTAAATTCATGGGTAAATTCATGGTCAAACCGTTCTCCAAGAGGTGATAATCTGCCGCCAGCATTTTTACCGGATATCGTTACACATATCCTCAAACAGGGGCTCTGACGAGCATAGCCAAGCGACTTCGATGACAAAATCCGCACGGCAAAAACGCCGGACACCGATTCAGGGCGCATATTATCTCAAACACCGGGCCGATTGCCCGCCAGTGACGCAGGCAGACGGCCTGACAGCACGGTATTTGCTGCCCCAGAACAGGGTGGAACAAAGCATGACGACATTGGGCCTGCAGGAAGTGGAACTGCAACCGGGCAAACAAGCCGATGGGCGCACCGCAGAGGGCGAACTGATGGTGTGGCAGATCCTGCAAGGTGCGGGGCTGATGAATCTGGGGGAAACGCAGTTTGCAGTCGTGCCCGGCGATGTCATCCTGATTCCCGCAACGCAACCCTATCGGCTCACCAACAAGTCTGAAGTTGCATTACGTCTTAATCAAATCACAACGCCAATCCCCAACCCTTCTTAAGTTCAAAGGATTTTCAATGCGCATTCAACGTTCAACATTCGATTTTTTGATGATCAGCGCCATTCTCGGCAGCGTGGTCCTGGTGACGAGCTTCTTTGGCTATGGAGCCGGCACACTGGTGATCATGTTCTGGGTGCTCGTGATCCTGTTCCGACTGAAACGCAGCAACAAATCCACGACCGATAAGGACAGCGATGGGTACATATCAGGTATGCACTCCGACAAAACTCGTCACGAAAACGACAGAAACGACGACGGTTCGGGTGATGGTGGCGGGGACTAACAGGATGCTGAAAAACCTCATCCATGAGTTTTTCAGCCATACTAAGTCCGGTACACGCCCGGACTTAGTATGCGAAAATCAATCACTTACGTGATCGATTTTCGTGCGGGACATCCATGCCCCGTCTTAACAGGCTGCTGAAATAAGTATTTCAGCAGCCTGTTAAGCCAGCGCTTACAGACCGGAGAGCACGTACTGCGTCAGATCATCAAAACGTGTGTGCTTGCTCAGATAATTGAGCAGCCAGTCCTTACCGGCTTGGCACTGTTCCTTGCGCGGGTACTTGGCTTCAACCTCGTTCAGCTTTTTGTAAACTTCTTGCCATTCCGGGATGCGTTCGCGCAGCGGCGCGCGCCGTACCGAACTGAAACCGACGAGAACCTTTTCGGGCGAGTAGTGCGGCGCGACGTACGCGATCACCCAATAATGATCACCGTTCTTCGCCCGATTGTTGACATAGCCGTAAAACTCCTTCTCGGCCTTGATGGTTTCCCACATCACGTAATACGCCGTTCTCGGCATCTGCGGGTGCCGAAGAATGGAATGAGGCGCACCGATCAGTTCTTCCCGCGTATAACCGGAAACGTCGCTCAATGTCCGGTTGGCAAACGTAATCACACCACGCAGATCCGTCCGCGACTGAATGGTCTGTGTTGGACGCATAATGTACTCGTGCCCGGATAATGTTTTTTCCATCACCATGATTCGTTTCCTCCCGGATTATTCATTCGTCTCAACTGCTGGCTGGCGTGCCCGAAGCACCGCCCTCACCCGTTCCAGATCAGCTGGCGTGTCCACGCCCGCGTGTGGAATCACCTCTGCCACCGCCACGGCGATCGACTCGCCCATGGCCAAGGCGCGAAGCTGCTCCAGCTTTTCCGCGCGCTCCAGCTCGGCCATCGGCGCCGCCGCGAAGCGTTGCAGGAACCCCGCCCGATAGGCATAAACACCCAGATGCCTAAAACCAAGCACGGCGCCGTTTTCCGGCAAGGCATCACGATGAAATGGAATGGGTGATCGAGAGAAATACAAAGCCTTGCCCGCTTCACTGGCGACGACCTTGACGGCCGATGGATCATTGAACTCATGCGCATCGGTGATCGGCACCATCAGGGTCGCCATCGCCGCCTCTTTCTGCGTGACCAGCAAACCCGCCACCTGCCGCAGCAGCTCGGGATGCATCAACGGCTCGTCACCCTGAAGATTCACCACGATCTGATCCTCAGCCAGACCCAGTTGGGTGACGACCTCAGCCAATCGATCGGTTCCCGACTCGTGATCAGCACGCGTCAGCACGGCATGGGCACCAAATTGCTCGGCGGCCGCATGAAGATCGGCGTCGTCCACGGCTACGATGATGCGCCCGGCTCCGCATTCTTTGGCGCAATCATGCACCCAGGCCAGCATGGGGCGGCCATGAATATCGGCGAGCGGTTTGCCGGGCAGACGGGACGAACTCATCCGCGCCGGGATAATGACGCAGAAATCACCATCAAAAACGGCCTCGCTCACGGTGCGACCGGCTCGGCTGGATGCGCCTTGCGCAAGGTTTCGTACTCTTCGTCCCCCAGCGGACGGGCATCTGTTTCCAGCATGACCGGGATGTCGTCACGAATGGGATAGGCCAAACGGGCTGACAGGGAAATCAACTCCTGGCTGGACGGCTGGTAGATCAATGGCCCCTTGGTCACCGGGCACACGAGAATTTCAAGCAAACGTTTATCCACAAAAAATCCCTCAAAAAAATTAGCAGCTTCTAACTGTTGGCAGCACAGCAAAACCGTTGAAAACCCCATGTTCAAGCTGAGGACTCAGGTTAGGGCGGTAGTTTGTCCAAAATGGCACGAACCAATTCATCTGGCAACCGGATTTGCCCGATGACCGCGAACACCTGCCCGGGGCGATCATGCCATGACGGACGGTTCTGCTGCCACTTCACCGCATCTTTCTCTGTCATCACGATCGGGATGTCTACCCGGCGAAGATGTTGAATCAATGCCGGAGGTACGGGTTGATGATCCTCCAACGCGTAGGTTTCCAGACCGAGGCCTCGCTCACGCAGCGCAGTGAAGAACTTCTCGGGATGCCCGATACCGGCCAGTGCGACGACGGGTTGGGTGCCAAAACTGAGCATGAAATCGTCCATGCCAAGTGTGCTCTGATCGTAGAGATCACGCACCATCGTCAATTCGAAATGAACGGCCCATTGATCATCAGAGAACTGTTCGCCATTGACGATAACGAAGTCGACGTCATCCAGGGTTTTAGCCGATTCTCGGAGCGGCCCCGCCGGTAGGCACAATCGATTGCCCAATCGACGTATTCCGTCGATCACCACAATTTCGACTTCCCGAGGCAAGGTGTGGTGCTGCAGGCCGTCATCACTCAGGATGACATCCACCTCCGGGTGCCGGGCACGCAATTGTTCGGCCGCCCGCAGCCGGTCGGGGTGAACGAACACGGGCACGTTCAGGGTATGGTGGATCAGCCAGGGTTCGTCGCCAACGGCATCAGGCCCGGCGGCTTCGGACACATCTCGCGGCTCGATCCCGATTCTGGCACCGTAACCACGGCTGATCACGCCTACCCTGCGTCCGTGTTCGGCAAGCGCGCGCGCCAGAGCAATCAGTACCGGGGTTTTGCCGGTTCCGCCCACGGTAATGTTACCGATAACGACCACCGGGCAACCGTCCTTCTGCCGCGCTTCCGCTCGCGCCGCAGCAGCCCGCCGCCGACGCGCGACCATACACGTAACGAGCGAGAGCGGCCAAAGCAACCAACTGCGCAATTCGCGCCGCTGCCAAAAATCGGGATAGCGCATTTACGAAGACATGGCCGCGGTTGCGCCCGAGGATGAATCGGACTTGAACTGCAAGCGATGCAGGGCCGCATACGCGCCATCGGCTGCCAGCAGTTCAGAATGGCTGCCGGTTTCGATGATTCGCCCCTTGTCGAGCACCACGATCATATCGGCATGTTCAATCGTGGATAGCCGATGGGCGATCACCAGGGTTGTTCGCCCGCGACTGAGATTATCCAAAGCCGCCTGAATATACCGTTCAGATTCGGTATCGAGCGCCGATGTCGCTTCATCCAGAATCAGGATCGGTGCATCGCGATAAAGGGCACGGGCAATGGCCAATCGCTGCCGCTGCCCGCCGGAGAGCAACACGCCGTTTTCACCCACTTGCGTGTCGAATCCCTGCGGGAGCCGTTCGATGAAATCGAGGGCAAAGGCCGCCTCGGCTGCGGCGCGCACACGTTCGATATCCGCCTCGCCACCATCGCTATAGCCGATATTGGCGGCAACCGTCGTGTTGAACAGCACGGTATCCTGCGAGACATAGGCGAATTGCCGCCGCAGATCGGTCAGCTTCAGCGCGGATATGGGGTGTTCGTCCAGAAAAATCGTACCCCGATCGATGTCCACAAAACGCGGCAGGCTGGCGATCAGGCTGGATTTACCCGCACCGCTTCGGCCAACCAGCGCCACGGTTTGCCCGGCCTTGATTTCCAGAGAGATATCCGAGAGCACCCAAGGGGCCTGTTCGCCTGTCGCGTAGCGCAAACCGACCCCAGCAAAACGAATCCGCCCCGACACCCGCTCGATGGATGCAGGTGTCGACGTATCGTGTTCGCGTGGTTCGTCCATCAGGCCAAACAGGCTCTCACCCGCCGCAATGCCCTTTTGCAGCACGGCATTGACACCGATCAGACGCTTCATGGGCGTCAGCATCAGGCTCAAAGCCGTAATGAAGGATACGAAGGTACCGACACTGATGGTCTGCATTCGATCTCCCGTCGTCGCGAACCAGACGATACCCGCAATGCCAATCGCCAAAATGAACTGCGTCAGCGGCGATGAAGCCGCCGTGACGG
>NZ_JAQTTX010000008.1 GCF_028710545.1 Halothiobacillus sp. | reverse complement strand
TTACGTGTTTCATCGAACAAAATCGTATCCACCCAGACATCACCCGGCAGATTCCGATCTTCCGGCAACCACTGGCGCACCCTGCCGGGACCTGCGTTATAAGCAGCAATCGCCAGTGGCAGTTGACCGTTGAACTTGTCTTTAAGGTAAGAGATATAAGCGGCACCGAGGGTGATACTGGTCTTGGGGTCATGCAGGTTCATCGTCGTCAAACCCAGATCGGCCTTGCGATTGATCCAGCGCGCGGTGTTCGGCATGAGCTGCATCAATCCTTGCGCACCCGCACCTGAGCCGACATCGCTCATGAACAGACTTTCGCGCCGGATCACCCCATACAGCCAGTTTGAAGCGATGCCTTGCGCCTTGGCCTGAGCGTCCACCGTCGACTCCCAAGGGGTCGGAAAGCGTGCCGAAAACCAGTGCGGATCGTCCTGTTTGTTCATCCGGGCAATGGCAATCGATACTCGATCATGCCATTTTGACTGCTCGGCAAGCAGGGTTAGTGCGGGAATCTGCTCGGGAGGTATTTCATTGAGGGCAGACAGGAACGCCCGCCGGGCATCATCCGTCAACCCCGCTGCATGCAGGTAAAAGGCAAGTTGTACGGTTGGGTTCTTTTCCACTTCACGGGTATTCATCACGGGCAGCGGTGGGATTTTTGGCCACGGATAGGCAATTCCCAAGCGGTCGGCCGCAAGCAGCCCATAGTAATTTGGGGTATGAACCAATGCCTGCCAACGCGCCTTGGCATCCTGATTCTTGCCGAGCTCGGCATCAGCGCGCGCCAGCCAATACTGCCACTGCGGCGTTTGAGAGAGATCAACAGGCATGGTATTGATAGCGACTTTCAGCCGCGCCCAATCCTCAGCACGTAAAGCGGCACGAGCCGTCCAGGTGCGCGTTTCTTTATCCTGAACCGATTCGGGTAAAGCCATCAGCCAGTCATACGCCTGCGGCATGCGGGTATAGGCGGCCTTCAGCGCGATAACGCGTGCAATTTCGGCCTGTTCATCCGGCTTGATTCGCCAGGACTTAGGCAACCGGGCAAGCAAATCATGCGCGGCTTGCGGGTCACTGCGCCCCAGCCACTTGAACGCCTGAATGAGCAGCGCCTGTTCGTCGTGACCGGGATATGAATGGTATCGTTTCAGCGCCTGTTGCAAGGTGCTTTGAGGATCCTGACGAGCCTCATCCCAACGCTTGAAATAAGTGTCCAATCCACTGATCTTTCGCGATGTTCCATCCCGAACCAAATACGAGGCGAAGCTCGGGTTGCCCGCGATCATCGACGCCTGAATTCGCTGACGATAAAGATTTGGCGTCAGTTTGTCATTGGCCCGCAACCACTTGAAGATCGGATCGCAATAGGATGGCTGGTTGCGGCCCTGGGCCCAGAATTGTTCTGCATCCTTGACCTGCTGAGCAGACAACGTCCCAAGCGCCAGTGCCGCTTGCCAACCCTGACAACTGAGCCGTCGGTTGGATTTCAGTTCAGGAGCGACTGCTTGAAGTAGTTGATAGTCGGCAAATTGTTGCTTGCTAATCAAGCGATTCAATGTCTGGCTTTTCAACTGCGCGCTGAATACGTAATCCGGGTGCGCCTGCAAGAACGCAATGACGGGTGCTGGGTCAGAGGTCGGCGGATCGAGCAGGAAGCGGAAGCGAAGGTAGGTCGCCAATGGATTATCCTTCAGTGCAGCAATTGCGGCATCCACTGCGGCAGAATCACCTTGAGCGATGGCCGCCATTCCGGCCAGAAAGGCAGGCGGCGGCGTCCAATCGGTAATGACATTTGGAGTGACATGGGTGGTGGCTGGGCTTATGGTCGGCTTGGGCACGTTCGCATCTGCATGAGCACATGCGAACACCATCGTCGTGAGCACCATGATCGGTAACAACAATCTTTTCCAGCGAACGGAAAGGTTGCGTAATGATCGATCCGAATTCATCTTCATATCCACCTGCTGCTGAGCCGCCTGAATCATGGCCAAGGTTGGCATTTGAACGACCTAAGACCATAGTAACGAGATAATGGACAGAACGAAACGGCACCGCGCCATCGAAACAACTTCCCCCTATATCGGTCGATTTGCACCGACGCCTTCGGGCGCATTGCATCTGGGTTCTCTGGTAGCCGCACTCGGCAGTTATCTTGATGCGCGTGCGCACAACGGGATATGGAAAGTACGGATTGACGATCTGGACGAACAACGATGCCTGCCGGCAACCACCGAGCAAATCATCACCCAACTCTCGGCACATGGGCTGGTGCCCGATGGAGAAATTGTCCGGCAGCGAACCAGACATGTTATCTACACGGAGGCGTTGAACCGATTGGCGGATAACGCCCTCACCTACCACTGCACCTGCACGCGCAAACAGCTCCGTGATGCCGTAAAAAACGGGCGGGCCAGTGAAGGTCTCGCCGGCCCCATTTATCCGGGCACGTGCCGGGAACGCGCTGTTTCCGAACACGAAATGGCAGGCATTCGATTTATCGTGCCCACCGGGACCATCCAATTCACCGACCGCTTTCTGGGGCAGATAGAACAATCATTATCCACAACCATCGGTGACCCGATTTTGCGGCGGTCGGACGATGTTTTTGCCTATCATCTGGCAGAGGTTGTCGACAACCGAACGATGGGCATCACCCACGTGGTGCGTGGTGCCGACCTCTCATCGCTCACACCACTTCATATCGCCCTGCATCAGGCCCTGTACCCGGATACGCCTCTGCCAGTGTACGGACACTTGCCACTTGTGCTGGGAAGAAATGGACTCAAACTCAGCAAGACCAATCACGCGCCTGCATTGGATAGTCACCGTGCGCGAGAAAATCTCATGGCGGCCGCTGTACACCTTGGGCTGAAAACACCGACAGTGCAGACCGGCATTGAGGTCATACTCGCAGATTGGACCGAACAATGGGCGAAACAGTACCTAAAAACAGCTAATTCACGTTAAACATTCCGAACCCATATTAAGGAACCTCTGATTAAATCAGAGGTTCCGTGCGGCACAAGGACGTGCCGCCATGAACGATCATGCAAGTGATTGTTCATGAAGAAAATCAAAAATCACATTTTTTGATTTTCGCCCTCAGAAAACGCCAGGATGGCGTTGTTCAGAGCTTCCTTAAGGGCTTTCTTCTAAAGGCCACTCAACAATATGTTCCGGCCAGTCATCCTCATCCAGTCCATCGACGTGCCGGGCTCGCCCAATAACCGAAAAACCCGCCGTTCGAGCGGAATCAGCCCGGCCGGTTTTCAACGGATGCCATTCGGGCAAATCACGCCCCTCGGCCAATCGACGATAAGCACAGGTCGCCGGCAGCCAATGAAATTCATCCAGATCCTCGGGTTTGAGCCAGACACAGGTGGGCACTTTTTCATGTCGGTTCTGATAGTCACCGCAAAGGCAGGTGTTCAAATCCAGCAAATCGCAGGCCAGATCGGTGTAGTACACCGTGACTTCGCTATCGTCTTCATCGGAAATTTTCTGCAGGCAGCACTTCGCGCAACCATCGCAGAGCGACTCCCACTCTTCGGCTGTCATTTCAGACAAACGTTTACTCAGCCAGAACGGCTTGTCTTGTTCAGTCATTCGGGTGCCCTATTGCTGCTCTGCTTGCTTGAGGCGCTGATCCTGCAACTTCTGGGCGGCATCAATCTGACGTTTGGCCGAATCCAGATCCTGCTTGGCCGCCTTGGCCGCTTGCGCCTCGGCAGCGGCATTAGTCGCGGTGCCGCCCGCGCCACATCCCGACACGAGGAGCGCAAAGAGGACAAGAACGCCTCCTGCCAGCACCAACCATGGTTTTTTCAGATACATTGTCCCATCCATTATCATCGCCCTCCGACCACCTAAATAAATCTGGATCATTGTGACTGTACTTCGTTATCGAGTTCAATGACCCACAGCCTGCAATTTAAACAACGGTGTGGGTTTGAGTTAGAATCCGCGCTCACGATTTTCCGGAGCAGAACCTCATGGGCAGAGCCTACCAGAACCGCAAAGAATCCATGGCCAAAACGGCCGATGCCAAAGCCAAAGTCTACAGCAAGTATGGCCGCGAGATTTACGTCGTCGCCAAAACCGGCGGCACCGATCCTAACGGCAATCTGGCGCTGCGCAGCATGATCGAACGTGCGAAAAAGGATCAGGTACCCGCACACGTCATCGAAAAGGCCATTGAAAAAGCCAAGGGCGGTTTCGGCGAAGACTACACTCCGGCACGTTATGAAGGGTTCGGCCCCGGTGGCGTGGTGGTTCTGGTCGATTGCCTCACCGACAACCCCAATCGCACGATCGGCGACGTGCGCAACTGTTTCACCAAAACCAAGACCAAACTCGGCACGCCGGGCACGGTCATGCACCAGTTCGATCACTCCGCTATTTTTGTGTTCAATGGCGAAGAAGATGCCGTGCTCGAAGCCCTGCTGATGGAAGATGTCGATGTCACCGATATCGAAAGCGAAGACGGCAAGGTGACCGTGTTTGTGCCAAACACCGAATATAACAAAGCCCGTCAAGCTTTGATCAACACCTTTGGTGAAATTGACTTCGATGTGGACGAGATTCAGTTTGTGCCCAAAACATCAACGCCAATCAGCGGTGACGATGTTGCTACCATGGAAAAACTGCTGGATATGCTCAACGACGTGGAAGACGTGCAAAGCGTTTATCACGACGCGGTGTATTGATTCATTCAAGGGCGACAAGAACGCTGGCACGAAACTGATCCAGTATAAATCGGAAACAAAAAAACCCGGAGCATCAAACCCCGGGTTTTTTAATTATCCAGCACTCATGTGCCGTTACATCATGACCACCGGAATATCCCTGATCATTTGCAAACCTTTAATGGCCTCTTGCTGATATTCCGCGATCTCGTTGAAATTGAGATAACGATAAATATCATCGGCCAAGGGTTTGAGCCCGGCGACCTGGGCCTGATATTCCTCGTTGGTCGGCAGGCGGCCCAGCAAGGCAGCCACCGCTGATAGCTCGGCCGAGGCGAGATAGACATTGGCGTCTTTACCCATGCGGTTCGGGAAGTTGCGTGTGGAGGTGGAAACCACCGTAGCACCATCGGCCACGCGAGCCTGATTGCCCATGCACAAGGAGCAACCCGGCATTTCGACGCGCGCACCGGCTTTACCGAAAATACTGTAGTAGCCTTCTTCGGTGAGCTGGTGCTCATCCATGCGAGTGGGCGGTGCAATCCACAAACGGGTGGGCACGGAACCGCCATTGGCTTCCAGCACTTTCCCGGCCGCACGGTAGTGGCCGATATTGGTCATGCAGGAACCGATAAAGACTTCATCGATGTGGGTGCCCTGCACTTCGGACAATGGCTTGATGTCGTCCGGGTCGTTCGGGCAGGCCAGCAAGGGTTCGGTGATGGTAGCGAGATCGATTTCGATGATTTCGGCATATTCGGCATCGGCATCGGGTTCGAGCAACTCAGGGCGTGCAAGCCACTGCTCCATCGCTTCGATACGACGCGCGAGGGTACGCTTGTCTTCGTATCCGTTGGCGATCATCCACTGCAACAAGGTGATGTTGCTGGTCAAAAACTCAATGATGGGCGCTTTGCCGAGACGAACGGTGCAACCATTGGCCGAGCGCTCGGCCGAGGCATCGGCAAATTCGAACGCTTGCTCAACCTTGAGATTCGGAAGGCCTTCGATTTCCAGCACGCGGCCGTTGAAAACATTTTTCTTGCCTTTCTTTTCCACCGTCATCAAGCCGCGTTGAATCGCGACATAGGGTATCGCGTTCACCAAATCGCGCAGGGTGATGCCCGGCTGCATTTCGCCCTTGAAACGCACCAGAACGGATTCAGGCATATCCAGCGGCATGACGCCCAGCGCAGCGGCAAAGGCAACCAACCCCGAACCGGCCGGGAAGGAAATGCCGATGGGGAAACGGGTGTGCGAATCGCCGCCGGTACCAACGGTATCCGGCAGAATCATGCGATTGAGCCAGCTATGAATCACGCCATCGCCGGGGCGCAGGGAAACGCCGCCGCGGGTGCTGATGAATTGCGGCAGTTCATGCTGCAGCGCGATATCGACCGGCTTCGGATAGGCTGCGGTGTGGCAGAACGATTGCATGACGAGATCGGCGGAGAAGCCGAGGCAGGCCAGTTCTTTGAGCTCATCGCGGGTCATGGCGCCGGTGGTGTCCTGACTGCCCACGGTCGCCATGCGCGGTTCACAATAGGTGCCGGGGCGCACGCCTTCGACGCCGCAAGCTCGGCCGACCATTTTCTGCGCCAGGGTGAACCCCTTGCCGGTATCCTTGGGTTGAATCGGGCGGCGGAACACGTCGAACGAAGGCAAGTTCAAGGCGGCACGCGCCCGATCGGTCAGCGCGCGACCGATGATCAGCATGATCCGGCCACCGGCCCGAACTTCATCTGGCAAGGTTGTCGGCTTGAGTTGGAAGGTTTCGATGACCTTGCCCTCTTTGAGCAACTCACCGGCGTAGGGGCGGATGGTCACGACATCCCCTGTTTCGAGTTGATCCACATTCACTTCGATGGGCAAGGCGCCCGAATCTTCAGCCGTGTTGAAGAAAATCGGCGCGATCTTGCTGCCCAGAATCACGCCACCGGTTCGCTTGTTGGGCACGTGCGGGATATCGCGGCCCATCGCCCACTGTACAGAGTTGATGGCCGATTTACGCGAGGAACCCGTACCGACCACATCCCCAACATAAGCGACCGGATGGCCTTTTTCCTTCAAGCTGACAATGGTGCTGAGGCCATCAGCCATTTTGCTGTTGAGCATCGCGAGCGCATGCAAGGGAATATCCGGACGGCTCCAGGCATCTTGCGCGGGCGAGAGGTCGTCGGTGTTGGTTTCGCCCGGCACCTTGAACACCGTGACGGTGATTTCTTCGGCCAGTGCGGGTTTGTTCAGAAACCACTCGGCGGCCGCCCAGGATTCAATCACGGCTTTGGCGCGAACATTCCCTGCACGCATTTTATCTTCCACATCACGGAAGGCATCGTAGATCAATACGGTGCCTTTGAGCGCCTCCGCCGCCGCGTCGCCCACCACATCATCGTCCAGCATCGCCACGAGTGGATCGATGTTGTATCCGCCGATCATGGTGCCAAGCCATTTGACCGCCTGCACCCGATCAATCAAGGGTGAACTGGCCTTACCATTCGCGACATCGGCCAGAAAAGCAGCCTTCACATAGGCAGCCTGATCGACCCCCGGTGGCACGCATTCGGTCAACAGGTGCAACAGGAACGCCCTATCCTCCCCGGCCGGTGGATTTTTAATCAGTTCGATCAGGCTGGCCGTCTGCTCGACCGTTAGCGCTTTGGGTGGAATCCCCTGCTGCTCTCGTTCTTGTTGATGGGTGCGATAGGCTTCAAGCATGACGGTTTCCTCAAATTCAAAATTCTTATTTGCTGTGATCATACGGGAGCCCTTGGGAATCTCTGCACGAATCCATCCATGGCTTCGTGCAGACACGCCCGGGCCGGTACATGCCCGTTCCGTGCTACGCATTTCAATGACTTACGTCATTGAGCGGCAGGGCTTCCATGCCCTGCAAGGGAAGGTCTGCTTTCGTGTAGACCTTCCCTTGAGCAATGCCGTATTTACGGCTTTCATCCGGGCATCCTGTTCAATGTATTTGATTGTCTGGTTTTATCTCGATAGGCGCAAATGAATCGCGGCATTGGGAAAAAAACACACGGCTTGCACAATTTTCTTACATGGCTGCCTCAACATGAGGATCAAAAACATATTAACAAACATATAGTTGCCAAATTATCGACCTGTACGCGAAATTTATGCGACAAAAATAAGCAGGTTCTAATCATCACAAAAACGCGACAGATGCCGATCGAGCCATTGCATGGCAATGATCGGGGCCGCGGAACAAATGATGCCGGAATCGATACGGGCCAAGGCTTCGTCCAGAGACATGGTATGCAGCTTGATGTCCTCGTGCTCTTCCGGCAAACCAAAAAATGTTTCGGTCGGAGCCGCATCGATCAGAGCAAGAAACAAATAGATGCTCTCCGTGGTGCCTCCGGGGCTGACCCAATAGCGCGTGATCGGTATCAGACGCACGGGTTCGAGTCCCGATTCCTCTTTCATTTCACGTCGGGCAACAGATTCTACCGATTCATTCGCCTCGATCATGCCCGCCACAATTTCAGTCAGCCAGGGTCCGCCCGGCGCATCGAACGCACCGGGTCGAAACTGTTCAATCATCACGACTTCACGTCGTTTGGGATCAAAGGGCAGAACGGCCACAGCGTGACCACGCTCGAATATCTCCCGACTGATTTGTGGCGACCAGCCACCGTCATAGCGCTCGAAGCGAAGACGGTAGCGGTTCAACGCAAAAAAACCACGGTACAAAGGTTCTATATTCAGTAATTCGTACTGCATCTTCATCCTGATTGGTTAATGATATGACCGGGCAGGTTATGCTAACCGAAGTTCATAAGACTATTACGGCCAGACGGGAAAAGCAGAAGGTACCCCATGTCCCCATCCTTGATTCAAATACTCGAACCACTGATCGGTAGCACGCTGACGATTGGCCACCGCCGCGGAACGGTGATTGATATCTTAGAAGACCCCCCTTCACTGGTCATGAGCAGCCCCGAAGCGCCTGAAGAAATTCGTCTCGATCATCTGGGGAGGCCTCAAGAAACCAGCGTACCCAGTTGGACCGTGAGCCTGTTCAGCGAATCCGGAAACGTGCTGCATCCGGATTTACAAAGACAACTCCATCCTGATCTCGCAATCCGGGCGCATGAGTTTCTTAATAACAAAGATTAGAAACCCGCGCTAAGTGCTCGAATTGCATCGTCAATTTCCTGGTCAATCAAACTCACGCTCAAATCGAGACCCAGTTTTTCAGCGGCAGGAATGGGCTTGCCATCCGGTGTTTCGGTCAACCCTTTGGCCTGCGCGATTGCCGCGATGACCACGTCGGCATGATTGGCCGAACCCTCGTGCGTATAGTCGAGGTTATTCGCTTCCCGTACCACGTCTTCATACATCGGCGGGAAATCCCAGGCCTGAACGATCTTGGCACCCAACCGTGGTTGCAGGCTCATGACCAGTTCGTTCAACAGAGCCGGTGCCTCCTGTAACTTGGGAATATCTTCAGCCACCACAATCACCGGGATCCCCCCCACGCCGTGGAGCAACCCGGCCAACAACGCCTGGTCGACGTCGAGCTTGGTGTACTCCCTGGCAATACGGTGGGACAAAGCCGCGATCTGGGCAGAGAAGGACCAATGTTCCTGCATCGCCTTCTTGATCACGACATGATTCGCCTTGAAAAGCTGTTGGGTGGATAACGATACGATCAACTGACTGACTGTGCGCATACCAAGGCGCGTAATCACCTGGTGCAAGCCGTTAATCTTCTGTACACCACGGTACATTGCGCTGTTCGCGACCTGAATCAGGCGTGCGGCAATGGCTGGATCCTGTGCGACCACATCCACCAGATCCTGAATCGTGCTGTCCGGTTGCTCCGCCACACGCCGTGAGCGAATTGCGACATCAGGCAGTACAGGAAGCGCAATGCCCTTCTCCATGATTTTATTGATAATGGCCTGTTCCAAAGCAGGATTAACCATTTGAAGCTCCTTGTTATAACTGGCGGCACATGCACACCAGTAATCAGTCATTCACTGCTGGGTTCTTTTGGCCAAAACATAAAAACACTCAGGCCAATCGGGTGTATTTGATCCGTTTGGGTTGATCGGCATCCGAGCCCAACCGCTTGTGCCGATCCGCTTCGTAATCCTGGAAGTTCCCCTGGAAGAACACCACGGAGCCATCGTCCTCGAAGGCGAGGATATGCGTTGCGATTCGGTCAAGGAACCAGCGGTCATGCGAAATGACCAGCGCGGAGCCCGGAAAATCAAGAATCGCCTGCTCCAACGCCCGCAGGGTTTCGATATCGAGGTCGTTTGTCGGTTCATCGAGCAGCAGCACGTTGCCACCAGACTTGAGCAACTTGGCCAGATGCACGCGATTGCGCTCACCACCGGACAAGTCCTTCATGAACTTCTGCTGATCCTGGCCTTTGAAGTTGAAGCGGCCAAGATAGGCGCGCGAAGGCATCTCATATTTGCCGACCGTGATGTTGTCGTAACCGCCGGAAATCTCTTCCCAGACGGTCTTGTTATTTTCAAGATCGTCGCGACCCTGCGCCACGTAGGAAATCTGTACCGATTCACCGATGGAGATTTCACCGGCGTCCGGTTTCTCCTCGCCAATCAGCATCTTGAACAGCGTGGATTTACCCACGCCATTGGGGCCGATGATCCCGACGATCCCGCCCTTGGGCACTGAGAACGACAAACCTTGATACAGCACGCGGTCACCAAATTGTTTGGACAGATTGGTAACGTCGATCACCTTGTCGCCCAGGCGAGGTCCTGGCGGAATGTAAATCTCGTTGGTTTCCGAACGCTTCTGGAATTCTTCGGATTGAAGCTCCTCGAATCGGGCCAGACGCGCCTTGGATTTGGCCTGACGCCCCTTGGGATTCTGCCGGACCCACTCCAGTTCCTGCTCCATCGCCTTGCGCTTGGCCGATTCTGTTTTCTCTTCCTGTGCCAGACGCTTTTCCTTGCTGTCGAGCCACTCGGAGTAATTCCCCTCGAACGGAATACCCTGACCACGGTCGAGTTCGAGAATCCAGCCGGCCACGTTGTCCAGGAAATATCGATCGTGGGTTACGGCCACCACGGTACCGTTGAACTCTTGCAGAAAACGCTCAAGCCAGGCAACGGATTCCGCATCCAGATGGTTGGTTGGTTCATCGAGAATCAACATATCCGGGTTGGAAAGCAGTAAACGGCAGAGCGCCACGCGTCGGCGCTCACCGCCGGAGAGTTTGGTGACATCCGCATCCCAAGGCGGTAGACGCAGCGCATCGGCAGCGATTTCGAGTTTGCGATCAAGATCCCAGCCACCGGCAGCATCGATTTTGTCTTGCAATTCCGCTTGCTCGGCCAGCAAAGCATCAAAGTCAGCGTCCGGGTTGGCAAACTCATTGCTTATCTCATTGAAGCGCTCAAGCAACCGCGCCGTTTCACCCGCGCCATCCATGACATTGCCACGCACATCCTTGGCCGGGTCGAGATCAGGCTCCTGCTTGAGATAGCCAATTTGAATACCGGGTTGAGGACGTGCTTCACCAATGATGTCCTTGTCGACTCCGGCCATGATGCGCAGCAGAGTAGACTTGCCCGCACCGTTATAACCCAATACGCCGATTTTGGCGCCAGGGAAGAAATTGAGGTAAATGTCTTTGAGAATAAATTTTTTCGGAGGGACGAGTTTGCCGACCCCATTCATGGTGAAGATATATTGCGCCATACGACCTTGGGTTTTGAGAGTAAAATGTGCGGGTATTATCAATCAGATCGAGGTAAGGATGCCAGTACCACCGACAAGCCCGCCCCTCAGAAAGCATGCATCCACCCTTTGGGGGCTTCTTATTCTGCTGATTACCGGGCTGATTTGCGCTCCCGTTCTGGCAGCCACTCCGCCTGAACTGCATGTTTTGATCGACGTTTCCGGCAGCATGAAGCAAACCGACCCGCAAAATTTAAGGCGCCCCGCCTTGCGCTTACTGGGCGATTTGCTACCACCTTCCGCACAAATTGGCATCTGGTTTTTCGGCGACAAGATCAGCCCCATGCTAAAAACTGCCAGTGCTGATCCAAAGGTAAAGGAACGCGTCCGACAAACCGCCAAAAAAATCCGTTCCAACGAACCCTTTACCGATATTCCCGCCGCACTGACCGCGGCTGCAGCCACCTGGAACGATGGCACGGACCGTAACATTCTGCTGCTGTCCGATGGCATGGTTGATATCTCACCGGACAAGTCCATCAATGTTCGAGCACAAGCAGCGCTTTTGCAGAAACTCGTGCCACAACTTCGAGCCGAACATATTCGCGTGCACACGATCGCCTTGTCAAAAGATGCCGACAGTAAGCTGCTTTCCCAGATTGCGGCCGACACAGGCGGCATTTTTGTCGAAGCCGATTCGGCCGACGCATTGCAACGCGCTTTTCTCAAGATATTCGAAGCGGCTGCGCCCCGAGATGGCCTCCCGCTGAAAGACAACAAGTTTCTGGTGGATAGCGCCGTCAAAGAACTGACCATCCTCGCGTTCAGAGACAAACCGGAAGAACAGACCAAACTCAAGCTACCCAACGGTCAAATCGTTGACGCCCAAGGCAGCAAATCCAAAACGGGTTGGCGTTGGGATGACAGTGGCGGCCGTGATCTGGTCACCATCGAAAACCCGCCTGCGGGAGCGTGGCAGATTATCGGCGCACTCGATCCGGACAACCGGGCGCTGATCATCACCGATCTCAAACTTCGCCTGACACCCTTGCCAACGCGCATTTACCCCGGAGAACGGATCGATGGCGCGCTGATGCTGACCAATCATGATCAACCGATTACCAAAGCCGCATTAACACAAACCATCAAGGCGACGATCGACGAACAAAAAGGAAGCGAACTCATTACCTCAATCAAACTCAATGATCAAGGCGCAGACCCGGACATCATCGGTGGTGATGGCAGATTCAACTATCAACTTCATCTGATTGATCCAGCAGGTATTTACAGCCTGGTCGCCACAGCGAGCAGCCCGACCTTCCAGCGTGATTGGCGCCAGAATTTTGCCATGGCGCCGATGCCACCAGTGCAACTCAAAATCGTTTCATCCGAAGTTGAAGTCCCACCAGCCGCAAATGCGGATGGTACGGCGGGACACCCCACCCTACCCGTCAAAAAGATCATGCGCCAGATTCAAGTCACTCAGGATCCCACGGTGCTCGAACCCAATACGGCCAAATTAATCGGGCAATGGCAGTGCGAACGGACCCATTCCGATGGGCAGTATTCAAATAAACCCCAATCAAACAAAATTGTCGCGCCCATACCCATCGAATGGAATCTGACACACACCACCATGATGTTCCCTACGCCCGATGAAACAACGGCTGACTGTGTCCTCAACGCCGTGCTTAAAGCAAAACTGACGACACACAGGGAGATCGACCTTGTGCTTGAACCATTCAAACTAGCCGCCCTAACACCCACCGAGGCACAACCCAAACAGGCTGAACCTGTCGAACAGGCGCAAGAAGGTGCTTCGGGTAAGATCAACTGGATGCTCATTATCGTTATCAATGTCATAACACTGCTTTTGATCGGGCTGGGTATATGGCTTTGGCAACAAAAGGTGAAACGCACACACCGCCAACTGCTCAAAGAGGCACAATCAGTATGACAATCACAGCCGCCACACACAGTTTGTTCACCGAGAACTGGGCCATTCTGGCAACGGAAGCTGCTGCGGTTTTATTGATTCTGGTGCTGACCATTGGTTTAATCAGCTGGCTTGGTCGCCGCAAACGGATCAATGCGGCCCGATCGCTTCTCGATGAACGGGATGATTTGGCAGAAACTGCCACCGAAACCTTTCATACCCATGTTCAGGCGCTGGCAACCGGTAAGACCCTGACCCCCGATGAGCTGGACGATTACGAGCAGCGTAGCCTGCAACTAATCAACGAACTGGTGGAACCCTGGCTTGAGCCATCAGCGGAACGCCTGCGTGAAGCCGTACGTCAAATCATGACGATCCGGCACAACGACCTACACCAGATTACGGCCATATTCCGCCAGCAACAAGCGGCTGAACCCATTTCCGACAATTCGGCAAACGCACCGCAAATTCAGCAGTTGCAAACCGAACTCGTGGCCAGCCAGAAAGCCGAAGCCGAACGCTCGGCACAACTTGCTGAAGCATTGAAATCGGTCAGCATTATTGTCGGTGAATACGGACGGAAATTCGGTGTCGAGGCCGATTATCGCGTTCCACAGATCTTGCGCGCGCTGATTTATCTTCAATCCATTGATAAGGGCATGAATCAGCAGGAAGCTGTGGATGCCGCCGATGCCAGTATGAACAGTGGCATTGATGTGTTCGAAGAGGAAATCCTGGCTGACGAAAGCGTGGAGGTCGTTCCGACTACAACCTCTCCACCACCAATGTCGTCTCCAGAACCTGCACCCAAGGCTCCCAAAAATAAGCATGAGGATGCAGCCGCAACTGTAAGCACAGATGACAAGGAAGACTCACCAGGAGCTGTTCAAGCACCGTCAACGCCTGTCAAATCCATCCGTATGGAAAAAGCGGAAGAAACAGAAATTCAAAGCCGAGCGGCGCCTACGAAGGCAACTGAAAGTGCAACAGTAAAACAACCCGAAGAACCGAAAGCTGTTGATCTTGCAGAAACCAGCAGCACACCAAACAGCGATGACACCTCAACTGTAGATCAAGTTGGCGAAGAAGAACTCGAACCCGGTGAAGAGCAAATTGATCTGGATGCCGTTGAGCTGCCAGAAAAAACGCCAGATACCACGGAATTCAACCTTGACCTGGATGACATCGATGCGCTTCTGGACGCTGAAATCAGTCGCCAGCAGAAAAAAGTAGCGACCACACCATCCACGCTCCCTAATCTGGATGACGACGAACTCGATTTGAGCAAAAAACCATGACGCAAGAAACGTATTGGGCTCATAACGTCTAAAATAGATAGCCTGATAACTAAATTAGAGTACCATCTCATGATCGATCTTCATCTTCGCGGCTCCAAACAACAGCGACTGATCCCGTTCTTGGCCAGTGTGCTCTTAACACTTTTCCTTTTTAATGCGCCGGTGCATGCACAGACGCCTACCGCAGCACAAGATCGGGTGGTCGCCCAAAACCTGATGAACGATCTTGTCGATTCCAGTTGGATTAAGGATGGCAACGGGTCAAAAATCGTCTATCTGTTTTTCGATCCGAACTGCCCCTACTGTCATCATGTATTCGATTCGTTGATGAAGATTCGCAAAGATAGGCCCGATCTGCAATTTCGCTGGATACCCTTGGGTATGCTAGGCAGCAATTCGACGGCCAAGGCGGCAGCCATCATTCAGGCACCCGATCCGCTGAAGGCTTTTATGACCAATGAGAAGAATTATGGGTTTCTCAATTCGGATACCGGTGGCGGCATCCCACCGGCCAAGCACGTGGATGCAGCAACGCAAACCATCCTGGTTGAAAACCTATCGATTTTGCAGGGACAGAATTTGTACGGCATCCCCGTGGTGGTGTTCCAAGCAGATGATGGCAAACCCTTTTATTTCTCAGGTCAGCGCTCTGAAGCACAGTTAAGGGAAATTCTGGCACATGTGGAAGCCGGCAGCTTCGGCGGCGGGCAACCAATAAAAGGTAAGCAGCATCAATAGATGTATCCGTATCGTAACTTGCAAAAGGAAACCTTGCTTCTTGACGTTACTCCGCCCATAGAGGAACGTTTTCTGCCGATCCCCGAAGCGAAGATTGTGCCGAGGAAGCTTTCAGATCCTAAAACCTTTCTTGCAGGCCGGAGTGATATACAGCCTTGATTTAACAACAGGCAATTTTATCGATACTACTCATACACATGCCGTATGATCATCATAGATTGGGTTGCAATATCGGTGCGTTGGTTACATGACGAATTTGATGTCTGCAGTTTATGCACTTTCTACTCTGCAAGAATCCGTTCATGGCTTCGTGGGCCTGCGCCAGCTTAATGCGAAGCAGGCGTGAGCCCCCATTTAGATACGCTCGATCCGATACACGTCAGGCCCGAGATCAGTATTTCAATGACCTATGTCATTGAACGGCTGGGCGTCCGCGCCTTACACCACAGGGTTGTGGTGTGGTTCAATAACGCGGGCTTGCGCCTGCTTCGCATTAAGCTGGCGCAAGCCCGCGTATGCGATTGAGCCAGAGCAAGTTCGTTGCGGACTTTCCTCAACGAACTTCCTCGAAAAACCCCAAGGAATGGGTTTTTCGAGATCCCCAAAGTCATATAAAAACGAGGTTAAGACCATGAAAAATCTATGGATTGCTAGTGTGCTGGCCACATCATTTTTAATAACAGGGCCCTTAGTCCAGGCCTCTGAATTAAACAATAAGGCTGCCTTAGACGGCATCCAGGAAATTAAGGTCATCTATGATGTCCGTAAGGCGAACCCTAACTTGTTATTGGCATACCTTAAAGGGATTGAAAGCAACCGTAAAAATTTAGCTTTAGAGGGTGTTAAATCTACTCAACGCATCGTCTTTATCGCCGATTCTGTAAAGTACATTACCAGCGAACCTTCCGATGATGTCAGTATCCAGCATGGTGACGTGTTGAAAAAAATTGCTGAACAAGTTAAGCGTCTTAAATCCTTGGGGGTTGAAATGGAGGCCTGCAGTGCCGCGACTGCTGCCTTTAAAGTTGACAATGACACTATTCTGCCTGGAATCCAAGTCGTTCGTTCTGGCTTTCTTTCTGTCATGGGTTGGCAAGCCAAGGGCTATCAATTAGTACCGGTTTATAATTAGTCTAACTATATATTGGTTGCCATAAAGTCGTGCAACAAATCCCTTCAGGGCAGCTCGAATAACCTGTTGTGCTGTCCGATTGCGGTTTAACGTGGGCTGGCGCCTTCCTCACATTAAGCTTGCGTAAGCCCGTGACGGTTTTTCGAGGTGCCCAAAAATCAAAAAAGCCCGATTTGTTCGGGCTTTTTTACTGTGCGTTACTTCACACGACGTGAAGTACTGCCTTGATCGATTATGTAATCAAAGTGACTTCTTGCAGAAGTACCAGTCAACACATTCGTATTCACCGCTATTCATACGCGCTTCGGCTTCTTGGGCCGTTGCCGGAGGTGGCACGATGACCTTGTCACCTGGCTGCCAACCTTCTGGTGTGGCAACGCCGTACTTGGTAGAGGTTTGCAGCGCTTTCACCAGACGAAGAATTTCCGGAATCGAACGACCGTTACTCATCGGGTAGTAAAGCATGGCGCGCAAAACGCCTTCCGGATCGATCACAAACGTGGCACGAACCGCTTGAGTATCCGAAGCGCCTGGATGCACCATACCGAACATGCTTGCGACGTTCATCGAGAGATCGGCAATAATCGGGAAGGTAATTTCCACGCCAAACTTCTCTTTGATATTGCGTTCCCAGGCAATATGGGAGTAGTTGCTATCGATCGACAAACCCAACAGCTCACAGTTAATCGCATTGAAATCAGGTGCCGCCTTCGCAAACGCCATGAACTCAGTGGAGCAAACAGGGGTGAAATCGGCAGGGTGCGAGAACAACACCAGCCATTTGCCTTCGTAGTCTTTCAGCGTTTTACGGCCGTGGGTTGTGGGTGCGTCAAACTCCGGTGCGCGTTCGTTCAAACGGGGCAATGAAATGGAAACATCACTCATGGTCAATTCTCCTGGTTGGTCTATACATTGGATCAAACGATTCATTTGCCTGAAGGCATCGTTCTACAGCCGTGCTGTGGAATTAAATTTACCAATACATGATAGATAAATAAAATGAAAAATTCCTATCGATTCGATAGATGCTGCCTATCATCCTGTATTTATCGATTAAACCATAGCGATCTTTCAGCGTGATTACACGATCATTGGTTCCGTTTTTATTTGTACGGCGAAATGCCTCCAGACATCCGATTCGATCGCTTCGGCCAGTTGCAGAATTTCCTTCCCATCGGCGCCACCCCGATTAATCAGCACCAAGGCATGACGATCGTAAACACCGGCGGCACCAAATATGCGCCCTCGCCATCCTGCCTGTTCAATCAGCCATCCGGCGGAAAGCTTGACGGAATCGGGATCATCCAGTGCATAGAGCGGTACATCGGGCCAATTGGCCTTCAGCTTGTTTGCGTGCTGCTTAGATACAATGGGATTATGAAAAAAACTCCCCAAACTTCCGGGGAGCCGTTGGCGCCAATCGGGGAGTTTTTTTCGTCGCACTCGGGTCACGATTTCGGCCATATCACTCGCAACAAGTGCGGACATGGGTGTTTTTTTCGTCATTAAATACGCTTCGGCCTCATCGGCCAGACCGGGATAAGCAAGATTCGGCCAATCTGCCGGCGGCCTTTTGTGCAAACGAACCCATACACGCAGGACCAACCATCGATTCGGTTCCAACTTGAACCGGCTGTTGCGATAGCTTAATTGGCATTGCTCGGCCGACCAGCGAAGTGCTACCTGTTTCTGGCGATCCCATAGCTCGACAGAATCAAGCACATCACACAACTGCATACCGTAGGCACCGACGTTCTGGATCGGCGCGGCACCAACCGTCCCCGGAATTTCGGCAAGACGCTCAAGCCCATACAAGCCCTGTGCTGCGGTCAGACGAACCCAATCATCAAGGCCCAGTCCCGCTTCGGCGAACGCCAATACCGTCTCCCCCTCATCAACGAAACCATAATCAGCCGCTTTGATACCAACTACTTTACCGATGCGTTCCGTGACAAACAGGATGTTGCTGCCCCCGCCTACGACCAGCGTTTGTGGATCGGCAAGCCATTCTTCACGCAACCGGGGATTAGCCAAGGCGCGCTCGATATGGTCGATTTGTATGAATTGATCCGCGCAGGCGTCAACCCGCATGGTGTTGCCAACGGGTTCATTGTTAAGAAGCTTAAATCCCGAATTCACAAAAATACCCTATATGCTTTATTTCGCATCGGCAACAGCGGTGGCTTGGCGTTGCAGCACCTGAATAATGGATTCGACAACGATATTGGGCTGATTGAATGGCGGGTGATCCAAATTGATCATCTGCTGGGTGGCCCAACGGGTCGAGATAACGCCCATGCTTCTGGCCGCATCAGCGGGACACAAACACAACCCCGGTCGGCCCAGCGCGGCAGCGAGCCACGCACTGGCATTCAACCCGGTCAGGATATAGTGCGCCGTCAAAATCGTTGGCCAGTGTTTCAGCAATCGCTGAGCCGGGTTAAGCGCATGATCTTCTTCAAGATAGGTTACTCGCAACGGGGTCATAGCAATTCGATTCCTGAATTGCTGTAATGATTGTGCATCCCAGGGCAGTGAACTCACGTCGACAATCAAATCAGCCTCTGTATTGCCTGCGGACTGATCTGCTTTAACGGGGGAGGTCAACAAACCGTAGTTGGGCGCAAGGTCATGGAGGGAGTAGTTCAATGCGGCCGCGAACAAAACCCGTATGGCCTGGAGCGGGTGGAGCTCGGACGGAAGCGGGAAAACCGACGAATAATCGTTGTCTCGACGGGGTTGCGATAGATCGGCGATACCAACCCGACGCCAATTCACAAGGCGTGTGAATGCGCGTGTTTGTGACGTGCCGAACGGGTCAATCACGACATCCGGCGCTGTGAGCAAAGCAGCACTAGCCGACCTGGCCTCACGCCGTGCCGACCAACCAGAAGGATGCCAACGCGGCAGAGTCAGTCCCTTCTCGTCAATCACCACTTTACCGGTTACAGCCGGGTGCGCCTTGATGCACCGAGTGATCTCAGGCGTACCGGCGATCGTAATCTTCAAACCCGGAATCGCATCTTGCGCGTCCGTAAACGCGGCCCAAACGGGCAAACTACGCAGGGGATCGGAATCTAAACAAACTAAAATATGCATCCTTCAAACACCGTCCATCACGGGCCGAATGCTGAGTACGGGTTTTGCTGTGGAATCCATCCATCACCTTTCACATCGCCACAACGGCCTTTTATCGAGTCCTCATGCTAAACTTCGCGGCCCGGTTTTCCTAGACATTTATCCTAGACTTTTATCTCGGAACTTTTGCGTTTTATGACACTTCAAGCCCCTCGTCGCATTCTGGTGACATCAGCCCTGCCCTATGCCAATGGCCCCCTTCATCTGGGGCACATCATCGAAACCATCCAGACGGATATCTGGGTGCGCGCACAAAAACTGTTCGGCAATGAATGCCGCTATCTGTGTGCGGACGATACGCATGGCACGCCCATCATGCTCAAGGCGCAACAGGAAGGCATTACGCCCGAAGAACTCATTACACGCATAGGCAATAGCCACAAGGCTGATTTTGCTGATTTCATGATTGGCTTCGACATATTTCACAGCACCCATTCCGAAGAAAACCGGCGCATGGCCAGTGAAATATTCCAGCGGCTCGACGCTCGTGGCTTGATCAGTCGTAAAACCATCAAGCAAGCCTATGATCCGGAAAAGCAAATGTTCCTGCCCGACCGATTCATCAAGGGCGAATGCCCCAAGTGCGGCGCGGCCGATCAATATGGCGACAACTGCGAAAAATGCGGTGCCACCTACAGCCCGACCGACCTGAAGAACCCGCGCTCGGTGCTTTCCGGTGCGACACCCGTTGAACGCGATTCCGAACACTATTTCTTCGACCTGCCGAAAATGGAAGACCAGCTCAAACAGTGGCTGAGCGAGGATCGGGTACAGCCCGCCATCCGCGCCAAGTTACAGGAATGGTTCGATAGCGGCCTGCAGGCCTGGGATATTTCACGCGATGCACCCTATTTCGGTTTTGAAATTCCCGGCGCACCCGGCAAATTCTTTTATGTGTGGCTGGATGCGCCCATCGGCTATATCGGGGCCTTCCTGAAACTGGCCGAATCGACAGGGCTTGATTTCGACGAGTACTGGGGTGAAAACGCCCAAACCGAGCTGATCCATTTCATCGGCAAGGATATTGCCTACTTCCACACGCTGTTCTGGCCCGCCATGCTCATGGGTGCCGGATTGCGTACGCCGACAGCGGTGTATGCGCATGGCTTTTTGACCCTCAACGGCGAGAAAATGAGCAAATCGCGCGGCACGTTCATCCAGGCCCGCACCTACCTCGACCACCTCGACCCACAGGCCTTGCGCTACTACTTCGCGGCCAAACTCAGCGGCAGTATTGACGACATCGATTTGTCGCTCGACGATTTCCGTGTGCGCGTCAACTCGGATCTGGTCGGCAAGGTCGTCAATATTGCCAGCCGTTGCGCCGGTTTCATTCACAAGCAGTTCAATAGTGAGTTGAGTGCCGAACTCGCCCACAATGTGCTCCACGAACAACTCGTGGCCGCCGCCGAATCCATCAAGACACGCTACGAGCGGCGTGAAACCGGCCAAGCCATGCGTGAGATCATGGCTTTGGCTGACCTCGTGAATCAATACATCGATGAACAAAAACCTTGGGCCATGGCCAAGTCGCCCGACAGCCTCGCCGCCGTTCAAGGTGTGTGTACCGATGGCTTGAATGCCTTCCGCATCTTGATGACCTACCTCACGCCCGTCCTGCCGGCCATGAGTGCCAAAGCGGCCCAATTCCTGAACCTGCCTGAATTCCGTTGGTCCGATCTTGCGCGCCCGATGGTTGGACACAAAATCAACGCCTTTGAACCGCTGATGACGCGCATCGAACAAACCGCGACGGATGCCCTGCTCAAAGCAACACAAGAAGAGGCCCAAGCCATGAATCAAGCAAACCCTGCACCAACCCTGGAAGAAAAAACCCCAGGCGCTGAAATCGAACCGATTGCAGAAGAAATCACCATCGATCAATTCACGGCCGTGGATTTACGTGTGGCACGCATAGTTAATGCAGAGCATGTAGAAGGTGCCGCGAAATTGTTGCGCTTAACACTTGATATTGGCGAAGGCAAAACCCGGCAAGTCTTCGCCGGCATCAAGTCGGCCTATGATCCGGCCACCCTCGTTGGCCGCCATACCGTTATGGTTGCCAACCTCAAACCCCGCCAGATGAAATTCGGTCTGTCGGAAGGCATGGTACTGGCCGCGGGCGACGGCAAAGGCGGGCTATTCATTTTGTCACCCGACGAAGGCGCCACCGCAGGCATGCGTGTTAAGTAGGTTGTAACGCCGTAATCGGCTGACAAAAAACCGCCAAATGGCGGTTTTTTTTGGAAAGAGCAAAACCGCTAATTCTTGCTTTTATCTGGCTTCGATTCCGACTGGGCATCCTCGTTTGAATGATGATGTGTCGGGATGCGAGGATCATCGTCATCCATCAAAATACGGTGAGCGGGGCCTTCCAAATCTTCGTATTGGTTATTCTTGATCGCCCAAAAAGCCGCCCAAACCAAGATCCCGGCAATCACCATGCTGATTGGTACGAATAAATATAAAACAGTCATCTTAAAACCTCTGAACACGTTCACGGCCGTTCCCGGCTTTGAGCCGAGCCCTCACCTGCTATTTACTTCGAGCCTACGCCAAAAAGACAAGTTCCGCATCAGGAAAACAAAAAGCCTGCAACAAGCAGGCTTTAACATAAGGAATCTCTGCACGAATCCATCCATGGCTTCGTGCAGACACGCACAAGCCGGTACACGCCCGTCTTGTGCTCCGCATTTCAATGACTTACGTCATTGTGCGGCAGGGCCTCCATGCCCTGCTCGGGGAGGTCTGCATTTGTGCAGACCTCCCCTAAGTAGCCGTTGAGCCGACCGGGGATTAACGCAAGGCCATCACCCGGGTATTACTGCACCGTACCGGCACGCGCTCCGAAGCCAGAGGATTGCCCGTGACGCAAGGCCGCAATGCGCTCATCGAGTGGTGGGTGTGACATGAACAAACGACCGAACGAACCACGGTGACCTGAAATGCCGAACGCAGTCATCTGAGCTGGCAACTGTGCAGGCATGTCGTAATTCAACTTCAACCGCTCCAATGCCGCAATCATCTTCTGACGACCGGCAAAGCGGGCTCCTGCTTCGTCTGCACGGAACTCACGCTGGCGGGAGAACCACATCACGATGATGCTGGCCAAAATCCCGAAGATGATTTCAGCCACAATGGTGGTCACATAAAAGCCGATACCCGGCCCATCGCCCTGATTCTTGAGCAAAACGCGATCGACAAAATAACCGACGATACGCGCAAAGAAGATAACGAACGTGTTCACCACGCCTTGAATAAGCGTCAAGGTAATCATGTCGCCATTGGCTACGTGGCCAATCTCATGGCCCAATACGGCTTCGGCCTCGTCTCGAGTCATATTGGCCAGCAAGCCGGTGGATACCGCGACCAGCGCGTTGTTTCTGCTCGCACCCGTGGCGAATGCGTTGATTTCCGGTGAGTCATAGATGGCGACTTCCGGCATGCCGATTCCAGCCATCTTGGCCTGGCGCTCAACGGTTTGCAGCAACCAGCGTTCGGCTTCGTTTCGGGGCTGCTCGATTACTTCGGCACCCACGCTGCGTTTGGCCATCCATTTGGACATCATCAGCGAAATCAGGGAGCCACCGAAGCCGAATACAGCGGCCAGTACAAGTGTGGAGCCATAATTGATGCCAGCCTTATCCATTGTCACGCCAAGGCCGAACACCTTGGAGATGACAAACCAGGCGACAGACAGGATCACCATGACAGCCAGGTTGGTCAGTAAAAACAGAATAATTCGTTTCATGGCAGGAATTCGTTCTCCAAAAAGTTAAAGCACGTGCGACCCATTCAGAGTCTGATGCGTGAGATCAACACTCTAGCTTAAAGTTTGGTTCATTTGATTTTTTTCAAGTAGCTTTGCATATCATCTCCTGGCATAACATCTGGAGGCGTAGGCGCAAGTGCTCCGATGGTCTCAAGACAATCGCCCGGTTTTCAGATAGACAACCAATCGTGCCTCCTGCAGAAGATCAGTCAGCGTTTGTCGCTCATGTCGCGGCACGGAGAACAGAGGAAGGTTCTTCAGCAGGGAAACTTTTTGCACCAGATTCAGATAATCGGCGCTCGACATATATGCCGAGGCAACGGCCAAGGCGGAATCCAACATTTGATTCGCTCGATCGAAACGCCAGCTCAACCAGAGCATGCCGATGACATATTCGGCCACCAACCGCTGATCTTCGCGCCGCCCCGCCGCCGCGCGCAGAAGTTCGGCTTCACTGACATTCGGCATTTTTGATTCCGCTTGCTGTAAAAACAAGCGTAACTGTCGCTCAAATTGTGGATCGATTTTGGACTTGATCGGCAAAATCAGCTCTTCGTCCATAAGAAGGCCGCTCTGTTATGAATAGCGGCTCAGTTTAGCGCCATCTTGCGGAAGATCGATAAACATCTGGCTCTTTGCGCGATTCAGGCCGCCTGACGTGGTTTTACTGAATCAAGCACACCATCCTGTTTTCGCTGAATGAAATGCCGGACATAACGTCGCTGAAGATTCGACCGTGCTAACCAGATGAATACATCCGCCGTTTTGAAATCTTTATCCCAGAACGGTTCACCGCCGATCTGTGCACCAAGACGAAGGTAGGCTTTCAATAAAGGGGGCATTCGGACTTCCAGCGCGAGCAAAGCCGTGTCATGCTCCATACGAGGAAGCGCACGCAGGGAATCGACCCGCAACGATTCCGGCGTGAGATGCCGATCACGTAATTGATCCATGATGAGATTGGCCTGGATTCCGCCATCTTCCAGAGAAATGCTCGCGCATCCCATCAGGTACATGAACCGGTTGATTTCCATGAATTGCGCCAGACCAGACCAAAGACAGCCGATGGTGGCGCCATTTCGATAAGCCGGGTCGACACAGGTTCGACCGATTTCCATCACACGACCTTCCACACCTTTTAAGCGGGAGAGATCAAACTCTCTGGCAGAATAGTATCCTCCGGCAACCTGAGCCTGGGTATCCGTAAGAATGCGTGTACACGCCACCGCTTCGCCGGAATCCAAATCCCGCACCAGCATGTGGTGGCAATAGTCATCAAAATGGTCGCTTTCCAGCCCCAATGGCAGGGCGCAGTCGATTTTTGCACCCAATTCTTCAACAAAAACCCGATAGCGCAGACGAAAGCAGGCATCGATCTGCTCTTGGTTCAGCGCCAACTCGACTTGTAGTCGGCGATCTGAGTCAGCTTTGTTTTTCGGCCCCTTGGTTGAAGACGCTTTGTTGCAATCCAAATCCATGACACACCACACCTAGATTGATATGTAATGCAACTTAATCAGCGGATATGTCATTAGCGTGTTCGGTTTATTTCGCAACGCTGACAAGAACGTGAAATTTTGATGAATGCACGAGAGGGAATTTGAGGGGTTGGATTGCGCCCCGCACACGGTCACGGCAAACTGGGTGCCATTTCAACGCCAAGTGATCACACCCTTATGAATCTTTATCCATTGATTCGCGCCCTGCTGTTCCGATTCGAACCAGAAACGGCCCACCGACTGACATTTGCCCTGCTCGATCTGGCGGCCAAAACACCTTGGTGCACCTACGCGCGCGGGAAGGTTCCCTCAAGTCCGGTAGACGTCATGGGGTTGAACTTCCCTAACCGAATCGGTCTGGCGGCCGGGCTCGACAAGAACGGCGATCATATCGATGCCCTCTCGTGCCTCGGGTTCGGATTTATCGAAATCGGCACCGTCACCCCACGCGCCCAACCCGGCAACCCGCGACCACGGTTGTTCCGGCTGCCCGATGCAGAGGCGCTGATCAACCGCATGGGATTCAACAACGATGGCCTTAAAACCTTTCTCGACAATGTTCAAAATCGAACCAGCAAAGGCATTCTGGGCCTGAACATTGGCAAGAATTTCGATACCCCGATCGAGCGCGCGCTCGATGACTATTTGATCGGACTGAGAGAAGTCCATCGTTTCGCCGACTACGTCACGATCAATATTTCATCCCCGAACACAAAAAATTTGCGCCAGTTGCAAGCTGCGGATCAATTCGGTCCCTTGCTCGCCGCATTGAAGAAACAAAAGGACGAACTCGATCAGAAAAACGACCGTCAAGTCCCGATCGTGGTGAAAATCGCGCCCGATCTGAGCGGTGAGGAAATCGAATCCATGGCCCGACTTCTACTTGATGAAGGCATGGATGGCGTGATCGCCACCAACACCACCATCGATCGCGCCATGGTGGCGGGCCTACCGCATGCCGACGAGGCGGGTGGATTGAGTGGCCGGCCAGTTCGCAAGGCCTCGACCGAAGTCATCCGCCAGCTTCGCGCCACGCTGCCAGCCGATTTCCCCATTATTGGCGTCGGTGGTATCGATAGCGCCGCTGCGGCGCTGGAGAAGATCGAGGCCGGAGCGGACCTGCTGCAGCTTTATACGGGTTTCATTTATCGCGGGCCGGGGCTGATTGGTGAAATTGCACAGGCTTTGGCTTCAGCGGATCGAGACCGCAGTACTAAATAGTGAATTATTGGGCAGGGGTGGAGCGATTCTTACAAACAGGGCAATCGGGATCACGGCGGTACCGAATCGTTCTGAACTCGGCCCGCTTGAGATCGAACAGGGCGAGTCTTCCTACCAAGGTGTCACCAAAGCCAGCCAATATCTTGATGGCTTCACTGGCCTGCACGCTACCAATCATACCGACAAGCGGCGAAAGCACGCCCGTTTCACTACAACGCAGCGCATCCTCTCCTTCTTCCTGATACAAACAGTGGTAGCAAGGCGATTCGGGCAGTCGCGTATCGAACACGGTCACCTGCCCTTCCATACGGATCGCTGCACCAGAAACCAGCGGTTTTTGAGCATCAACACAGGCCGCATTGAGCGCAAAACGCAGTGCGAAATTATCCGAACAGTCACAAACCAGATCGACATCAGCCAGCAATTCCGGCAGGTTCTCCTTTGTAAGCTTGTCGTGAATAAGCCTAAGTTTTACATCCGGATTGATAGCGGCAATTCGCCGGGCAGCCGAATCAATCTTAAGCAAGCCCACAGAGGCGGTGTCGTGAATCACCTGTCGCTGCAGATTGCTCAAATCAACCGCATCAAAATCAGCCAGCACCAACTCGCCCACACCAGCAGCCGCAAGATACAAGGCTACGGGCGAGCCCAAGCCGCCCAAACCAGCGATCAAGACGCGAGATCCGCGCAGACGCTCTTGCCCCGCATAGTCGATTTCAGGCAGCATGATATGGCGGCTATAGCGCAGTAATTGCTCGTCGTTCATTTATTGTTTCAAAAAATTAGCGTGATTGTGAAGGGCTTAAAGGTAATGCTGCCAGGGATCATCGCCACGCTCTGTTGAGCCTTGGTGACGCGAGAAACGCTGGCAAGCGGAAATCTGCTCCGCTGTTGGCCTGAATACCTGATTGGGCATGGGGCAGTTCCCCAAACCCATGGCTTCGCGCTGATTCTCTTCTGAATACTCGATGAGTGCGATTTTGAGCTTGTTCAGCAGGGAAGCATCCAGATGAAAACCCGCAAGTTGCAGATGACGCCGCAAAACCTTGAGGCAGATCATTTGCAAGTCATATTCGACCCACATGCAGGCAGGGTTTTTGGGTTGTGCATCCTGCACTCCGTCTAGATGAACGGCAAATGCGCAGGCACCCGCCGCCTGATCCCCGTTGTGATGAGGCCCGCGAAAGGTGATCTCACGATGTTTGATTCGTTCGGAACTGTCCATCATCCACTCCTGCGCCCCGGAAATTTTTAGGGGGTGCGCTGAACTCATGGAATCAGATTAACGCAATTTTGGCATTTTGTGACCTTCAAATGACCTAAAACCAATCTTAGATGACGCTATGTGCCCGCCGCACTGGCATCAATCAGCAAGTAAACCTCAAATCAACGCCGCTGTGCAGCGGTGTTTCGCTCCTGCCCGGCAAGATCGGTTCGATGAGAAATAGATTCAAATCCATGTTGCGCCAGACACTCGGCCACGGCCTTTGCCTGATCATAGCCATGCTCGAACAGAATCCAGCCGCCCGGCTTCAACCGGGTTGTCGCCTGAGCGATGATCTGCCGGTAATCGGCCATCCCCTCATCTTGTGCGACCAACGCAGTCTGTGGCTCAAAGCGCAAGTCACCAACATTGAGATGAGGATCATCCGGGCGGATGTATGGTGGATTGCTGACAATCACGTCCAAACTTTCTTGTTTGAACATACTGCACCAGGAACCCTGAAGCCACTTGATCGGCAAAGCTGAATCAGGCAGCAATCGCCGTTCATTTTGACGTGCAACCTGTAATGCCTCGAAACTCAGATCACAACCGAAAACCTGTGCCTGCGGTCGCTCAAACGCCAGGCTGATGGCAGGCACGCCGGAACCGGTACCGAGATCCGCGACCGTCATTGCCTGCTCTAAAGGGATTTTTTCCAGCGCCCACTCCAGAAGGTGTTCGGTTTCAGGGCGAGGAATCAACGTGGCGGGCGTGACCTGAAATTCATGGCGCCAGAACGGCTTGAATCCCGTGATATAGGCAACCGGTTCACCAGCCGCACGACGTTCGAACGCGCTGCGCAACCGATCAGCCATTGCTGACGGCAATAGCCGCTCCGGTTCCATCAACTGACGGGCTCGATCAAGACCCGCCAATTGCGTTACCAGGCTTCGGATATCGACCATCGCATCGGCATCACCGCCGAGCAAGCCCCGTGCTTCGTCGATCAATTTGGCGAGTGGAATGCCCTGTTCGTGGGTCATGTGATCCACATCATCAATCAGAGCGGTGCCTGAGCCAGCGCCGCCAGTTGGTCGGCCTGATCGGTCTGTCGTAACGGGTGAATGATGGGATCAAGATCACCCAACAGTACTCGATCGAGCTGATAGAGCGTCAGGTTGATGCGGTGATCGGTTACGCGCCCCTGCGGGAAGTTATAGGTGCGAATACGTTCGGAACGGTCGCCTGAACCCACGAGTGCCTTGCGCGTGGCTGCTTGTTCCGCGTGGGCTTTTTGCCGCTCTGCATCAGCCAGTCGTGCGGCCAATACACTTAAAGCACGGGCTTTGTTCTTGTGCTGAGATCGCTCGTCCTGACATTCCACCACCATACCGGTCGGCAGGTGGGTCACGCGAATCGCCGAGTCGGTTTTGTTGATATGCTGCCCACCGGCTCCTGAGGCGCGAAACGTATCGATTCTCAAGGTAGAAGGATCGAGCGTGATGGCCTCCGATTCCGGCACGACCGGCATCACCGCGACCGTCGCGGCGGAGGTATGAACACGGCCCTGGGTTTCCGTGGTCGGCACACGCTGTACGCGGTGCGCGCCGGATTCGAACTTCAATGCCGCATACACGCCATCGCCACTGATTTGGGCAATGACTTCGCGATATCCGCCATGCTCGCCCGGTTGTTCGGAAAGAATTTCGGTGCGCCAGCCCTGGGTATCGGCGTATTTCAAATACATGCGCAACAAATCCCCCGCGAAGATGGCGGCTTCATCCCCCCCGGTGCCGGCTCGAATTTCAAGGATGACATCGCCATCATCGGCCGGATCATGCGGCAACAGGTGAATTTTGAGCGCTTCATCCAGCGATTCGATTTCAGCCTGCAATTCCTTCATTTCTTCGACGGCCAGCGCGGCCATCTCGCGGTCAGATTCACGGCTCATCTGTTCGGCCGCCTGCAAATCGGCTTTCACCTTCTGATAGCGGTCGAGCACCACAACGAGATCGTGCAGACGGGCATGCTCTTTTGACAGGCTGCGGAATCGATCCTGATTGTTGATTACCTCCGGTTCGGACAACAACGCATTGAGCTCGTCATACCGTTCGGACAGGGCGAATAAGCGATTCAACAGAGCGGATGGCAGCATGGAGCATTCAACAAGAGAGGGGAAACAAGATCCCGACAAGCGGGAAGAAGGATGACAATCGAAAATACGACCCAGCTAAGACGAGGGGGAATCCCCCCCCAGACCGAGGACGTTCTGAACCGCATGAACGGCGGTCAGATCACCCGTGGCACAGGCTTCACGCAGCACGACGGTGGGATGATGGATGAGCCGGTTGGTCAGGGTGTGCGCAAGGTAATCCAGGGTTTCCTCGGGAGATTTGCCCGCCGCCAGCAGTGCCTTTGCTCTGAACAGAACATCATCCCGGGTTTGCTCTGATTGGCGCCGGTAGGACTTGATCAGCTCCGCGCCCGTCTGCAACTGAACCCATTCGAGGAAATGCCCGACTTGCAGGGTGATGATTTCTTCCGCCTGTTCGGCTGCGGCTGCACGGGATTTCTGACCTTCGTCGATGACCGATTTGAGATCATCGACCGTATACAGGTACACATCCTGCAAATCGCTGACCTGCGGCTCGATATCGCGTGGAACGGCTATGTCGACCATAAAGATCGGACGGCGCTTGCGTTGCTTGAGTGCCTGCTCTACCGCCCCTTTACCCAGTACGGGCAACGGGCTGGCGGTTGAGGAAATAACCACGTCTGCCTTGTGCAGATGCGCCGGGATGTCGGTGAGGCCGATGGCAAGCCCGCCAAACTGTTCAGCCAGGTGATGGGCGCGGTCGATCGACCGGTTGGCAACAATAACCTGCTTGAGCCCACTGCCCTGAAGATGGCGGGCGCACAGTTCGATTGTTTCGCCTGCGCCGATCAGCAGGGCAGTCTTTTGGGATAGATCACCGAAAATCTGCTTGGCAAGGCTCACCGCCGCAAAAGCCACCGACACCGGGCTGGCACCAATCTGTGTATCGGTACGTACCTGCTTTGCCACCGAGAAGGTGTGCTGGAATAACCGACTCAGAACGGGGCCCAGCGCCTGAGCATCTTGAGCGATGGTGAAGGCATCCTTGATCTGGCCGAGAATTTGCGGCTCACCCAGCACCATGGAGTCCAAACCGCAGGCAACGCGCATCAGGTGGCGAATAGCGAGCTCATCGCGGTGGTCATACACATAAGGGGCAATGGCTTCCGGCGGCAAATGGTGAAACGCTGCCAGCCACTCGACCAGATTCTCCCGCACGCAATCCGAACGGGTATAAATTTCGGTCCGATTGCAGGTAGAAACGATGGCGGCTTCCTTCGCGCCACAACCATGAATCAGCCCCTCAAGCGCGGAAGACATGCGCTCAGGCCCGAAGGCGATGCGCTCACGCACATCCACCGGGGCCGTTTTATGATTCAAACCAAACGCAATAAGTGACATAGACGCGAATTATAGCCTGTCGGAGTCGTATTGAGCAGCCGCACGATACTGCAAGCGAGCCATTATATAAGTAAGCACTGAAATATGACCGGGAAAAATTTGCATGGTTTATTATTTACGACCCAAGTCATTCAAGGGTAAGCGCTGCCGATTCCGGTATTGCGGCCAGTAGCGCAACGATGCCCAGAACAGGGCGACCAGGCCCAATCCAGCGACCGACCAATTGGCCCACTCACCCAGGGGATAACCGGCATTGAACCAGGGCGAAGACAGTGCGCAGATCGCAGTGACAACGATCCCCGCAGGTAACGGCCATCGCGCATGGTTCAGACTTGACCAGCGATTCAACCAAAGCTGTGCCAACATGACCGAGATCAGGCCAATTACAGCGCCCGCAAGCACATCGGTCGGCCAATGCACGCCGACGGCCATTCGAGACACGCCCAATAGAGCGGCCGCAAGCAGAACCACGGCAGACCATCCGGCTGATAAACGAAGGCCGACAATCAATAGTCCAGCCAACGTGAACGCCGTAACGGCATGGCCAGAGGGAAAGCTGCCGTGGTCGAGCCGATGCCCGATCAGGTGCATGGCATCAGCTGCCAGAACGGCGGGTGGTCTGGGTATATCAAGAATCGGTTTTATCGAGTGGGTGATGGCGGTCGCAATAAGCGCAGAAAGCAGCAGCAAGGCACCCAGGCGCGGACGCCAGAGCATGAACGGCAACAACAAGCCAAGAGCCAGATAGGTGTCGGCCAGAGCGGTCATCCCCGACCAGAAGCCCGGTGCCAAAGGCCCCAGATTATTGAACGCATGGAAAATGGCCATACGCGCACCCGGCAGAGCCTCAACAAGAATCAAGGCCAACGATGCCGCCATACCGAAACCACAGGCCAGACGAACACCCGGCAACTGAGAAAAGTTCATGTTCGAAGTCATGGGGTGTTTTGACAGGTTCATCGTGCAGGCTCATCAGGTTGTGATTTCGATTGACACCAATTGGCGTCCTCAAGTTCAGTCAGAGCCGACGGGCGCACATGATAGGACTTCACTTCCTTGGATTCGTAGTATGTGCGCGACAACATTTCGGAAAGAACACCCGTGGTCAGAATCTGAACCGCAATCAACACCAGCATGATGCCGACCATAAATAATGGCCGATCACCAATTTGCTCGCCCATTATTTTCAGCACCAGAAGATAGGCAAGGATCAGGCTGCCAAGCGTACCGAAACCCATGCCCAGCATCCCGAAAAAATGCGCGGGGCGGGCAGAAAAGCGCATGAAGAAATACACCGAAATCAGATCGATAATGACCCGGAACGTGCGCGACAAACCATATTTTGACGTACCGGCCGTACGCGGATGATGCGCAACCACTTCCTCCTGAATCCGGCTGGGGGATGTTTGAGTCGCCAGCCAGGCAGGGATAAAACGGTGCATCTCACCGTACAGACGCACGCCCTTGATGATTTCAGCACGAAACACTTTCAGGCTGCAGCCATAATCATGCAGCGAGACGCCCGTAATCCGTCGAATCAATCGATTGGCAATTTTGGAGGGGACCTTGCGCAGCCAGAGATTATCCTGTCGGTTCTTGCGCCAGCCCGCTACTAGATCGAGATCTTCACGCAACAGACGATCCACCATGCGTGGAATATCCATCGGATCGTTTTGCAGGTCGCCATCCAGGGTGGCGATCACCTCGCCACGGGCAAAGTCGATACCCGCCTGCATGGCCGCCGTCTGGCCGAAGTTGCGCGCCAGTGGCACCAGTCGAACATGCGAACCGAACGCCGCCCTGCCCTGCTCGATCATTTTCACGGTGCGATCACTCGAACCATCATCCACCAGCAGCAATTCCCACGGTGCGGGGTAGTCGGCCAAGGCCTCATGCACCCGCTTTATCAAGGGGGCGATGTTTTCCTGCTCATTGAACACGGGGACCACCAGAGACAGACTGGCGGATTGATGTGATTTCGAGGTTGCCGAATCCACTGGAACCGAACCCATCACATCTGAGTTTATCGGCTCTGAATTCATCGGAGCGGAAGACTTAGGGGATTCTGGATGCGGCATGAGCAAATATCCTGAGCGAAACCGTTAAATACGGCCCGACAATGTTGGGTCTGAAACAAAAGGTGGCTGATTTTAAGCCATTTCAGGCATAAATGCGCCATCGGAAAGCATTACCGGGCTTTGGCTGCGACATCGTGGACCGGTTGCGACAGGTGTTAACCACTTGGGCATCTCGAAAAACCTACTGCGCGACCCGATTGCTGCGTTGGGCGGTGCTCGCTCCCTCGCCTATCTATTTGATATGTCTCAGTCGCTGCGCTCCGTCCGCCTTGCACTCGGGCCGCTCGTGACGGTTTTTCTAGGCGCCCACTTATAGGCCTTTGAACGTACGCGGCAGCCTGAGTGTAAACACCAGGCCATGGGCATCTACTCTATTAGAGACAGACACGGCCCCGCCGAGTTTACCGGCCGCCTCTCTGGCAATCGCCAGACCCAGCCCGCTTCCTTCTTCCGATGCGTCCTGCAGGCGATGGAATGGGGCGAAAACAGCCACCTGATTTTCGGTTGGAATGCCCGGCCCGGTATCAACAACTTCGATCGATACAGCATCAGCCTCTGCTCGTAACCTGAGGGTGACGACTCCACCGGCGGGGGTGTATTTAAGCGCATTCTCCAACGCATTGCGCATAACTAGCCCAAGCGCTTGTGCGTTGGATTGAATACGTATCGAAGTGGATTCATCCATGCCCAAATCAATCTGTCGGGCTTCGGCCAGCGGAATGAACTCAGCCAGCCATTGGCGCGCGAGTGCAACAAGATCGATGTCCTGACAGGATTCCTCGCCAGACTGAATTCTGGCCAGATCAAGCAGTTGCACTGTCAACTTCCGTGCCCGCTCGATTCCGGCCTTAAGTGGCACAAGACGTTCTCGCATCATTTCAGGAGAACTGGCCGCAGAGAGATTCTGTGCCTGAAGCGAAAGGGCCGTCAGTGGCGTGCGCAATTCATGGGCCGCGTCGGCGATGAAACGACGTTGTTCAGCAATCATTGTATCCACTCGCGCCAACAACCGATTGATGGCTTCGACAAACGGCACCACTTCTTCCGGCAAGTTTTGCACCGACACGGGTTGCGGACGTTCAGCCGCCTGCAGGTCAATATCCTTTGAACGTTGTTTGAGCGACTTCAACTCAGCACGCACGATGAATGCAATGACACCGATGAGAATCGGCAGCATGAGTAAAGATGGAATCAAGGTGCGCAGGGCGCTGTTCAATGCGATTTCGTTGCGGCTCTCCGTAGATTGAGCCACAACAAGCTGTGATCCACCGCCCGTATCTCGTACAAATATCCGGATGGATTCCGGGCCAGCGGGATTCATCAAGGTGTGTAACCCTGCATCGATCCGCTCCGGTAGCCAGGCAGGACGCGCACGATCAGGGAGGCGATAAATCCGGATCAATGACTCGGGGTCTTCTACTGACTTGCTGACCGTATCCAGTTGCTGGTGCACGGTTCGCCCTGAAGCCGGAAAGTCGACACTGAGCGCCGCAACCTGCCGTAGAGTGTCATCCTGAAATTCCTGAGCCTCGTCATAAGCGAAATAAAGCGCTGCAAGCGAAGCGATGACCCCCGTAACGAGAACGGCCACTGTCAGCATTTTCGACAGACGAATCTGGATTGAGTGTCTCCTTGCCGAACGTCCCTGAGATGATCGGGTCACGGTGCCGTACCCACTCGCCAACCGGAGCCACGCACATTCTTGATGACGCCCGCCCCCAGCTTCCGGCGGACGCCATGAATCAGAAAATCAATCGCGTTACTTTCGACTTCCTCATTCCAGCCGTATATCTGCTCCTCCAGTTCTGCCCGTGTCAGAATCTGTCCCGGTCGCAACAGTAACGAATGAAGCAAGGCAAATTCGCGCGCACTCATTAACACAGTGACGCCGCTGCATGTGGCCTCGCGAGTCGCCGGGTCAAGATCGACATAACCATTGCTGAGGATGGGTGAAGACTGCCCGCTCTGCCGACGGATAACCGCGCGCATCCTCGCCAGCAACTCATTCACGTCGAACGGCTTGACCAGATAGTCATCCGCCCCCAGATCCAGCCCCCGCACACGATCATCCACGCCATCACGCGCCGTGATGATAATCACCGGCAGGTCGCGCCCCGCCTGCCTCAATCGCTTTAACACATCAAGACCATCCTGTCCGGGCAATCCAAGATCAAGCAACACGACCTGATGCTCTGCGCTGTCGAGTGTAGCCAGCGCGATTTTGCCATCCTGTACCCAGTCCACGGCGTATGCGGCATCCTTCAGGGCTGTGGAAACCGCCTCGCCAATCATGGCATCGTCTTCTACCAATAAAATGCGCATGACACTCCTTAGCTTCTCGGAAAACTGAACTACTGCTGCCTCGAACTCTTTTCGAGATGGCCTTTACTCGATTTCAGCTTTTATCACATCTTTACGGGTCAGGCTGAGATAAACCACCAGGCTTGAAATGGCCACAAAAAACAGAAGACTGGTTTGAACCGTGCCCAAGCCAAGCCCGCCCACAGCAACCGGTTGCGACAGGAAATCGCCAAGTGAAGCGCCCAGAGGACGTGTCAGGATATAGGCAATCCAGAAAGCAAGGACTGCATTCAACTTGAACACGAAAAACGCGAAAGTCACAACGGCAATCATCCCGCCGAACATCAATGCCGAGTAGGCATAACCCATTGTCATCCGTTCGGCCACCAGATCACCGGCAGCCGTACCAAGCGCGAACGTGAAAAGAATCGCGAGCCAATAGTAGAGCTCCCGCCCACGCGTATCGATACGATGGATCGACAGTGTTTTCTCCCTGGCATACCAGACCGCAAACGTCACAGCCAAGGCAACAGAGAAAGCGAGCGTGCTGGCCTCAAGTGGAACGCCGAGCTGATCGGTCAGAATATCGGTAATCAATGTACCGACGATACTGATTAGCACGACTGTTAACCAATAGAGCCAAGGCGTGTAACGTTTTGTTTTAACTTGTGCGAACAGGAAACCAGCGAGCAAGCCCGTCATCACAATCGCCGTGCCTGTCAGCCCGACATTCAGATTGATATTGAGGAAATCAGCCGCTGTCTCGCCCACTGTAGTAGCGAGAATCTTGATAACCCAGAAAAGTGCGATGACTTCGGGCACTTTATTGAACAGTGTCTTTGCATCGGTCAGTTGAGCGTCATTCATTGAGCTTCTCCCAAAATTGGAAACGGCGCCGCAACTAACATCACGGCGCCCGACAGGGATCGTGGATCAGTCCGCACGATCACCCGAGTCATCATGATCGGCCTGATCGGCTGTGACCGAAATCACCTTACCGTCATTCGCATCTACCTTGACATCTGAGACTGCCTGCCCCTTGACCACTTCCACATCAAAAACCCGCTGTCCTTGGAATGATTCATACTCGGCTTTTGAAGCCTTACCACCGACATGCTGTTCCGCTGCGGTCACGGCATCTGCAAGACCAATCTTCGCCTGAGAAATAGCCAGGGCATCGTTACCTTCGTGCTGAGAAGATGCATAAGCGCCACCAACGGCAAGAGCAGAAAGAGCCACCAGCGCGGCCAGATAAGTTTTACGTTTCATGATATTCATCCCTCTGTAATCGTGCAGACATTGCACAGGGACAAAGATAGCGGTCGAGAATTAGCTGAGAATTAGTGACTTCGACATCCCACTACGAAGCAGGAGAAATATCCACGGGCATAATCTCGGGCCACGCGTGTTCAAGGCGCTGCAATAAACGAGACAAGGGCGTAATGCCGACAAATACCTCAACTATCTGGCCATTTCGAACCAGCAGGATCGTCGGCGTTCCCATGATGCGCAGCGTTTGTGCCAGCGCTCTATGTTCCATCACCGATAAGCGAAAAACCCTGTCCGGGTATCGTTTGGCAGTCGTGTCCAGAACCGGAGCCATTTTGCGACACGCACCGCAATTTGGCGCGTCGAAAGCCACCAGAACATTCATACCCGACCGATCTTCAAACGGATGCGCCGAATGGTCAGCCATTTGCGCGGACTGACAGGCACGCAGCAACTCATCAGGCACCGCTTGGCCCTGCATTGATTTCGCTCGCCGCACCACCAACCACTGCCCCAACAGGATCAGGAGCACCAAGGCAAACAAAACAGCGGGGACGGTCATATCGGGCATGGGCTTAAATCCGTGTGTAATTAAATAAGTTTTGCTCGCAGCGGACAATTCTCGGGCAGGAGACTGCCTATGCGCGCAGCGAGATCGTAGAATAATACAGAACCAAATACAGCGGCCTCGGTCTCGTTTAAAACCCCGCTATCCGCCAAGAGGCATGACATGCGTTTTAACAAATCTCCCAAATCATTCATCGCCGGCCTGATTGAACTGCTATCACAACTGGAAACCGGGCGTAAACAGGGCTTCAGGGAAAAACCGGATCCTCGCGCATTGGCCCAGCGATGGCACCCGGAAACGGGATTCAAAGTCATTCACCATCCTGCGCTGATCCCGGTTGAAGATCTTCTCCATCGAGAAAAACAGCTTGGACAAATTGAACGAAATACACACCTGTTTCTGAGTGGCAAACCCGCCAATCACGTGCTCCTTTGGGGTGCTCGGGGTACTGGCAAGAGTTCGATCATACGCGCAACCCTCACCCGTCACGGGGGGAAAGAACTGGGCATGATCGAGCTGGATCGGGAAGGCTTGGCTGCTCTGGGTGATCTGATTCAGATTCTGGGCAATCAGGACCGAAAATACATTCTGTTCATCGATGATTTGTCGTTTGAGGCAAACGATGCCAGTTACAAGGGTTTGAAAGCGTTGCTGGACGGTTCTCTGATGGCGCCACCCGATAACGTGCTGGTCTACGCCAGTTCCAATCGCAGGCACCTGCTTCCAGAATCCATGCAGGACAATCTGGCCGCACAAGTGGTTGAAGGCGAGTTACACGAAGGCGATGCGATCGACGAAAAAGTCTCGTTATCCGAACGGTTCGGTTTGTGGCTGGCATTCCATCCATTCAACCAGGATCAATATCTGGATATCGTGCGGGCGAAAATTCAAACCGTTGAGGGAGACACACCCGAACAGACAGACAAAATCCGCGATGAAGCGCGTTGGCAGAAAGAAGCGCTCATGTTCGCGCGCTTGCGTGGGTCACGAAGTGGACGGGTTGCGCACCAGTTTGTGCGTTACTGGCTCGCAGAAAACCTGGCAGACATTTGAGAACGAACAGACAAACCCGTTTTTGATGACAAAAGAATGAAACAAAAGTTATCCAATTAACAACACCTTCTGCTTATTTCAAGCCTCAGGATGAAAAACTGCTTGTAATTGATGTCTTTTGCTTTAATGTCAGTGTTGTGTTTACCAAGGCGCAAGTTTTTGTTGCCCGACCATAAACACCTGAAGGGTGCGTTTTAGTGCTATACAAACCCTTTGGTTGAAACGATAGCACGTGTACGAGAGTATTTTTTCCGATGATTAATATCTATGTTGGCAACCTGTCCTATCAATCTGGCGATGCAGACGTTCGTTCTGCGTTCGAAGCTTTCGGCGAAGTTAAATCCGCCAAAGTAATCCAGGACATGGCGACAGGTCGCTCCAAGGGTTTCGCGTTTGTTGAAATGGCAGACAAAGCTGCTGGCATGACTGCCATCGAGCAGTTGGACAACACCGACCTGAACGGTCGTAACATTCGTGTCAACGAAGCCCGTCCTCGCGAGCGTACCAATGATCGCGGCGGCGATCGTGGTGAATTCCGTTCACGCCACTAAGCCAAAAACCTCTTAGGTAATACGCTTAGATACAGTATGGGCCAACGGCTTTAAGCCTTTGGCTCTGGTGTAGATCAGAATTTACAGAAGGCTCGCAAGAGTCTTTTTTTTCGTCTGCAATTTATAAAAAACATAGCCTGACCACGCCAGTCAACGGTCAGAATCTGACAAAACCGGCAGATGATATAGATACATATCAAAATGTTGCGCGGGTACGAGACGGCTCTCCTCTATTCCCGGCACCGGAAATGCCAAGCTGAGCAACACGGCATTGGCCTTCATCTCACGCCCTGACTTTCTCCAGACCTGAAGCATGGGTTCCGGAGACAGGAAAGCGAATACCACATCGTACGGCGACCAATCCATTTGCCAGAAATCGCCAAAATGAATCGTGCAATTGCTTTGCTTGCGGCAGCGCCAGCGTGCAATCAGATACAACACCGGCGCACTTTCAATCCCGACGAATTGAGCCTCGGGAAGCGCTTGTGACAATCGAAGCAATAAACGACCATCACCACACCCGATATCCAGCAGCGAGTGGTGCTTTTCCTCCCGCATGAAATCGGCAAGAACACGGCTGACCATGGCATCGGAACGATAGAGTGGAATTCGATTGAAAATGGCATTCCACTGCAAGGCCATCAAAATCACAGCGGCAATGAGAAACCACACTGGATTAATCGTCAAAGAAAGCAATGCGGCCAGTGGCATTACCAGCAATACAGGACGCCACCAGGAGGGAAGAAGCCGCCACCCGAAACTCATCGCCAGCAAGCCGGCCACGATGGCAGCCAACCACAAAGGCAGATGCGGTAAACCGCTATCACGAAGTAAATACAGCAGACCGGCGGTCATGGCGACGCCAAGGCTCAATACAATCAAGGCGAGGACAAAGCCGAGTAAGCGAGGCATCAGGACGGATTATGGTTTTGCTGGTGCAGGCTGAGTGGGCGCTGGGGGCACAATGCCGGGATTGGTGATCGTGCCCGTTATTCCCTCGATAGTCGTTTCAGGCGCGCTGGTTGTCGGCGCTGCCGGGGTTTGAGCATTATCGGTGGGTGCTGACGTCGAGCTTGTATTGGATTTTGCTTTATCAGTTGTTTTATCCGCGCCGAAATCCATGGGGTGCAGAACACGTTCAGCAGCACTGTCATTCATGACGATGATCGAGATCCGTCGATTACGTGGATCGGCAGGATCCGATGGAATAAACGGCAAGGCGGCCGCCATGCCGACCACGCGCAACAATTTCGACTCATCGTAACCATCCTGGACCAACTCACGCCGCGCGGCATTGGCACGATCCGCCGAAAGCTCCCAGTTGGTGCGATCTATGCCATTGTAGGGAAGTGAATCGGTATGACCGGTGATACTCAGACGATTCGGCAACTTGTTGATGACCGGTGCCAGTTTTTTCAGAATCTCGGCAGCATAGGGTTCAAGACGGGATGAGCTGATCTTGAACATGGGGCGATTGGCCTGATCGATGATCTGGATGCGCAAACCATCCCGCGTCATATCCAGCTTGATCTGATCTTTATAAGCCTTGAGGGCCGGATCGACATTGATCAGGGACTCAAGCTCCTTTTTCAGATTTTCGATCCGCTTCTTGTCTTCTTCCTGAATTTTCTTACGTGCCTCTTCCTCGGTCATCTTCTTCAGATCGGTCTCGATCTTCGCCGGGGGCTCGCTACCATTGCGAACCTGCCCTTCTTTGCGCGTCAGATCCTCGCCACCGGCATTGATCAGACTGACCGACATACCGGCGCTGGGGCCACCCTCCAAGGTAACTTTGACCGGATTATTGAAGTAATCCGCGATGCCTTTGAGCTTGACCTCACCAACCGAACCCAGCAGCCACATCAACAGGAAGAACGCCATCATCGCAGTCACGAAGTCGGCATAGGCGATTTTCCACGCACCACCATGATGGCCGCCGTGACCTTTGTTCACCTTCTTGATGATGATCGGTTTGGATTGATCCGGCTGTTCGGCCATCAGAATGCTCTCGAAGAGAAATGCGCGGGCATCGGTTGATTATTTTTTCTTGAGGAACTCTTCGAGCTCCTGGAAGCCGGGGCGATCGGAAGAGAACAGCACCTTGCGGCCGAATTCGGCGGCAACCTGAGGTGGGTAACCATTCATGAAGGCAATCATTGCCGCCTTGATGCTCTGGTAGTACTTGGTGGAGTCGTTGACCTTGTGCTCCAGATTGGCCGCAACCGGGCCCACCAAGCCGTAGGAAATGAGGATACCGAGGAACGTACCCACCAGCGCCGCCGCTATCAAGCCACCCAAGATGGCCGGCGGCTCAGCTACCGATTCCATGGTGTGCACAACACCCAAAACCGCGGCAACGATACCGAATGCAGGCAGACCATCGGCAATTTTCGCAATATTCGTGCCGGGCAGAGAAGCTTCTTGATGGTGTGTGTCAATATCGATATCCATGAGGTTATCGATCTGGTGAACATCCAGGGTGCTCGACACCATCAGGCGCAAGTAATCGGTAATGAAATCCAATGCATGGTGATCGGCCAGTACGCTGGGGGCTTCCTTGAACAGGGCACTGTTCTGCGGATCCTCGATGTCTTCCTCAATGGCCATCAAGCCTTCTTTTCGCGCTCGAGTGAAGATGTGATACAGCAGGGCAAGCGTCTCCATATATAGGGCTTTTTTGTATTTTGAACCCTTGATGGCCGTACCAAACCCGCCGAGGGTGGCCTTAATTGTCTTGCCGGAGTTCCCTCCCACGAAGGCAGCCAACGCGGCCCCGATGATGATCAGATATTCGACGGGCTGGAACAGAACAATAAGGTGCCCGCCGGCTATAAGAAACCCACCGATGACCGAGCCAAACAGTAAAACCCATCCGATAATAACGTTCATGCTTGTCCTATTTTATTCGGGCAATCGCCTGTAACCCTTGCCGCTATTATTCATCAATCGAATGAATGCCCCAAAGCTTTTCCGGTAATTTCCGCCAGATCCGCTGAACATTCAGGTCGATCATGGATTTTTCTCAATGCCGCACACATCAACGCCGCACGATTCCCGTCAAATCGCTTCCAGGTATTGAATACCGAAGCCATGCGCGCGGCAATCTGCGGATTCATGGCATCGAGCTCGATGATGCGATCTGCCACCCATTGATAACCCGAGCCGCTACGATCGTGGAAACGCAACGGATTGGTTCGCGCAAAACTACCAATCAGGGCACGAACACGATTTGGATTCTTGATGGAGAACGTCGGGTGTGCCATAAGATCCTGTACCCGTGCCAATGCGCCCGCATCACTGCGTTGCGCCTGTAGTGCGAACCATTTATCCATGACCAGCGGATCATGTCGCCAACGCGCCTCGAACGCGGTCAACACGTGATCAAACTCCGCAGAATCACTCACACTCAATGCAATCAATGCATTGAAGGATTCGGTCATGTTATCGGCACGATCGAACTGTTCTTTAGCCAATTGTGTCCAGGCCGGGCGATTCAGACTGCACAGATAGGATAAAACCTGTCGGCGCAACTGACGCTGTCCCGCGGCACGGGATTCGAAGCGGTACGGGCCTTCCTGAGCGTGGCTCTGATAAATCAACTGCAAAGTCAACTCCCATTCCGCAGCCAGTTGCTGACGCAGCCGCACCCGCTCATGGTGTATCCATTCGACGGGCGTGTCGTGCTCGAACTGATCAGCCAGGTAATTCTCGCTGGGTAATGCGATGCACTCAGCCACGAACATCGGATCCTGTTCCGCCTCAAGCAGCAACTGCCCGAACGCCTTCGAGAGATCTTCGGGCAAGGCATCCTCACCGACCAAACCGACATCCATTGCCACCTTGATGCGACTCACCAGGCACCGCTGGATACGCCGCTGGAAGGCATCCCAGCGGTTGAAAGCATCGGTATCGGCACGGCTCAGCAGGCCAAGCGCCTCATCGGAGTAATCGTACTGAACATCCACCGGCGCGGTGAAGCCACGATTGAGTGAAGGTACAAGCAAATCGGCGTCTTTTTTCTCGATCGAAAACATCCATGACTGTGATGATTGTTCCACAATCAGGATGTGCTCAGCCTTGCCATCGAGCAATACGGGCTCCCCCGCTTCGTCAAACAAGGCAAAACCAAAGGGCAACATGTAGGGATGCCCATTGGCGGACTCTGGCACCACCTGCTCGATACTCAGAATGTATTGACCTTCGAGATATTCATCGCGCACAAGCAGCTTTGGCGTACCCGCCACGTCGTACCACTGGCGGAATTCGGTCAGATCGAGATCACTGACTTCGGCCATGCAGGAAACAAAATCCTCGATGGTGACCGCCTGACCGTCAAAACGATCGAAATACAGATCCGTACCCTGACGGAAGGTTTCTGCACCCAGCAAATTGCGCAGCATCCGCACCACTTCCGCGCCCTTGTTGTATACAGTCGAAGTATAGAAATTGTTGATTTCACGATAGGCCTTGGGCTGTACCGGATGCGCCTGCGGGCCCGCATCTTCGGCGAACTGGACTTGCCGCAGTAAATTGACATCGGCGATACGCTTGACGGCGCGCGATCCCATATCGGCAGAAAACTCCTGATCGCGGAATACGGTGAAGCCTTCCTTGAGTGAAAGCTGAAACCAGTCCCGACAGGTCACGCGATTACCCGACCAGTTATGGAAATATTCGTGCGCCACCACCGATTCGATACCGGCGTAATCGCCATCGGTGGCGGTATCCGGCTTGGCCAGAACGTAACGCGAGTTGAAGATATTCAATCCCTTGTTTTCCATCGCGCCCATATTGAAGTCGTCAACGGCCACGATATTGAAGACATCCAGATCGTATTCGCGACCATAAACCTGCTCATCCCAACGCATCGCATGCTTGAGCGACGCCATGGCGTGGTCGCAGCGGTCGGCATTATGCGCTTCGACATAGATGCCCAGTTCAACGGTTTTGCCCGACAGAGTGACGAATTCGTCCGTGATTCGTGTCAAGTTACCGGCCACCAGCGCGAACAGATACGAGGGCTTGGGATGCGGATCCACCCAGCGAGCCATGTGCTTGCCATCCGCGCATTTTTCGGCAGCGACAGGGTTGCCGTTCGACAACAGGACAGGATAAAGATCGGCTTCGGCAATCAAGGTCACGGTGTAGCGGGAAAGCACATCCGGCCGATCGATAAAATAGGTGATTCGACGAAAACCTTCCGGCTCGCATTGGGTGCAGAAATTCCCGGCCGATTGATACAGCCCCTCCAGAGCGGTATTGGAAGCAGGATCAATCCGGTTTTCGATCACAACATGAGCTTCATCCGGCACATCGGGGATGGTGAGCCTCGTCTCGGTCAAGACATATTGATTTTCCGTCAGCGCGCGTCCATCAACCTGCACGTTCAGCAGGGTCATATGTTCACCATTGAGCACCAACGCACGATCATGGTCCCCATTGCGGCGAATCTTCATCTGTGAACGCACATGAGTCTGGCTGGGCGCCAGATCAAAGGTCAGGTCGACCGTATCAATCAAAAAATCCGGCGGGGTGTAGTCTTCAAGGCGAATTTCAACGGCGCTCTGTTCAGCGGTGGACATAAATAATTCTCGTTCTGATTGAATTCAAAAAAACGCTTGATCATGAGCAAAAAACGCTGTGCGTATTGCATGGCAACCAAGTATCGAGGAAGAGTATAAACGCAATAAACAGCCTAGGGAGCCTCTGCACGAATCGATAGCGCCTCTGCGGGATCGCCATGGGTGCAAATGCAAGGCGCGGCACGCAGGGAATGGCCGTCGCCATTCGCAAGTGGCGCAAGGCTTCAGTTGGGCCCTTGGCGACCCGACCGGTGTTTGATCAAAGCACTGATGCATTCCTTGCGGCATAATGACGGCTCGTTTGTGGAGGAAATCATGTTTTTTCGTCAATTATCTGTCTACCGTCTCGAATCCGAATGCCCGGACTTTTCTACCCTGAATACCGCATTGAAAGAACACCCCTTCTCCCCGACACGACCGCAACAGGCCGAATCGGTCGGCTGGCTAACTGCCATTGGCGAACAGTATGTACACGAGACCGATGGTGCCGCGCGCATCGTGTTGCAGCGTGAAGAGCGCAGCGTGCCTTCTTCCGTCGTCCGTGACGAGGCTGATCAACGGCTGCTCGCCCGGGCGGGCACCACCGGTGAGCCCAGCAAAGCGGAAAAGATTGCCATGCGTGATGCCGTTTTGCTGGAACTGCTCCCTCAGGCCTTCCCCCGGCAATCGAACACTCAAACCATCATTGATAGCAAGAACCAGCAGGTGTGGTTCGATACACTCACGGCAACCAAGATCGAACAAACCTGCAACCAACTGCGCGAACAGATCGGTCAATGGCGCATGGTGCCTTTGTTCGGCACGCAGGATATTTCCGCCCATCTGGCCTCATGGCTGCTTGGTACGCCGCCCACCGGATTTGAAATTGGTGAAGGTGCCAAGCTGGTCGATTTGCGGGAAGGTGGCAGCGTGACCGTAGCGAAACTGGCACTGCCGGATCCGCACGTCGTCGCTCATTTGCACGAAGGCATGAAAGTCGATCAACTTGAGTTGATCTGGCGCGAGCAAATCCGGTTTACCTTGCGTGCCGATGGCGGTCTGGCGAAAATCAAGCCGACTGAACTTCTGGATACAGATGACTCAGGGGAAATGATTGACGATGCCGACCAGCAACTCGATGCCGATCAACGCCTGATGGTGGGCGCGCTGCGTCAACTGATTCAGGATCTGGCGAATGTGCTGAAAGACGACACAGATTCAAACACGAAATAACAAACCAATAAATAATGAACAATTATTGCGCACAGAACAGGAAGACCCAATGACCACGCCTGAAGCCACGCTCACCGCCATCAGCCCCGTCGATGGCCGATATGCCCGCCAAACCGAGCCATTACGAGCCTTTTTCAGTGAATTTGCCCTGATCAAGTACCGCGTCCTTGTCGAAATCGAATGGTTCAAGGCCTTGAGCGCCCACCCCGGTATCAGCGAGGTCCCCACACTCTCGCAGGCGGCGCGTCAACACCTCGATGAAATCGCAGAGCAGTTCTCCATCGCGGATGCCGAACGCGTCAAAACCATCGAACGCACCACCAACCACGATGTCAAAGCCGTCGAGTACTTTCTCAAAGAACAGGTGGCCGATTTTGCCGAATTGCGCGACTTGAGCGAGTTCTTCCACTTTGCCTGCACGTCCGAGGATATCAATAACCTCGCCTACGGGCTGATGCTCAAGGGCGCGCGCAGCGAAGTTCTGTTGCCGGTCATGGATGAAATCATCGCCGACCTGCGCGCCAAGGCCCATGCCTGGGCGCGCATTCCGCTGCTGTCCCGCACACATGGCCAACCCGCCTCACCCAGCACCATCGGCAAGGAAATCGCCAACGTACTGGCACGGCTGATGCGTCAGCGCGAGCAAGTCGAAACCATCCAACTCTTTGGCAAGATCAACGGCGCGGTGGGCAATTTCAACGCGCATCTGGCCGCTTACCCCGAAGTCGACTGGCCTGCGTTCTCCGAACACTTTATCCGTTCGCTGGGGTTGACACCGAACCCGTACACCATCCAGATCGAACCGCACGACTACATTGCCGAGCTGTTTGACGCCATCGCGCGCTTCAACACCATCTTGATCGACTTTGCGCGCGATATCTGGGGATCGATTGCCCTTGGGCATTTCAAACAACGGGTGGTGGCTGGCGAAATCGGTTCCTCCACGATGCCGCACAAGGTCAATCCGATCGATTTTGAAAATGCTGAAGGTAACCTGGGTGTCGCGAACGCCCTGCTCACGCATTTGGCGCAGAAACTGCCCATCAGTCGCTGGCAACGTGACCTGACCGATTCCACCGTGCTGCGCACGCTCGGTGTCGGCCTGGCCCACAGCCTGATTGCCTACCGTTCATTGCTCAAGGGGCTGGGCAAACTGGAAGTCGACGAGGCACGCCTGCGGGCCGAACTGGATCAGAACTGGGTCATTCTGGGCGAAGCCATTCAGACGGTCATGCGACGCTACGGCATGGAAAATCCTTACGAACAACTAAAAGCGCTCACCCGCGGGCAAACCGTCGATGCCAAAGCCATGCGGGTATTCATCCAGCAACTGGACGGCATCCCGGATGAAGCAAAGGAACGGCTGATTGCCATGACACCGGCCGACTACACGGGCAACGCGGCCGAAATGGCTGTGAAGATCTAACTGATACGCCGCCATGACGCTACCCGCCGACTGGATCGCCCATCTCCAACAGACACCACTACCCGTGCGCGCTGAAGTGCATCGACAGTTGACGGCGTTGCTGCAACGGGATGAAATCGATCAGGGCGAGTTGGTGGGGTGGCTGCGACGCGACCCAGGTGCCTGTGGTTTTGTCATGGGGTCTGCCGCCCGGGTACAACGGGCAAAGCAACGTGATGCGCCGCACAGTCTGGATCATGCATTGTCTTTGCTGGGTGACACGTGGAGCCGGCAACAGATTCCCAAATTACCCATCCTTGAAGAAACCATTACGGACGAACTGCAATTGGCAGGTTATCTCGTCGCCGTTGCACGTAGTCTGCATGCCGCGCGCCACGCAGAAAGCTGGTTGGTCGAACTGCGTGACACCAGCTACGAAATCGTGGTGGTTGCCACCCTGCTCCATAATTTTATTGAATTGGCTTTGTGGCGTGACGCTCCTGAATTGATGCGCCTGGCCTTGACTCAGGTTCGGGACAACAAGATCAGCACACTGGGGCACGCCATTAAGTCTGCTTTGCAAACCGAAGGCATTACACTGAATTTATTAGAAAAATCACTCAACGATTTCTATTACTTGCCTACACAGTTATTTGAGGATGAAGCCTCCACACCCATTCTCGCGCGTCAACATCAAACCATCGTACTTTTGGCCAGACGCATCAGCTTTTTCAGCGAGATGGGTTGGTATCACCCGCAAATCATTGCAACACAAAAGGAAATTTCCGATTTACTGAAACGTGACTGTGCCGCCACTGATCAATTAATTCATCAAGTTGCGGTGCAAACCGCACGTGAATTCGAGCCCATGGGCTTTTACAGCACCGCAGCACTGTTGATCGATAGTGCTTCGGTACCAACGCACTGGCCGCTACCCGCGCAATACGGACTGCAACCAAACACACAAGAACAAGCTCTGCTTAACTTCTCACGCCGTGCAACATCGCAGGCACTCACGCCGAACAACCTGATCAAGTCACTCATGTCGTGCTTGATCGAGGATTTGAAACTGGTTGAATTCATCATTCTCAGCAGAACGCCTTCTGCTCTCGATCTTCAGGTCAATGTCAACAAACGGGTGTCGGGTTCAGCCATACCCAAAGAAGTCACTCTGGCAGAAAACCCACTGCTTGCGCGACTAATGACCGGGATGAAAGGTTTGGTTATTTCGAGGGAAAACCGTTACAAGTTAAAGCCTCTGCTTGATGTGAACGGCCACATGTTGATTGAAAAGGATTGCTTCCTGCAGTCTTTGAGCATCAAAAACGAGCCATTTGTCCTGATTGTAATCGACACACGATCAGAACAGGATATCGCGCCAATTCGCGCATTGATGGCGCATATTCAGACATTCTGGCGGTTTTGAGGCAATCCTTTCCGCTGGGTCAATGCCCATTGGATGTGCCGATCCAGTTGATCACTCACCTGCCTGTATCGTGCCTGCAACGCCTCTACGGCCGGTGTATTGTCCGGTTGGTTACGCAACAGATTCCCCAGGGCCACGGCCACATTACGCAACCAGCGCTGCCAGCCGATCCGACGAATCGCCATGCCTTCGGTTTTGCGTAAAAAGGTCGGCTCATCCCACAGAAACAATTCAATCAGACCCGGTGCGTCCAGACCGTGGCGCGCACGAAAGTCGGCATCGGCCGCCACACGGGCAAATCGATTCCAGGGGCAAACCAGCTGGCAGTCATCACAGCCGTAAATCCGATTCCCCATTGCTGCGCGCAATTCCAGCGGGATGTCGTCTTTGGATTCAATCGTGAGATAGGAGATGCACCGGCGGGCATCGACCACTCCGTCAGCGACGATGGCTTGTGTCGGGCATACGGTAATGCAGGCGGTACACGATCCACAGTGGGATTCAACCGGCTCATCGAGCGGCAAATCGAAGTCAATGAACAACTCACCCAGGAAAAACAAGGAACCTGCCTGCCGGTTTAAAATCAGGGAGTGCTTGCCTTTCCAGCCAATACCGGCTTTTTCGGCTAAACCTGTCTCATAAACCGGCGCCGAATCCACAAAAGCACGAAAACCGAACGGGCCGATTGCATCTGTGATTCGTTCGGCAAGCCGTTGCAGATTTTTGCGTAACACCTTGTGATAATCGCGCCCCAGCGCATAACGGGAAACATAACCCAGTTCGGAATCATGCAGCACATCACGGGGGCCACGCGCATCGGGTGGCAGGTAATTTTTGCGCACGCAAAGAATGCGCAACGTTTTGGGCACTAATTCATGCGGCCGCAATCGGGTTAAACCGTATTTGGCCATATAGTCCATCGTGCCGTGATAATTTTGTTCAATCCATTGAATAAAGCCTGCTTCATACTGGGATAAATCCGTATCGGTCACGCGCAGATCATCAAAGTCAAACTCAATGGCCCAATCTTTGATTTGCGCTTTGAGTTCAACCGGATCAAACACCGAGCCACTCCATCAGATGCGTTCGGCCAAAAGCATCCCGCCTCGGGCGGCCGCAATGCAGACAACCACGGTCACGACAATATAGAGACTCGCCATCACCCATTGATCTCGTTCGATAAGCGTTAATGAGTCAATCGAGAAAGTTGACATGGTGGTAAACGCACCCAAAAAACCCGTCAAAATCGCGACACGATACTCAGGGGCAATATGAAATTTCTGCAGTAAATACACCCCCAGAAAGCCCATCAACGCCGAACCCAAGACGTTCACGGTAAGCGTGCCGTAAGGAAATGCCCGCCCAAGATGGTGCGTTACCCAGTTAATCATCGCAAAACGCGCCATGGCACCAAACGAACCGGCCAAAGCAATCAACAAATAAATTCTCATTGTTCACCCTTTTTTCTGCTGAGCCTGTACTCAGTCATGCGGTTGTGTTGCACATCTGAAGTTACTTCAGAATAACATAATTATCTAATATATTGATTTTATTGACAATCATCCACTCAACTGCTATTGCTTAGGTATTCTAACAAAGTTACAGGAGATACGCGCCATGGAACCCAGTAAGCACTTAACCACCTTGATTGCTTTTGTTTTGTTTGTCAGTCTGAGTACTGTATCTTTAGCGACCAACGCAGCCGAAGTTAAGCAAAAACTGCGGGTCAATATTACCCGCGATCTGCCTTCCATCACCGTCATGGACCATGGCAAGCCTGTTGTCATCGAGCGCAATCAGGATCCTGATCACACGGTGACCGCCGAGTACGCGAAAACAAGTCGAGATTGCCCACCCTTCTGCATTCAGCCCATGCAGTTGCTGCCGGGCGTGCATACCATCGGTGAATTGGAATTGATTCAATTTTTGAAAAAGAAAGCTGAGGGCGACAAGACGATTGAAATCATCGACTCCCGCACACCCGATTGGTACCGCAATGGCACGATACCCAGTGCGGTCAATATCCCATGGACACAAATCTACCGGGGTGCCTCCACGTACGAACCGCTTGTGGTCGAATCGCTGCTGACGGATAAATTCAACGCCAAAGTCAGTGATGGCATATGGGATTTTCGGGGCGCCAAGACCTTGGTTCTGTTCTGCAACGGCGCCTGGTGTGGACAATCGCCCACCAACATCAAGGAATTGGTTAGCATGGGCTACCCCGCCGATAAAATCTACTGGTACCGCGGCGGCATGCAGTCCTGGAGCAATCTGGGTTTGACGACAATCCAGCCGCCTCAATAATTCAGAGAATCGGTGGAATCACACCGAAAACTACACTTGGGCCCGTGTGTCGAATCGGGCCCGTATCTCATCTATTAAGCGTGCTCCCGCCAAGCCAGACGCGAATCCCGCATCGAAAACCAGATGAATGTCCGCTTCGTCGACAACGGTATCGGCCATTTGCAAAATGCTTAAATCTGGATGACTTGAAAGCAGTGATTCAGGAAGCCAAGCAAAACCAAGCCCTGATTCGATCAAGTCAATCGCCGTGTGTAAATGATCAACCGTAAACCGTTGCTCGGCAGATAACCAGCTTCCATTGGCTAGACGACTCGGTGCCGAATCTCGAATCACGATTTGCCTATATCGGCGCAAATCCGCCTCGGTAACCTGCCCCGCATCGCCTCCTGCTTGGGTTACGAGCGGATGAGTACGTGCCGCGCAAGGAACCAGCCTCAGGCGATCCAAGGCAATAGTTGGCATCCCTGTCACCATTTGGGTGCCAAGATACAAACCTACGGTTCCCTCCAGCATCATCGCCGGGCCACCGCCGAGAATGGTCTCAAAGAGCTCGATGCGGGTTTGCGGATAGGACTCAGCCACGATCGAAAAAACATTGGCAATCAGTGCCAATGGAATAATTTGATCAATGGCCACACAAAGCACTGGCTCCACACCCTGTGTCAATTGGGTAGCCAATGCCTGAGCGCCATCGAGGTCACGCAGCACCGGCCGCATTCGGCAGGTCAGCAGTTGACCGATCTCGGTGAGTATCAACCGCCGCCCCTGATAGGCCACCAAGGGCAAGCCGACCTGGACTTCAAGTTGCTTAATGGCGTGGCTGAGCGTGGATGGCGTCCGGTGAAAATGATCCGCCGCCGCCTGCAATCCGCCGTAATCGATCACACCGATCAGCCAACGCCAAGGGCGCAGATCATCCATAACCACCTCATTTCGAATTATTCGAAGTATTTTTGAAATAAATTTCGATATTAACAAAAATATACCTGGGTAAAATCCAGAGCGTCAAACAACAGATTCAATCTCAGCGAGGAATCCATCATGTATACCGCATCACTGACACCGACATGGTCGACAGTTAAATCCACGCCCAGGTCAATGGCTGTGCTGGCATTTATTGCTTCAATATTTGGTGCCACATCAAATGTGTTTGCCCAAGAGCAATACCAACCACTTAGCGATAATCCGGATGGGCAATATCAAATCGATCCGGATCACTCTCAGGTGTTTTTTACGCTTGGACACGTCGGCATCGCACCATTTACCGGACGATTCAACAAAATCAGTGGCCACTACACCATTGATAGCAAGCATCCGGGCAAAAACAAAGCTGAGATAAGCATTCCAGTCGAGAGCATCGACACCAACCTGGCCTTGCGGAATGAACACTTGCTCAGCAAGGAGTTCTTCGATGCCAAGAACCATCCTGAAATCACCTTCACGAGCACGAGATTCGTGCCGAACAAGCAGGGTGGCGGCAATCTGCATGGGCTCATGAGTTTTCACGGTATGACGCGCCCAGAAGTATTTCATGTCAAAAAGGTCGGCGCCGGGGAAGTGGCATATCTGCCCAAACCTTGGGGTGGGTATCTGAGCGGTTTTGTTGCCACAACCACGATCAAGCGCAGCGATTTCGGCCTGATGGCGTATCTCCCGCAAGGTCTTTCTAACGATGTTCACATCACCGTCAATATCGAAGGGGTTCGAGTCAAGCCGTAACCGATTCCAGTCACTAACCGACACCTTATTTACCGCAATGCACAGGAGTTATCATGAACACATTCCACATTCGATATGCTCAACCCACCGAAGATGGCGCCGGGGTCAAAATTCGCCGTATCAGCGAATTCACCGGAGCGATCGACCCGTTTCTGATGGTCGATGAGCTGAAATCAACCATCAAGGACGACTACATCGGCGGATTCCCACCGCACCCGCATCGGGGGTTCGAGACACTCACCTACTTGCTGCACGGCGGACTTAAGCATCGCGACTCTGAAGGGCACCAAGGTGGCGTGAGTCGAGGTGGTGCTCAATGGATGCGTGCGGGTAGTGGCGTTGTTCACTCGGAAATGCCGACAACCGACAGTGATGGCCTGCATGGCTTTCAGGTGTGGATCAACCTGCCTGCCGCACTCAAGATGAGCGCACCCACATACCGGGATATTCAGGCAAGCGAAATCCCGCAGATCGCATTCACGGGGGGTGAAGCGCGCCTGATTGCCGATCGGTGGCAATTCAACGGCACAACGGGCGACGGCGCCATGCCCACCTTGGGTGATGGTGCTGGCATGGCCGATGTCCGCCTGAATGCAGGCGCGACAGTCGAAGTAAAACTGCCCGAGGGCTACAGATTGATGGCGTATGTCTATGCCGGCGCGGTATCGGCACCGCGACAGGATACTGGCGTAGAAGGCAAGGCAGAAAACGGGGGATTGATGGTGTTCGGCAGGGGCGATCAGACTGTGAGACTGCACAGCGAAACAGCAAGCGGAGTGCTGCTGTTATCCGGCAAACCCATCGACGAACCCATCGCTCATCGAGGTCCGTTCGTGATGAACACCCCCGCTGAACTGCAGCAGGCAATCATTGACTATCAATCCGGTGCCATGGGACGACTTGATCGCTGAGTCCGTTGGCTAAAATCCCCCCCTACCCCAAGCCAACGCGTGGGGTAAGAGAAGGGAACCAAATTACGGCGATTTCAGAGCAAAGAGGTCATTAAAGTTGTTTTGAAATGGGCAGGCAGAAGAATGCCTACTACAGAAGAGGATCAATATTCCTTGATATCTGTTCCAGCGCCTGGCGAATCTGCGTGAGCGGCGGAACGGCTGAATCAGGGTTCAAAGGTGAAAGATGAGGCAGCTCATCAGCGTGGGCAACCTTGGCAGATGCAATCTGATCACTTGCCGTCAAATCAGGAGAATCAGCGGCGGGTTCCACATGAGTGATATCAGACAGCAAATCACGCTCATGATCCAGGTCTATATCTCGGGCTGTATCCAGGGCTGTCTTGCCAGATGGCTGCTTGAAAGCCTGGGCGAGTTGCTGCCGTGCGCCGGCAATAGTGAACCCCTGCTCATACAAAAGGCTACGAATCAGACGAATGAGCTCGATATCATGCCGTTGATAGTAACGCCGGTTGCCACGACGCTTGGTCGGCTTGAGCTGAGTAAACTCCTGTTCCCAATACCGCAACACGTGTGACTTGACATCACACAAGCCGCCTACTTCACCAATCGTGAAGTAACGCTTATTGGGAATCGGCGGCAGGCTCGATTCAGGATGCGTCAGAGCCGTCATAGGCCTCAACCATGGCCTTCAGTTTTTGCCCGGCACGGAAGGTCACCACACGGCGTGCCGATACGGGAATCATCTCGCCCGTGCGTGGGTTGCGGCCGGGGCGTTCGTTTTTATCGCGCAACTGAAAATTACCGAAACCGGAAAGTTTGATTTCCTCGCCCGATTCGAGCGTGGCGCGGAGTTCTTCGAAAAAAATATCAACAAAATCCTTGGCTTCGCGTTTATTCAAGCCAAGTTCGGCGTGGAGTTTTTCGACCAGATCTGCTTTGGTTAAGGCCATGAAATGCTGTCCCTTAGGTGCGCAATTGAATATTATGCTGCGCAAGATTTGCGCGTATGTCGCTGATTATACCGACAATTTCGTCATCCGTCAGTGTGCGCTCGGATTCCTGGAAAATTAATTTGACCGCGACACTTTCAAACCCCGGTTCAATACCGGCACCAACGTACCGGTCAAAGACGCCAACCTCGCGCAAACTCGCCGGACCGCCGTTCCTGATCAGAGATAATAATTCTGCAATCGGCATGGTGGCCGGCTTCAGGAGCGCCAGATCCCGTCTGACTTGCGGGAACCGCGAGCGCGGCTTGTTCATCGGCAGATGCCGATATTGCAAGGAGTGAAGATCGAGTTCCAGGACAAAAACCGATCCATTGACGTCCATTTTTTCTGCTATGTCAGGATGAATGGCGCCCAACCAGCCGCAAGGATGGTCATGAATCAGGATTTCTGCACTTTGCCCGGGATGCAATGCCGGGTGCGCAGCGGCCCGGAGGCTGACGTTGTTCGCGTGATCCGACGAGGGATCAAGACTGAAACCAAGGTGCAGCAGGAGTGCCTCGCAATCGCCCTTGAGGTCGAAGAAGTCTGCCTGAGTGCTTTTTTCGCCCCATTGCTCCGGCCAACGCCCCCCCACGATCACCGCGGCGAGTTGATCAATTTCCTGCACATCATCAAGCGAACCCTTGAAACTTCTGCCCATTTCAAACAAACGTACACGTGTCTGCTGACGATTCTGATTGAAGGCCACGGCCTGCAACAATCCCGGCCACAGGCTTTGACGCATGACGGCCATCTCGCTGGAAATCGGGTTTGCGAGTGCAATACCAGGCGCGGAGGTAAAAAGTTCTGCGATGGCAGGATCAATGAAACTGTACGAAATCGCTTCGAAGTAACCTCGGCTTGCCATGAAATCTGCAACTTTAGCAATGCTGTTTTCGGTTTCCGGTCGGACACCAATCGTCAGAGGCGAACGCCCCATTGGCGCACGAAATGCGTCAAAACCGAGCAAACGCGCCAATTCCTCAAGCAGATCTTCAGGAATCACCATATCGAAACGATGACTTGGCGGAGTGACTGTCAATACGGTATCAGACTGAAATTCAACGATGCAGCCCAAGCGCACGAGAAATTTCTTGGCTTGCTCTGGCAAAACAGCCAAGCCCAAACGACGCTCAGCCCAACTCATATCCAACTGGATAGCAGCAGGAACCTGCGGTGCCTTGGCTCCCTGAGCCGCACTGGCGTTACCCACCTGGCCGCCGCATATCTGTTGAATCAGCGTGGCGGCACGCGATAAGGCTCGTGCCGGTAGCAGCGGATCAACGCCCCGCTCGAACCGGAAAGCGGCATCAGTAGTTAGCCCCAGACGCCGGGCACGACCAGCAATCGCCTCGGGCGTAAAGTGAGCCGACTCGAGGACGATGTTTACCGTTCCGGCTGACACGGCCGACGCCAGACCACCGATGATCCCCGCCAGCGCGACCGGACCCGCTTCATCGGCGATCACGAGGCAATCGGCATCCATTTCCAGCTTTTGCTGATTGAGCGCATCCATGGATTCGCCCGGACGTGCACGCCGAACGGTCAAGCCACCCTGCAGTTTTTGCTGATCGAAGGCATGCAAGGGTTGCCCCAACTCGAGCATGACGTAGTTGCAGACGTCCACGATCGGCTCGATCACCTTGATCCCGGCACGACGTAGACGTTCAGACATCCACATCGGTGTTTTACGACCGGCAGACACACCACAGATAACTTGGGTCAAATAAACCGGGCAATCATCGGGAGCGGCGATTCGAGCAGACTGAACGGCATCCGACGTAACCTCAACCCCTGAGGATTGATCACGCGGGGTGATATCCAGATCAAACAATGCCGAACAATCACGTGCAACACCCAAAATCGAAAGCGCATCACCCCGGTTGGGTGTTATTCCCAACTCGATGATGGAATCATCCAGATTCAGCCAGTCGCGAATGGATTGTCCCAATGGTGCGTCCGAAGGCAATTCCCACAACCCGTCGACAACGCTGGGCATACCCAACTCGCTGGCACTACACAGCATTCCTTCAGAGGGAACACCACGCAATTTCGCTGATTTGATGACCAGTCCGCCCGGCAGTTGGGCGCCCAGGGTCGCCAATGGCACACGCATACCCACACGTACATTGGCAGCGCCACAAACGATCTGGTATTCATGGGTACCGTCGGTCACGCGGGTGATTTTGAGCTTGTCCGCATCCGGATGCAGCTCAACGGAACGCACCTCGGCAACCACAACACCGCTGAACGATTCTGCCGCCGGCTCGATGGCGTCGACCTCAAGGCCTGCCATTGTCAAACGATGGGCCAGAGTAGCCGTATCAACCGGCGGATTAATCCATTCGCGCAACCAAGATTCAGAAAATCGCATAAGAAGCTCGTGTATTTAAGCTGAAAGAAAGACCGGACATATCACACGAATTGTTCGAGGAAGCGCAGGTCATTATCAAAGAATGAGCGCAAGTCATCGACACCGTAACGCAGCATCGCCAGACGTTCCACGCCCATGCCAATCGCAAAGCCACTGACTTTGGCCGGATCGAGACCTACGGCACGCAAGACATTGGGATGAACCATACCGCTCCCGAGCACCTCGATCCAACCGGTTTTCTTGCAAACCCGGCAACCCTTGCCACGGCAATGAACGCACTGAATATCGACTTCGGCGGACGGCTCCGTGAACGGGAAAAAAGACGGGCGCAGTCGAATCGGCAAGTCATCCTGTTCAAACAATGCCCCCAGAAACTGTTCCAGTGTGGCACGCAGATCGGTGAACGTGACGTCTTCATCCAGATGCAGCACTTCAATTTGGTGGAACATGGGTGAGTGCGTCATGTCCGAGTCACAACGGTATACCCGTCCCGGCGCCAGAATCTTGAGCGGCGGGGTCTGTGATTGCATCGTGCGGATCTGAACGGGCGAAGTATGGGTACGCAGCAGACGTTCCGCATCGAAGTAGAAGGTATCGTGCATGGCGCGAGCCGGATGGGTCAGCGGAATATTCAGTGCCGTGAAATTGTGCCAGTCATCCTCGATCTCAGGCCCTTGCGCCACGGAATAACCCATTGAGCCGAAGATGGCTTCGACGCGCCGAATAATTCGTGTCACCGGATGGATGCCACCCAGCGACTGGCCCCTGCCCGGCAGAGTCACATCAATTCGTTCTGCCTCTAGCTTCTGCGCAAGAGCGACTTGCTCAAGTTCATTCCGCCGCATGTTAAGGGCGGAAATGATGGCTTCCTTAAGCTCATTGATTTGTGCACCCCTTGCACGGCGGGCTTCAGGATCCAGTGAACCCAGTTCTTTCATGAACTGGGTCACCACGCCCTTCTTACCCGTATAGGCAACGCGAATCTCTTCGAGCGCGGCGACATCCATCGCCTGCTCGATCGAATGTATCGCTTCTGCCTGAATGTCAGCCCATTGATTACCCACGCATCTGCTCCCAATAACACCCTGATGACCGAATCTGATTTTCCGATCGGTTGGATTAATCGATGAAGTCAACCCATATAGCGGGATCATAACCGTAAACGATTGACATCATGGATTAATCCGCCGGCACGTCACGCTATGATTGACCCACCAACGAAAAGGCGCTCTTGCGAGCGCCCGATTGTATCCGATTACATCACGTCGATGATGTAGATCAAAGAATGATCAAATACCAAGGGCCGCTTTCGCTTGCGCTGCGATTGCAGCAAATGCAGGCTTGTCGAATACGGCAAGGTCAGCCAGAACCTTGCGGTCGATTTCGATATTCGCCTTGTGAATACCATCCATCAAGCGACTGTAGGACAAATCGTTGTTACGCGCCTCGGCATTGATCCGGGTAATCCACAGTGCGCGGAAGACACGTTTCTTGGCCCGACGGTCACGGTATGCGTATTGACCGGCTTTAATAACGGCTTGATGGGCAACCCGGAACGTACGCGAACGGGCACCATAGTAACCTTTCGCTTTATCGAGGACTTTCTTGTGTTTTGCGCGGGCATTGACGCCACGTTTTACTCTAGCCATGGTTCAGTGCTCCTTACGCGTACGGCAACATGATGTGAATCGACGGAACATCACGTTCGTGAACGTACGAAGGTGATCCCAATTGACGCTTACGCTTGGATGACTTCTTGGTCAGAATATGTCGCATGTGCGACTGCTTACGCTTGATGCCGCCAGCGGTAATTTTGAACCGCTTGGCTGCACCGCGATTGGATTTGATCTTCGGCATATCGACTCCAGTTTCACTGTTTATGTTTATGACACCCAATACGTCGGAGTTAAATAACGCATTGAGGCTAAGGAACCTCTGATAAATTCGGAGGTTCCGCGCGGCACAGGGACGTGCCGCCATGTTCAATCACGCAGGTGATTGAACATGAAGCAAAGCAAAAGTCACGCCTTTTGCTTTGCGTGCTCTGATGTTTCCAGGATGGAATTATTCAGAGCCTCCCAAATCTCCCCAAAACCTCAAGACGGTAAAAAACCATCTCGAGTCAATGTGCACAATGCGCACACGGAGGAATTCTTTATCTTGGTCGAAGGCAGCCCCATTCATTCAAAACAGAGCAAGCCGACAACCACGATCAAAGTGGCGCGAGATGCTACTGGAAAACCGGGGAACAAGCAAGATTAATTGCGCACCGCACTAGACCAAACCAGCGTCACGGCGGGCCTTCAGAGTTGATAACCTGTGCAATCAACCTGTTTTCTTGGGAGACAGCACCATGGTGACCTGACGGCCTTCCATTTTGGGTCGCTGCTCAACGGTCGCCAACTCGATCAGATCCTGTTCGATTCGATCGAGCAGGATGCCAGCCACTTCCTTATGCGCCATTTCGCGACCACGAAACCGCAGCGTAATCTTGACCTTATCGCCCTCTTCCAGAAATCGCAGAATGCTGCGCATCTTGACCTGATAATCATGATCTTCCGTACCCGGGCGGAACTTGATTTCCTTGACTTCGATCTGCTTCTGCTTCTTGCGCGCTTCGGCCAGTTTCTTGCTTTGCTGAAATTTGAACTTGCCGTAGTCCATGATCTTGCAGACTGGCGGGTTGGCATTGGCGGCCACTTCGACGAGATCAAGTTCTGCTTCGGCAGCACGATCAAGTGCATCGCGGGTCCGGACGATACCGGCCTGTTCACCATTCTCATCGACTAATCGAACTTCACGTGCGGTGATTTCGTTATTGATACGCGGCTCGTCTGGATCACGGTTGGCCGGCGGGGTTTGTCCACGGAGTTGAGCTATCTTCTTATCCTCTTGCATTTAAAACAGATGGGGTGAACTATTTTGCACCGCATCACATAACCACAGGGCACGCCTTGGTTTTCAGGTCGAACATGTTAATACGCATTGCTGCGTAATGAAACCTTCAACAGGTTTGCCGGAACAAAAATCGCAACAAAACGATCAAAACCGGCCCTTGTTGCAATTCTGACTCAAGCAACCATCACACTGTGCCGGGAGCACGGGATTCCAATTGCAACTTGTCCAGCAGATCGGTCACCGTCATGACGCCAAGATCAGCGCCCTCTCTCGTTCGAACGGCGATGGATTCGGTCTCCATTTCCCGGTCACCGGCCACAAGGAGATAAGGCACGCGTTCCAAGGTGTGCTCGCGAATCTTGAAACCGACCTTTTCATTGCGCAGGTCGTCAACCACGCGTATCCCGGCTGCCTTGAGTTTGGCCGTGAGTTGCTGCACATAGCCTGCATGTTTATCGGTAATTCCCATGACCACCACCTGAACGGGTGCTAACCAGAAGGGCAGCAAACCGGCATGGTGCTCAATCAGAATCCCGATAAAGCGCTCCATCGAGCCGACAATTGCGCGGTGCAGCATCACGGGATGGCGACGCTCGCTGTGCTCATCGACGTAGGTGGCGCCAAGGCGCTCCGGCATCATGAAATCAACCTGAATCGTACCCAACTGCCAGGTCCGTCCGATGGCATCTTTCAGGTGATATTCGATTTTGGGGCCGTAGAAGGCACCTTCTCCGGGCAATTCCGTCCACGCCACACCGGCCGCACTCAAGGCGCCGCGCAGGGCTGCTTCCGCCTCATCCCACACGGCATCAGTGCCCAGCCGCTTGTCCGGACGCAGGGCGATTTTCACCTGGATATCGGTAAAGCCGAAGGTAGCATACACAGACAAAGCCTGCTCGTGAAAGGCTTTGACCTCCGATTCGATCTGGCTTTCCATGCAGAAGATATGACCATCATCCTGCGTAAACCCGCGCACACGCAAAATGCCATGCAGCGCGCCCGAAGGTTCGTTGCGATGACAGGAGCCGAATTCGCCGTAACGAATCGGCAGATCGCGATAACTGTGCAAACCGTGATTGAACACCTGCACATGCCCCGGGCAGTTCATCGGCTTGACGGCAAACGTGCGCTTCTCCGATTCGGTGAAGAACATGTTTTCCTGATAGTTATCCCAATGGCCCGATTTTTTCCACAGTGAAACGTCCAAAATTTGCGGGCAGCGAATTTCGTCGTAGCCAGATGATCGGTAGATGCCGCGCATGTGCTGCTCGATCACCTGCCACAAGGCCCAGCCCTTGGGATGCCAGAACACCAGACCCGGCGCCTCCTCCTGGAAGTGGAACAGATTCTGCTGTTTGCCGATGCGCCGATGATCGCGCTTTTCGGCCTCGGCCAGTTGATTCAGGTAGGCTTTAAGCTCCTTGTCGCTGGCAAACGCCGTGCCGTAGATTCGGGTGAGCATGGGGTTTTTGGCATCGCCACGCCAATACGCACCGGCCACCTTCATCAGCTTGAACACTTTGAGGCGGTTCGTATTCGGCACGTGCGGGCCACGACAGAAGTCGGTGAAATCACCTTGTGTATATAAGGTCAGCTCTTCCTCTTCAGGAATGCTTTTGATGATTTCAACCTTGAACTCTTCGCCCAGTTGATCGAAAAATTGAATGGCTTCGGATCGATCAACGACGCGGCGCTCGAGTTCATCACCCTTCGCAGCAAGCTCGTGCATTCGCGTTTCGATCGCCGCCAGATCTTCATCATTGAAGGGGCGTTCAAAATAAAAATCGTAGTAAAACCCGTTATCGATCACCGGACCGATGGTGACCTGTGCGCTGGGATAAAGCTGCTTGACCGCCTGCGCCATCAAGTGCGCCGTTGAATGGCGGATGACTTCCAGACCTTCCGGATCCTTGGCGGTCACAATGGCGATGCGCGCATCGTGATCGACCACACGGGACAAATCCACGAGCTTGCCGTCAATCTTGCCGGCAATGGCAGCCTTCGCTAATCCCGGGCCGATATCGGCCGCTATTTCACCCACGGTAACGGGATGGTCAAATGTACGTTGTGACGCATCGGGCAGGGTAATCGTCAACATGACGCTCTCCTTTGGCAGTGGCGGCTCCTACAACAAACCGCGTGTTTCAGGGGCGATACGGGGTGGGGTGCCGGTCAACCGGCAACGTGTTCCGAATCAGGGAAATCGCAAATCGGCCAGATTTCGGTGCTCGACCACAAAACGAGCCAGCCTAAACCTTCGATTTACAACAGCCCGACATCATAAAACAATCAAATAACACGTCAAAGAAAATCTAAGCGCGACATGCGGAAAAAGACTGCCTGGATTGTCGAACTTACGTGTCTGGATTGATTGCGGCGAAAGGGCATTCGGGTTATGGTTCTCATAAGGAATCTCCGATTAAATCAGAGGTTCCGTGCGGCATAGGGATTTGCCGCCATGAACGATCATGCAAGTGATTGTTCATGAAGAAAATCAAAAATCACATTTTTTGATTTTAGCCCTCTGAAAACGCCAGGATGGCGTTGTTCAGAGCATCCATAAGAGAACTTATACGCACAAACAACGATTAAACAAAACCATCATGACGAACGAAGCCACCGCCATCTCCCTGATCGACAACAACAATCAATCGCCGGATAAGGCGGCAGTGGTGGACTTTCTCCAACAAAACCCCGGGTTTCTTGCCGAGCACTGTCAGACGCAATTGCGATCCGTGCTTGAAGATCTGCTTGAATCCTCTCCCACGTTACTGACAGAAATCGAACTGCCTTCCCCGCCCGATGGTGTTGCCTCGTTGCCACACATTCAATTGCGTATCCAGAGAGAGCGGCTCGCTCGGCTGACACGTCAAATCAATCTGCTGCGCGCCACTGCGGAAGACAATGCCCGACTCGATCAGGTTTTGCATGACTTCGCCTCTGACCTTCTCCGCACGCCTCAGCGCACCGCCGAACAGTTGACCGTCCTGATCCACCGGCACTTCACCGTTGATGCGGTTGAACTGGTCTGTTTTGCCGACATGAAAACACAGAGCAAACAGATACTCAGCGGATGGGTGGAGAGCCGCAGCCCTCTTTGCGGCCGCCTCAACGAAGCTCAGCGTCAATTGGTATTCGACACGCACTTCCCGGATACCGGCTCCGCCGCCTTGATTGCCGTGGGCAATAATCCGGCAGAACCCGACTGGATATTGGCGCTTGGTCGTCATGCTCCAGATGGCTTCAATCCCACGCAAGGGACGCTGTTTTTGAGTCAAATCGGCGAACTGGCAGCGGCCTTCCTCTGCCCTCAAACCTGCGTTTGATGCCAGAAACCGCCCCCCTCACATCCTCAACAGCCCTCCATGCCGCTTTCGAGCGCGCAAAGATGCTGCTGACTGAAAGCGCCACACTCGCCAACAAAACGCAGTCGGCCTATCTCGGTGACTGGCAACAACTGCATTCCTATCTCCACGATCAGGATGTCCTTGAACCCAAACAGATTGATGATCGGCGCCTGCGCGGCTATCTCGCCCATTGCAGGGAATCGGGCCTCGACAACCGCAGCATCGCGCGCAAATTATCGGCCACACGCTGGTTGCTCAGATGCTGGCAAAAAGCCTACATTGTCTGCCCCGCCAGCCCAGATGCCCTCAAATCCCCCAAAGCGGCCAAGAAGTTACCGGATGCGCCCGCCATCGAAACGATGAACCAGCTGCTGGATCAGCCCCTGACGGAAGACGTTCTGATCATTCGTGACCGCTGCATGTTCGAACTGATCTACAGCAGCGGGCTCCGTGTTGCCGAACTGGTTCGGCTCGATGTTATCGATATCGACCGGTCTGAAGGTATTGCCCGCGTTACCGGCAAGCGCGAAAAAACCCGGATGGTACCCGTGGGCGGCAAAGCGCTTGACCGTGTGACCCAATGGCTCCCCATCAGAAAAACCCTGTTAAAAGACACGACAGAGCCCGCCTTGTTCGTCAATCGTCACGGCCAACGCCTGACGACCCGCTCGGTACAGATGCGCCTTAATCGCCTGGCCCAACAAACCCATTTGGGCCAAACCTTGCACCCACACCAGTTACGCCATGCCTTTGCGACGCACGTGCTCGAATCATCGGGTGACTTGCGCGCCGTACAGGAAATGCTCGGGCACGAAAGCCTGTCCACGACACAAATCTACACCCATCTGGATTTTCAACGGCTTGCCCAGGTTTATGAAGCTTCTCACCCTCGGGCGCAGAGAATAGACCAGCCAAAAGTTCAGGGAAAAGGCAGGGTCAATTTGGAAAAAAATGAACAGAAAATCGAAATTTCCGATTGATATTTGCCATTCTTGACCCAAATTAAACGAAACACTGATTCATTCAGGCAATGCACCACTTACGAACTCAAGGTTCAAACCCATGGAAAACTTTCACGGCACCACCATTCTGTGCGTGCGTAAAAACGGCCAGACCGTCATCGGTGGCGATGGACAAGTCACACTGGGCAACACGGTAGTCAAAGGCAATGCCCGCAAGGTACGGCGACTCTATAACGGCGACGTGCTGGCCGGATTTGCCGGAGCGACCGCCGATGCGTTCACCCTATTCGAGAAATTCGAAGCCAAACTGGAAAAATTTGGCGGCAATCTGCTTCGTTCCGCTGTCGAGCTTGCCAAGGAATGGCGTACCGATCGCGCCATGCGCCGATTGGAGGCCATGCTTGTCGTAGCCGATAGAAACTACATGCTGACAATCAGTGGCAACGGCGACGTGATCGAACCCGAAACCGACCTTATTGCCATCGGTTCTGGTGGGGCGTTCGCGCAAGCAGCCGCAACCGCACTCATGCAGCATTCCGGGCTGGAAGCCCGCGCGATAGCCGAAGCCGCGCTCAACATTGCCGGCGATATCTGCATCTATACCAACCACAACCTCACGATTGAAGTACTCGACGCATGAACCTCACGCCGCAACAAATCGTAAATGAATTAGACAAACACATCGTCGGTCAAGCCGCAGCCAAACGGGCCGTCGCCATCGCCTTGCGTAACCGCTGGCGGCGGCAACAGGTGGAAGAACCGCTGCGCGGGGAGATCACGCCAAAGAACATACTCATGATCGGCCCCACCGGCGTGGGTAAAACCGAGATCGCCCGGCGATTGGCCAAATTGGCCGATGCGCCCTTCCTGAAGGTTGAAGCCACGAAATTCACCGAGGTGGGGTATGTCGGTCGTGATGTTGAATCGATCATCCGTGATTTGGCCGACATCGGCCTGAAAATGCAGCGCCAGATCGCAATGGTCGAGGTGCGCGACAAGGCCCTGGTCGCAGGCGAAAACCGGGTACTGGACGCCCTGCTCCCCGCCCCGCGTGACGAGGGCTGGAATAGCACGGCCGATTCCCATCGTGACGAAGCCTATCGCAACACCCGCGAGAAATTCCGCCAGAAGTTGCGAAATGGAGAACTGGATGACAAGGAGGTCGAAATCGAACTGCGCCAACCCGCGGGCAACATCGACATTCTTTCCCCTCCGGGGATGGAAGAGATGGCCAGCCAGATTCGCGGCATGTTCCAGAATGTGAATCAAGGGAAAACGCAAACCCGCCGTTTGCCCGTATCCGAAGCGCTCAAACTGCTGACGGAGGAGGAAGCCGGCAATCTGGTCAACGAGGAAGAAGTCCGTGCGCAGGCACTCGAACGGGTGGAACAGCACGGCATCGTGTTCATCGACGAAATCGACAAGGTGGCCAAACGTGGAG
>NZ_JAQTTX010000053.1 GCF_028710545.1 Halothiobacillus sp. | reverse complement strand
GGATTGGCTCACGAGCTTTATACAGCTCCGGTTCTTTTTCGGTCAGATCGACAGCAGACATGTGTCTCATACCCCTACGCTAATGGCAGCAGAAAAATCAATCAATAGATTATAAAATATTTTCACAATAAATAAGACTGATCAGAGATAACAAAGAAAGAATTACAACAATTAAATAACCAACATATTTACTCAGTTAAAAACACCAACCAATGCCTGAAAAATAACAGACGGCATAGGCTACGAGTTTAAGTCATCTAAGCGCCATATGGATGTATCCAGCTGCAACGAACGCCGCCTGGGATGTGGTGTTTCGAGACTTCCTTTGGAATAAAAAACGCCGACTGAGTCGGCGTTTTTCGGCTTCAAGCTAACTTATCAGGTGCCACCAAGCTGGCGCACGTAAACGGCAAGCAAACGAATCTGCTCAGGCGACAAACGATCACCGAACTTGGGCATCTGATGTTGCAGGCCATGGTCAATCACACCTTCCACCAACTTCAGCTTGTCATCATAGTTCTTGGCACCGGGCACATCGACAAATGCCCAAGCCTGATCAGTTAAGTTTGGCGCACCAATGGCTTGATTGCCCTGCCCATTGGCACCGTGACAGCCAGCACAGGTTGCAAACGATGCCTTTCCGCGATTCGCAGCTTCTTCATTGACACCTGGCTGATGAGAAAGGCTTAAAACATACTGCGCTAGGTCAGTAAGCTTTTCCCCTTTATAGAGCGCACCAAACGCAGGCATATTGCCCTGAATACCATTGGTAATAGCGGAGACGATCTTTTCGTAGCTGGATCCATGAATCCATGCATTATCTGCAAGATTCGGGTATGAACCTTCCGGGTTCATGGCAAGATGACCTTGCCCCCCCGTGCCGTGACATGCCGCGCAATGGTCACCAAACAAACCATGACCCATGGAACGAGCGAAGTTCAAGGTATCCGGGTTGGCAGCAATCTGCTCGAAACTCATGTCCTTGACCTTAGCCAACCATTCTTTCTGCGCTACCGCAGAGGGGCTTGATTGCATTTCCTGATAGAACAGCGCACGAGAATTCCAATGCTCTGTTTTGGTTTCCATCTTGGGCTGACCGTCGGCTCCTTTCTCAGGTTTGCCATCTGGCCCGATGACCGGACTCTGGAAGGAGACGGTCGAGATACCTTTAGTATAGGTATCGGCATAAGGCCATGCGGGATACAAAATCCAGTAGACCACCGCAAATATAATGGTGCCGTAGAAGCCCCACAACCACCAGCGAGGCAATGGATTGTTGTACTCACGCAGGTCGCCGTCCCACACGTGACCGGTGGTCTCGACCTGACCTTTCTTATTTTCTGGACTCTGACTCATTTTTACTCACCTGCTCTTTGTTGGCGTCAGTAGAAACATGATCGTGATCATCGAGGAACGGAATATCTTTATAGGATTCCAGCCGCTTACCACGCTTCTTGCCTGTATAGACATAGATAAGCACGACAATGAACACACCAAACAGCAAGAACAACTCGATGGTTTTTGCTATTTCAGGACGACCGATCCAATTAAAAAATTCACTGATCAAAATATCGATTCCTCGGATGTCACAAGCTGACTAACTGGCGGACTACCTGAATGTTGAGAAGTAACCCTGGTTGTATTTCGAGAAATCAACCATCGTGCCCAGTACTTGGAGATACGCCACAAGAGCATCCATCTCGGTAATTTCCTTCGGATTTCCATCCCAGTTTTCAGCGGCAGCTTCAGCCTTGACCGACTTGATACCATTGGCAATCACGAACTGGTCGGCCATGTCTTTACCAAACTTCTTCACATTGGCTTCATATTCAGCCTTGGTCAGTGAGTACGGCACACCGACATCGCGCAATGCCTTCATGCGCGCTTCGATATCCTGGTATTTCAGCGGCTGCATCAGCCAAGGATAGGAAGGCATGATCGACTCAGGCACCAATGATTGCGGGTGAATCAAATGTTGCGTCATCCATTCGTTGGAGTACTTGCCACCGACGCGCGCCAAATCTGGGCCTGTACGCTTGGAACCCCACTGGAAAGGATGGTCGTACTTTGATTCTGCCGCCAGAGAATAGTGACCATAACGCAGTTGCTCATCCCGAAACGGTCGAATCTGCTGAGAATGGCATAGATAGCAGCCTTCCCGTACATACACATCACGACCCAACTGCTCAAGTGGTGTGTAAGGATGAACCCCTTCAACCTTCTCAACCGTACCCTTGATATGGAACAGGGGAACAATTTCGACCAAGCCACCGATACTGATCACCACGAGTGTCAGGATGATCAGCAGGGCCGAGTTGATTTCAATACTTTCGTGTTTCATTGATTATCTCCTGATCAGACACGAGTTGCCGCGACGGCAGCTTGGCCCGCAACCGGTACCACTTCACGACGTGCACCCCATACTGTCATGTACAGGTTATAAGCCATCAGCGCCATGCCCGACAGGAACAGGGCACCACCCACCGCGCGAACCACATAGGGGATATGCATGAAGGTCACGGTTTCAACGAAGGTGTAAGCCAGGTTACCGTACTGGTCGAATGCGCGCAGCATCAGACCTTGGCCGATACCGGCAACCCACATGGATACGATGTACAGAACGATACCGACTGTCGCGATCCAGAAGTGGGTAAACACCAACTTGGTCGAATAGAGCTTGACACCCCACAGGCGCGGAACCATGTGATAGAACGAACCGATGGTGATCATGGCCACCCAGCCCAACGCACCTGAATGCACGTGGCCGATGGTCCAGTCCGTGTAGTGGGACAGGGCATTAACGGATTTGAGGGACATCATCGGGCCCTCGAAGGTCGACATGCCGTAGAACGCCATCGCAGTGATCATGAACAGCATGATCGGATCACTACGCAGCTTCTCCCATGCACCAGACAACGTCATGATACCGTTGATCATTCCGCCCCATGATGGCAGCAGCAGCAGGATGGAGAAGGCTGAAGCCACCGAACCTACCCAGTCAGGCAACGACGTCCAGAGTAAGTGATGACCACCTACCCACATGTAAAGGAATGTCAGCGCCCAGAAGTGAACGATCGACAAACGGTAGGAGTAGATCGGACGCTCAGCCTGCTTGGGCAGGAAGTAGTACATCATACCCAAGAAGGCTATTGTCAGGATAGTGCCGACCGCGTTGTGCCCATACCACCACTGCGTCATGGCATCTTGTACGCCCGAGAATAGGCTGTAGGACTCAAAGCTATTCCATGCGACAGGCACAGCCAGATTATTAAAGATATGTAGCACGGCAGTTCCCAAGATAAACGCAAGGTAGAACCAGAGAGCAACATAGATATGCGGCTGTGAACGCTTGCGGATAGTCATGAAGAACACGGTGGCGTAAGCTACCCAGGTCACCAGGATACCCAGATCAACAGGCCATACGAACTCGGCATATTCACGCGCCTGGGTATAACCCATCATGTAAAGCACAACCCCGATGCCGATACTCAGTTGCCAACCCCAGAATGTGAATTCCGGAAGCCACTTACCGCCCCATAATCTAGCCTGGCATGTACGCTGAACTACATAGTAAGAAGTCCCCAACAATGCGCTACCGCCGAATCCGAAAATCACCAAGCTGGTATGCACAGGGCGCAAGCGTCCAAAGGTTATTTCAGCGATATCGAAATTGAGAAAAGGGAAAGCAAGCTCACTGGCGATATAAACGCCGGCCGACATGCCGAGCAAACCCCACACCATCGCCATAATGGCGAATTTCTTGACAATGTCGTAATTGTACTGCTCTGCCGTTATGGCAACTGTGTTCGCAGACATCTTGACCCCTCCGCATAAAGATTGAATCGACTCGGCCACCAAGGCTTCGCCACCTATTTTAGACCAGCCATATTAAAGCATTCTAAAACACACAAAAACCTACGGATTCCCTAGTGTACTCGAGACGCCAAAAACATAACCCTCTGATAAATATCAATGCAACACGATCGTTAGCTGGTTTCATTTATATAAAGGCCACCTGGATAAATAAATTCTATTGAGCAAAATGACCCTTTCTTGAGTCATATGCCGTCGAAAAGTCGAGCATTACACTGGGGATACCCCCGTCCCCCAGGCCAAACCATATACCACTTCATAGGTAAGCGGGATACCTTGAGCAGAGCGTTGAGACTCCAGGCCCGCCAGGAATCCTTTCCATTTCTCTCGCCCGGTGAGACCGGTAGCACGCTCAAGATGCGTGTTTCCCACACCGACGCCACGCAATTCCTTAATCAACTCGACGGGGGTGGGGTAATACAGCGTGAGTCGCTCCTGATCCATCACCGGATCCGCAAAGCAACTGGCCAGCAGGGCATCTCCTACATCGTGCATATCCAGAAATCCGTGCGTGTGGACTGCCTCATCTAGTCCCGACCAGGCTATCCTGCATTCCTGCAAGGTATCCGGCCCCAGGGTGGCGAACACGAAAACCCCACCCGATGCCAACACGCGCGCCACCTCCTGCATAACCACACCCAGATCATGGCTCCACTGCAATGAGAAATTTGAAATAACGACATCAAAGCTACCGGCTTTAAACGGCAACTGATGCATGTCTGCGCACACCACACGCCGACGCTTGAAGATACGCCCTGTCTTGGGGATAACCGCAAGCATCTGTTCTGCCAGATCAAGAGCCACCACCTGGGCCGACGGATAACGCTTCTGCATTGCCCGTGTCATCTGTCCAGTTCCCGCACCAAGATCAAGAATGCGCCGAGGCTCTATTTTCAACCATTCGAAACGCTCATCGAGCCTTCTTCCCACTTCTTGCTGCACTGCAGCGAACTGGTCATATGTCTGGTGCGCGCGATTGAACCGGGCACGAACCTGGGCGTAATCAAACATCTTCAATCCCGCGAGCTGAATAGGTCAGCAATAAGTTCATCAAATAATCTTCATGGCGCCAGGGCAACGCGTGACCACCGCCCTGCAAGGGCGTGAGTTGCTGACACGCCGAACCACAAGATTCTGTCCACGGTTGCGTCGGCAGCAGCGGATCATCGGAACCGAATACCCAATGAATGGGCCTCGTCGCGCGTGCCAACCAGGCGCGTTGATCGATAGCGGCCAACCAATCCAGCCCCTGCTGCAAAGCGCCCGCCTCCTGCTGGCGACCGAACCCGGCGGGAAGACCAAGCCAGGTGTCAAACCCGTTCAACGCAGCATCGGGTGAACGACCTACCTGTCTTCGCAAGGCTTGCCAGTTTTTTTCAGGCATCCCTTGCCAACCTGAAGCCGTATCCTGCAGAAAACGGGGGGAAGCCGACAGGATGACCGATTGGCGCGGTGACAAATTCTTTCTGGCCAAGGCTTCCAGAATCAGGGCACCGCCAAGCGACCAGCCAAGCCAAAGCGTATTTTCTCCGCTGTACATTTCTGCCACGGGACAATCTGCGCCATCGAAAATCCAACGACCGAATTCCAGCCAATCCAGAGGATGAATCACGGACCGGTCGCCGCCGCGCGCAACATAGCCATCAACTAAATTCCGCCACATGGATGAATCGAACGACCAACCGGAAACCAGCACAATGTGTGCGCCCCCCTTCAAGCCGGAACCGTTACCACACCCCTCGACCAAACCATCAATCAATCCAAGCACCTTCTTTCATTTCTTTGCGTGTCGCCATTTCTTCATTTGCGCTTTGAACTTCAAAGTCGTGATAATGCGCGACGTTTGATACACACCTCAATCAGGAATATACCGTGGATTTCTCATCTGGGCCGGCATTGGTCGGCATCGCCATCGTCAGCTATCTTATTGGCTCGATCGCCAGCGCCGTGCTTGTAGCACGACTATTTCATCTTCCCGATCCACGCCAAGCGGGCTCCGGCAACCCCGGCGCGACGAACGTCCTGCGGCTGGGCGGAAAAAAAGCCGCGCTGTTGACACTGTTTGGTGATCTCGGCAAGGGCTTGCTGCCGGTGCTTATATTACGTGCCCTGAATGCCCCCGAAGTCGCATTGGCCGTAGCCGCCCTGGCCGCGTTCGTCGGCCACATTTTCCCCATATTTTTTGGGTTCAAAGGCGGAAAAGGGGTTGCGACCGCTGCGGGTGCCTTACTCGCACTCAATCCATTGATTGGCCTGATTACCGTAGGCACCTGGATAGCCTGCGCCTTTATCACCCGCTATTCCTCGCTTTCCGCAATTATTGCCGCGGTTGTAGCGGCTTCCAGCGCCCTGTATCTGGCACCACCTGCCACCATGGTAGCAGTCAGTATCATGGCCATCATGCTGATTTACCGGCACCACCGGAACATTCGTCGCCTGATTAACGGCGAAGAACCCAAAATCGGCAAAAAGAGTGATTCGGACAATCAACCGGAAAAACCGGTTTGAAAAGACAGGCGGTCACCCCGCCAGCGAATGGCTCAAGGAAACCAACGGCCAGCGAGGGCGAACCTCGAACCCCGCCGCCTCGTCATGCTCGCCCCGCTCCAACCGAAGCGCGGCAACCAAAGCGATCATGGCCGCATTGTCGGTACAGAGTATGGGCGGTGGATAGAACACCTGCCCGTCACGCTCATCCATCATTTGTTTGAGCCGCAAGCGCAACGGACGATTTGCCGCCACCCCGCCAGCCAGCACCACATGACGGTAACCGGTCTGCTCCAGTGCCCGCCCGATTTTAATTGCGAGCGTATCGATGACGGCCTGTTCGAACGAAGCGGCGATATCGGCGTGATCTCCGCCTGACGCGATGGCCAATGCCACCGCCGTCTTCAGACCACTGAAACTGAAATCCAACCCCGGTCGATCGACCATCGGTCGGGGGAAGCGGATGGCATCGCGACGTCCACGCTGCGCCAATTCGGAAAGCGCCGCGCCCCCGGGATAGCCCAAACCCATGAGTTTGGCTGATTTATCGAAAGCCTCGCCCACGGCATCATCGATACTTTCCCCGAGCAGGGTGTAATCCCCCAGCGCCTTGACCGCAATCAACTGCGTGTGCCCACCGGACACCAGCACGGCCAGAAACGGGAATTGCGGGCGCTCATCTTCCAGCAAGGGTGCCAGCACGTGACCTTCCAGATGGTGCACACCCAGCGCAGGACGACCAAGCGCCCGCGCCAACCCCTTGGCAAAGGCGGCACCGGTCATCAACGCGCCCTGCAAGCCGGGACCGGCCGTGTATCCGATCGCATCGATCTGATCGCGACGAAGATCGGCTTCTTCGAGGGCTGCCCTGAACAATAACGGCAACTTGCGTACGTGATCGCGCGCGGCCAACTCGGGGACGACGCCGCCATAGCGCGCATGCACATCGGTTTGCGAGTGAATCTGATTCGCGCGCAAACCGCAAGATGTGTCGTAGATGGCGATGGCCGTTTCATCGCACGATGTTTCGATGCCCAATACCCGCATGACGCGCCCATCTCCATCAAATCGAAGGCCCAAATCGTAAGCCCGTAAAATCAGGCCGGGGATGATAACGCATACCGCCCCGACACGCGGGGATTGTTGGGTTATCGAGCCGATGCGGCCGAGCGTTTCTCCTCGCGGATAATCTGATCGATCAGGGCCTTGACCTTGGGCGTGTTCCAATCGATTGACGCATTCACCGAGTAACGGATACGCCCCTGGTCGTCCACCAGAAACGAGCTTGGAAAGGCAAACACCCCCCATTGGGCAGCTACATCCCCCTGTCGATCGATCAGAACCGGGAAATGCACCGAGAACTGCTTCATGAACGCCGCCACATGGGCAGGCGATTCCTTGAAGTTGATCGACAGCACACGCAACTGGCCAGCAGGGTAACTCTGAGCCAATTCATTCATGGACGGAATTTCCTCGACGCAATGCGGGCACCAACTGGCCCAGAAGTTGACCAGCGTGACTGCGGGCCGGGTATCGAGCGGGCCATGCTCCAGCCGGTGGATCTGCCCGTTCAAGTCGGGCAATACAAAGTTCTTCGCCTTGAGACTCGCCACGGGAATCAAGCCGAATTGCTGCTGGATGGGTTTATCCAGAGCCTGGTTCAAAGGCAGGACGTGCGCGGGATGGGGCGCCTCGGCCAGCAGGCGGCTGGATTCAAGCAATTCATCCGGCAAAGCCTGCATGGCCCGGGCCTCCTCCGGTTTCATGAAATCGGCCAGGTTTTTAAGCGATTCATTTTGAGCCGTCTTCAAATGCAAAGGAAAATAATCGCGCACATTGGGGATGATGCGAGCGAACGCCGGGCAACCCGCCCCTTGCAGGGCATCAAGCAAACTGCCCAGACGATTGCGATTCACGCCCCGTTCGGGCTCCAGAATCATGACGGGCATATTGGTTGCCGCCACAATGCCCAAAAAGCTGGGTGGTTCGCCGGCGACCGGCGTTCCGCGATAGAGGTTAGGGAACAGCAAGACAGCGCCCGTTACGGCATCCGGGTTCGTTGCCGACGCCTGCCAATCACGCAAGCCGCGCAGAATCGGTACGGCCATGCGATCAAGGCCGACGACCGTCACCGGACGCCCGGTTTTGACGCCCGCGGTCATCAACGCAGCGACACCTTTGCCACTGAGCCCGCGTACAACCTCATTCGAGCGTTGCAATAACAATGAATCAAGCAGATCGACCATCCAGACGGTTGCACCCCGACGAGCCAAGGCATGAGCGATCGCTTCAGCCCCCGTGGTTCGCCCGTATTGATTGGTGAACCAAAGAAACAAAGGACCTCGCTGATGTTCGCCACCGACCACCTTGACATCCAACTCATTACCCTGGTCGCCGTAGGGCAGGGTGAAATCGGCCCAGGCACGCCCGAAAGCCATGCTGAGCAAAAGCAGCAACACAACCTGCATCCCAACCCGACGCTTGCTCACCATGAATTCACCTTAAAAAATTGCTATCTCTTGTTCATCGCATTGAGTCATCAGGGCCTCAACGCATTCCACGGCACAGCCCTGAAAGCCGGACAAAATACAGACCACAGATCATCTGCATGTCGATTACAATGGCCCACTGATCGCTCAGACGGAATAAATCATAACCATCTAATGATTATATAGACTATGCCTAAAATTACCGCGCCATTGCTTGAATCAAAACTCAGTCATCTGCCCCTACTCCACCGCGGCAAAGTTCGCGATCTGTATGCCGTAGATGATGACCGTCTGTTGATTGTTACAACCGATCGCATTTCTGCCTTTGATGTCATCCTGCCCACGGCCATTCCGGACAAGGGACATGTTTTGACAGCGATTTCCCGCTTCTGGTTCGATCGGACCCGCAATATCGTGCCGAATCACCTGACGGACGACCAATCGCTGACCGATATCATCCCCGATCGTGATGAGCGCGCCCTGCTGGAAGGTCGAAGCCTGATCGTCAAGCGACTCAAAGCATTGCCGATCGAAGCCGTCGTGCGCGGCTACCTGATCGGCACCGGTTACAAGGATTACCAGGCCACCGGCGCGGTATGCGGCATCGCGCTCCCGAAAGATCTGCCTCTGGCGGCCCACTTGCCCGAACCGATCTTCACACCGGCGACGAAGGCCGCTGTGGGCGATCACGATGAAAACATCGATTTTGACACCACCGTTTCCCTGCTTGGTCGCCAACTGGCCGAACAGGTGCGGGATACCGCCATCAAGCTCTATCAGCAAGCCGCGAAATACGCACTGGAACGCGGCATCATCATTGCAGATACCAAATTCGAATTCGGTCTGGATGATCAAGGCACGCTGTATCTGATCGACGAGGCGCTCACACCTGATTCATCAAGGTTCTGGCCGGTCGATCAGTACAAAACAGGCATCAGCCCGCCGTCCTTCGACAAGCAATTTGTTCGCGACTGGCTGGAAACGCTGGACTGGAACAAGAAAGCACCCGGCCCGCAAATCCCGGCCGATATTGTCGAACAGACCCGATCGCGCTATCTCGAAGCCTACCGCCTGCTGACCGGCACCAAACTTGACTGAACTTCAACCAGCGCCAGCCGACGCGCGCGGCGTGGTGGTTCTGGCCACCGACACCGGCGTGGGCAAGACATTCGTCGGCTGCGCACTGACGCAAGCGCTGCGCTCAAGCGGTTTTCATGTGCGCGTGCGCAAACCTGTGGAAACCGGCTGTTCGATTATGAACGACACGCTCGTGCCAGCAGATGCCTCATTACTGTGGTCTGCCGCAGGACAAGTGGACACACTGGATGACGTTTGCCCGTTACGCTTCAGATTGCCTGTGGCCGCGCCCCAGGCAGCCGCCAGCGAAGGCGTATCCCTACAGTTCGAGAGAGATATTGCTCCGCTCTTGAAAGATGCAGGCAACAATCGGCACGCTGCATTGCGTGAATTCTGGATTATCGAGGGGGCGGGCGGGGCGCTATCGCCACTGACAGAAGATGCACTCAACTGTGCGCTGGCAACATTCACGGGACTGCCCGTCATTTTGATTGCCCCGGACCGACTCGGCACCTTGAGCACGCTGTTTGCGCATGTTGAAGCGCTCGCCCGTCGCGCAATCCCCATCGCGGCCATTGTGCTCAATCAACGCCCCGCGCATCTGGACGCGGACAATATCGGCAGTCTTAAGAGATGGCTTCCCGAACTCATATCCCAAGAAGGGGCTGCGCCAAAACACAGGCCCGTTCTGCTCTCGTTTGCTCAGGATGAGCCCATGCAGTCGGCGGGAAAACGCTTGATGGATGCCCTGCTTAATACATAAGCCGGCGGGCAGCATGACTCCGCCGAGGAGATAATCAGGACGACAACCGCCCGCGCACCCAGCGAAGAATAGCGCCGAGAAGCGGTACCTTGTCGTACACCTGCTCTGCCGGGTCCCAGTAATCAATATGCTCGATAACCAGGCCCAACTCATCGAACACGACTCGACTGACGCCTGTGAGTGTCAACTGTTCCTGCGTACCGCAACAAAAACGCCAATAAAAATACACCACTCGAGCGTCGGGCACGAAAGCCATTTCTTCAACCAGAAATCGTAGTTTCGGGCAGCGCCGGAAACCGTGCGCAAACACACGAACAATCGCGTCGCGCCCAATCACATCGTTGAATGGATCCTTGAAACGGGCTTCGGGAGAAAACACACGCGCCAATTCATCTAATGCATCCGCATCAAGGTGACGAATAACCTCGGCAAAGTTATGGGCCGCCGCCTTCAATTTTGTCGCTGATAACGAACTTGCGGTCATGGTTTGAGCATCCGACGGGTCAAGGCGAAAAAAAGTGGATAAGGCAGGATGCGAATAAGCTTCATCACCAAACCAAATCCTGTGGGCACCAACAGCTCAAAGCCCCTTCGATCGAGCTTTTTAAGAATCAGGCGCGCGGCCTCTTCCGGCTCGAGTATGCCCGGCATCTCGAAGCCATTTTTGGCGGTCAGTGCCGTCCGCACGAAGCCCGGATTGATAACTCTCAGCAGAACCCCCTTGCGCGCGAACTCCGGAGCCAGTGATTCTGCCATGTTGATCAGTGCCGCCTTGGTCGCGCCGTAGGGGGCGGCATACGGCAACCCCCTGAAACCGGCGACACTCGCGGTAATCAGAATCTGCCCCGCGCCTTGCTGTAAAAATTGTTGGCGCACGGCGTTGATACCATGAATCACGCCCATGAAGTTAATTTGCATCAAGCGTTCAAACAGCGCGGGATCAAAGTCGGCGAGACTCATTGGGGAATAATCTGCCGCATTGAGGATCACGCGATCAATGCGCGCCCACCGTGCCAATAATTCGGACAATCCCTTGTCCAGAGTCTCCGGCTTGGTTACATCCACTGCAATGAGTTGGACTTGATCGCCATACCGCTCAGCAAGATCCGCCAAGCCCTCCAAATGGCGCGCAGATACCACCACCCTATCGCCCTGCAACAGCAACCCTTCAGCCAGGGCACGACCAATGCCGCTACTGCCGCCAACGATCCAGGTCACGCGCTGTCGAGAATGATCAAGATTCGGCATTTCGTTCTCCTAAGTAAATGCTGATTTATTCCATCCTTGGAATAAATCAGCGCTTCCCTAAATTATGGCCACCAGCCCCAGAGCTTAGACCGCTTCTCGAAATATGAACCCAGGCTGTTCAAGCACTTCATGCCCCTGCAGGTTCGAAAAGAGGAGTTTGCTGGACATGTTCCAAGGTCAAGGACATAGTTGCACATTAGTTATACATAATCTATACATACAAGTGTGCAACCGCAAACAGATTTCATGCGTACATGAACTGTAACGACCATTTCAACCGAGCCGCCAAGCGAACAAAAAACAATGGATACAACCAAACAGACGCCTGCCGACCGCCCTCGAAGGATCGCCGTCATCGGCTCCGGTATTGCGGGAGTCGCCTCTGCCTGGCTTCTGGGTGGCAAACATGAAGTCACCCTGTTCGAAAAAAACGACTATCTCGGTGGCCACACGCATACCCATCGGTTTGAAGATCAGGGCCACCCTGTTTCGGTGGATACGGGATTCATTGTGTTCAACCGTCCCAACTATCCCCATTTGACCGGCTTGCTCTCGCATCTTGGCATCGCAACTCAACCGACGCAGATGTCTTTCGGCGTGAGTCTGGATCAAGGACGCCTTGAATATGGCGGCAGCGACCTGTCCACCCTTTTTGCGCAGAAAATCAACCTGATACGCCCCCGATTCATCACAATGGTGCGGGATATCCTGCGCTTCAATCGTGAAGGCAAAGCGGCGCTTCGCGACCCTGCATTTCCCAAAGACGAATCCTTGGGTGACTTTCTGGACCGGCGACGCTTTGGTGTCGGTCTCCGTGACGACTATCTCTTGCCCATGGCGGCGGCGATCTGGTCTTGCCCCACTGAAGTCATGCTCGAATTCCCCGCGCTCAGTTTTTTGCAGTTTTTCGAAAACCACGGCTTGATGAATGTCAACGACCGGCCTCAATGGGAAACGATCAAGGGCGGTTCGCGCAGCTACATCGATGCCATGCTCAAGGACGCACGCTTCAACTATCGCCCCAATTGCCCCATCAACCGGGTGATTCGAGAGCCCGATGGCATTTATCTTCCCGAAACCGGCGAGCGCTTCGACGCCTGTATCTTTGCCGGTCATGCGGATCAGACACTAGCCGCACTGGATGAGGCAGACGCGCATGAGCAAGGTGTGCTGGGTGCATTCCGCTTTCAGGAAAACCAGGCTTATCTGCATCACGATAAAGATCTTATGCCCCGCCGCCGCGCTGTTTGGTCAAGCTGGAATTACCTGGGCCAAAAAGGAGCGTCCGGCCACCGGGCCGTGGCTGTGACCTACTGGATGAATCATCTTCAGCAACTGGATACACCCTCAGACTGGCTGGTCACGCTCAATCCGTTTCAGCCCCCGCGCGCTGAACTGATCCGAGCAAAAATCACCTACCAGCACCCGGTATTCGATGCCAAAACAAGTCGTGCCCAACAGCAATTACCTCAACTGCAAGGCCACCGGAACTGTTATTACGCCGGTGCATGGACAGGCTATGGCTTCCATGAAGATGGCTTGAGATCTGCAGTCAACATTGCATTGGCGTTTGGCATCACGCCACCCTGGCAGGCAGATAAATGAGCGGTAGCACACTGTACATCGGCAAAGTCATGCACCAGCGGATGCGCGGCCCGGCTTACCGCTTCGAGTATCGCGTGTTCAGCCTGCTGGTCGATTTGGACGACTATGAACAAAATTTTCCCGCATTGCGTTGGTTGTCGGCCAATCGATTCAACCTGTTTTCAGTCCATGCACGTGATTTGGGGCCGCGTCAAAAAGGCACATCTCTGCGAGCATGGATCAATCAGGCCTGCGCCGATCAAGGTTTTGATATTTCAAAAGGGCGCGTGCTCATCAACACCTATCCCCGCGTGCTCGGTTACCAGTTCAACCCGCTCAATGTCTGGTATTGCTTTGACCACGCGCAGCAATTGGTGGCGATTGATTGCGAGGTGAGCAATACCTTCGGCGAGTTTCATCATTATTTGCTGCACGACCAGGGCAGGCCATTGGAACTGCCGTTCCAAGCCAGCGCGGACAAGGCTTTCCACGTATCCCCATTCCTCGATATGGCGATGCGCTATCACTTTAAATTCAACCAACCCGCCGAACGGCTGAGTGTTTCTATTCGAGAAAATGCGCTCACCGAAACCGGTGAAGAATTGACGCTGGTCGCAACCCATCATGCGCATCGCCGAACATTGAGCGACGGGCGCCTCTGGCTTGAGGCAATAAGAATTCCCTTTCTCACACTCAAAGTGATCGGTCTGATTCATTGGCACGCTTTGAAAATATGGCTCAAGGGCGGTGTCTTCCATAAATCACCGCCAAAACCGTCTTCGGAGATAAGCTCATGCCCCAAAGCCAAATAAAAGCAATTAAAAACAACGTCCTTGAACTGCCGATCTCGGCCAGATGGGTATATTCACTGCTGGGTGGAATACGCATCGGGCAGATCCGCGTGCTCACCGTTGAAGGTCAGGAACACACGTTTGCCGGTCAAACGCACCCTGAACTCAAAGCGGAATGGCGCTTGCATCACCCCGCCCGGTTATTATCTCGTCTGGCTCGACTGGGCGATATTGGTATTGCCGAAGCCTACATTCACGGTGATTTTTCCACCGACAACCTCACGCGTTTGCTGGAAATCGGCGCACGCAATATGGATGTGATGCGTGATGACTTGCGTGCCGGATTTTGGGCACGGCTGATTCACCGCCTGCAACATGCGCTCAGAAGCAACCATAAGCGGGGCAGTCGGCGCAATATTTCCGCCCATTATGATTTGGGCAATGAGTTTTACCGTCTGTGGCTGGATCCCAGCATGACTTATTCGTCGGCCCTGTTCAGCCGCCCCGATGAACCGATGGCCGAAGCGCAAGCACGAAAATACCAACGTTTGATCGATGCGCTCGAAGCCAAACCGGGCGACCATATCCTTGAAATCGGCTGCGGCTGGGGTGGTTTTGCCGAGCAAGCGACTGGCCAAGGGATTCACGTATCCGGCATTACCTTGTCCACTGAGCAACAGGCATTTGCCATCGAGCGAATGGCGTGCGTCAAACACCCCGCGCAGGCTGAATTTTTCCTCCGCGATTACCGTGATCAAACCGGCACGTTCGATCACATCGTCTCGGTTGAGATGTTTGAGGCCGTCGGCGAACACTACTGGCCCACGTATTTTCAGACCATCTACGACCGTCTTAAGCCCGGGGGACGCGCAGCCATCCAAGTCATCACGATTTCAGAAAAAGCCTTCGAATCCTATCGGCGCGAGCCTGACTTCATCCAGTTGTACATCTTTCCCGGCGGCATGTTGCCCACCATCGAACTATTTACCCAAGGCGCCAGCCATGCAGGACAGGAAATAAAAGACACCTTCTTTTTCGGCAAGGATTACGCCCGCACCTTGAACCGTTGGGCAGAATCCTTCAACCTTCATGCCGATGCGCTGGAAGCACAAGGATTCGATGCGCGTTTTCGCAGAACATGGCAATACTACCTGGCCTATTGCGAAGCCGGCTTCCTGGCAGAACACATCAACGTGGCTCAGGTTCTCCTTGAAAAACCGATGAACGCCAAAAACAATGCGCGAGAAACGACCATCGAACTCAAGGATATGGCGTGAACCCAAACGCCAATTTATCACTCGGGCAGGTGCTTGCCTATGGGGCAACCGGGCTTCCTTTGGCCATTATGGGCATCCCCTTGTATGTGTACCTGCCCCCGTTCTACGCACAGCAATTGGGGCTGGGGCTGGGCGCCGTCGGCTTGGCCTTGATGATCAGCCGATTGTGGGATGTGATCCTCGACCCGATTGTCGGTTTTTACGCCGATCTGATTCCAGGCCGCCATCGCAGAAAAACGCTGATGCTCATCGGCCTGCCGCTATTTTTACTTGCAACGTATTTCTTGCTCAATCCGCCGCCTCAAGTGGGCATTGCTTACCTCTACTTGTGGGCGATGTTGGGGTTTCTTGCCTGGACCTTGATTACGATCCCGTACACCAGTTTTGGCGCCGAGGCCGACCCCACACCCCAAGGCCGAACCCGTCTGTCCGCATCTCGCGAGGGCTTTGGTTTGATCGGCGTCATACTGGCCGCCAGCCTGCCCGTATTCTTGACCTCAAACACCACAGGTGTGTAAAACAGCGTGCAAAACTGAGCAGGAATCCGGGGGAAACAGCGTCCAAATTTGACCACCCCCGGTTGTGCCACACTCCGCTGTT
>NZ_JAQTTX010000100.1 GCF_028710545.1 Halothiobacillus sp. | reverse complement strand
AACGCTCTTAAATTGCAGGAATTTGCAGAAAAAGCCCGTATAGCGGAAATACGGAGGAAGGCGGCTGACACTAGATATGGAAAATCAAATGAACCTGAGGTAGGGGCCTGGGTTGAGGAACTCGCTCAAACCGCAGGGTTCGATGTATCGCAGCTGTTCCAGGATGATATGCCACCTGAAATTGCCAAATTACTGCCGATAGCTAAGGGATTTATTGAGAGTGGGGGACTCCAAAAACTGCTAGGCGCAGCTGATGGGCCTGCACAACCAGGGCAACAGCCTCCTGGCGGAAACCAAGGTTGCATCTAAATTTTTATTGTTGTAAAACAATTACGCTGATGTATGGCAGCACGTCGTACAGCAGTTACCCGCCGGAGGAGATCATCTTCTCCGGTGCGGAGAGTCACCCGCCGGGTATCCGGATTAGGTGGCGGTAAATTCGGCCCCATCATACAGGGGTTGATCGGGGGAGTTGCATCCCAAGTTGGTAGCAAATTCCTGCCGGGATATGGCGGTATCTTGGGCATCGGTGCCACGGGGTACCTGATGAACAACACTACGTTACTCACACTTGCCGGTATGCAGGCGGGAGCCACTCTGAGCTCCGGATTCCTTGGCGGTAGTCCGGTCACGAATGGTGGAGGTACGATCTAATGGCAGCAACCATAGGCACTCTCACCATGAGAGGCCGGCAAAGTGGACGCCGGTACACCCTCAGCGTGTACAACCCGGCAGCAGGAGCAGCCGGTTCGTACGTACTCATGGACTGGAACGCCCCGGCATCCGCGAACAGCCCGAACTTTTTTACGGTCCCCGAAGTTGTGGATTGTATTGATTTTATTCCGACCGCAGCGACCGGCACGATTGAATTTACGAGTGACGGCATGCGCACCGCAGCGATCGCGGATTACTCGGCATTCGGAGCCACGAACCCCAGCCGGCCGGTAGGATCACTCCCAAGCCTGGCACCAGGGAAAACGTACCGCATGCTCGTCGTAGCGCCCCTGGCAGCGTGAGATCATGGCCGTAACGGTGTACGAGAGCGTAGGCACTACCAAACCCCGGATAATTACCATCGTAGTAACTGGGGTCGAAGCTTATGCATGGACACACCAAAATCGGGCAGTCAGGTTGCGACAGGTACGGGTTGACGTTGAGATCCATACTCCGATTGAGTCCGCCCTGGTAGATGTAGGATTCCCGATCGGCGCAATTTATCACAACTTGTGCCGGGTCAAACGCAAAATCCCACAGGAATTCATGCACACCCTGGTATCAGATGAGGTGACGCCGATTATTTACAACGGCGGATTTTCCCGCGTACCTGACTCGCTCGCTGAGCATCTGGAACTGATTACCGATGTATGGCGCGGATGCCTGGAAGTCAACTCCTCGCAACCCCTCTACATCAACCAATCGGTTGCACGATCTACGGTGGTGACGGTGATATATGATGAAACGTGAGAATCAAGATCTCATTCTTTTTGCCGGGGTCTTCGCGCTAGGAATTTACCTGGCATCGAGACCGGCATCAGCAGCACCGAGCACGCCGGGAGGCCCTCCTGCATCACAAGGCCCTCCAGCCCCATCCAGCGCGCCGGCCTCAGCTGGCGGGTGCGGGTGCGAGTGCGGGTGCGAGTGCGGGTGCGGAAACGGATCATCGCCTGTAACGTCAGCATCGAGCACGCCGGGAGGCCCTCCTGCATCACAAGGCCCTCCAGCATGGTACACCACCATGCTAGCTAATTTCCGGGCATCTGTTGATGCTCTCACAGCTGCAGGCAGGTATGAGGATGCATGGAGGGAGGCAGCACGGCGCGATGCCTGGATTGCATCGCTTGGCATGCTCCCAACTCAGTGGGAGGCGTTTGTCTGATGAGCTGGCAGGATACGCTGGTATCTGTTGCCCTGGTTGCCGGGGCCGTAGCTGTCGGAGCATGGGCAGTAAAAAGTTACCTGGTGGATCCGGCTGGAGAGGCCGGGGCCTGGGTAGGTCAGCACGTCCTCACGCCCGTGTACTATACAGCTCAGTTCCCCGCTACAGCTGTTCGGGGCCTCCTGGATGGTTGGGGAGTACCGGATATACCGGCCACTCCTCCCGGCTATCTCCCGTCAAATTGGACGTGGGTACAACCAGGCACTGAGGCACAGCCCGTATATGTCGGGCTACCCGCAGGCATGACCATGCGAGACTTCTGCGCCGCATCCCCTCCAGGAACGCGATTAGGCTGCGAAGCTTATGATGCTGAGCCGATCCCCTGGTGGCAGGATATTACATTGAGGTGGTAACAAAACATGACTTTTTGCCATCCCCGTACGGGGAGATGTTGGGCTAATGAGAGTATGGCTATCCAGATGGACGGCCCGCTTGTTTCCCCGGGGCCTGGACTGGTGCAGACCGGCGAGTTTGCCGGCAACCTGGCCGGGCAGGTAGAGCAACTCCAGGCTGGTAGCCAGTTCTGGATGAACTCAGCTTACCAGGGGCCAGAGCCTCCCCTGGAGGTGAAGGCAGTATTCTCTACTGCCGATTATGCGCGGGACTGGATCGCTACATACGCTCGACAGCTAGGCCCGAACGTATCTCCAGCAGTACAGCAGATACAGAAATACCCGGAGCCATCAGCACAAACACAAGTAATCTGGCAGGAGGCCCCACAGCTACAGCCCACAGTGGGCATGCAGCAGCAACCAGGGGCACCTACTCAGGTAGGGCAGGATTACAGCAGCGCGATCGCGGATATCAACAAGGCCCTAAACAGCCTGGCACAGCAACAGGCCGGGGGACAGGGCGCGGGGATCTCCGCATCCAGCATACCCTCCTGGATGATGATTGGCGGTCTTGCCTTAGGTGCTATACTCCTTGTATCGTTGCTTGGCAGGCCATCAGGAGCAGTGCCATATGGATAATGTATTCCTGGCTGGCTTAGCTATAGGCATGATTACCGGGCAGGCCCTCCTGCTCGCGGGAATAAGGATACTCATTGGAGGTGATCGGAGTGGTAGCTGAGGCAGTAGTGGACGGAGCTGTGATTGTTGGCCTTGGAGTGGCTTACAGCACGGCGATTGCCGTTACGTGGTGGGGCATATCCTATGGGCAGCATATGCTAAGGAGAGTTGACCAGAGCGCAACCGAGACCGCGATGACCGAGACCGCGAAATAAAAAAGAATAATTTTTTTTAGAGAGGAACATCATCCAGTTTTACCTGGGAGGCAGCATCCCACTCACGGAGGGCGCGCGCATACTTCTTCCTGGCATTTGTAAGCTCACGTTCTGCCTGGCTGAGCCGGTCAGCACAAACGCGCATCCTTTCTGCCCGGTCCTCATTAACCATCCAGATTCCTCCTCATTTGCGCACGCAGCTCTTCCAGGTTGTGCGCGGCATTTTCCAGTTTCTCCAGGTGCTCCAGGATTGCCTTGATTGCCATGTCGATATCTTCTACTTTTTCGATCCTGCGTACCAGGACAAATCTTATGTCAAGCGTTGCGGGTTTCATAATCCACCATAAATATCCTGTAAAATCTGTTCTGCAAACTCTTCTTGTCCCAAAAACTCAGCAAGCTGGATAAGCTCTTCCGGTTGGGCCTTAGGGAGGTATTCCGCGCGGAAAATTGGAGTTTTGAACGGTGTTTCGACCATTTTTTGGTCAAAATTTGAGGACTTTGTACGTACAAAGAACTCATTCAATTGATTATATAATTTCGCTGCTTGCTGTTTTGACTTGGTCTGGGGGCGATTCGCGAGCACTTGATCGCTCGTTTCAAGTAATCGGAAAATAACGGATCTCACGTACGGCGCGATCTTGATTTTCCTGCGTGCTAATTCCGATTTCCACTTAGATGGAACCCGGATGGATATACGATCTGTGTTTTTCTCTAGCATTTTTCCTCCAAACACCCTGTTCGAGTGTCAGACACAAAGTATGACACTCCGTCTATAAATGTCTTAC
>NZ_JAQTTX010000052.1 GCF_028710545.1 Halothiobacillus sp. | reverse complement strand
TTGCGCGTCTTTTTCTTCTTCGACGCAAAGCTCAGCGAGGCAAAACTTGTCTGTTTCATCGATCCGGCACCTAACACGATGGTTTCACGCTAGTTTATCTGATTTGGGGGATTCAATCAGAGGTTCCTTAGGGAGCCTCTGCACTAATGCAGACCGTCAGATCCCGCAGGTCATGTGACCCGGTATGGTTATGACAGGGGTTATTTGAGCGCGCTGCTTGCTGGCGATCTGTTGGTATCCTGTGATGGCCTGTCTACCGGTACAGTTTGTTTGATCCCTTATTGTACCGGTTCAACTGATTTTTTCTGTATCTGTATTGTTTGCACGCCCGGCGTTAGTCTGATCCTCCCGTACAATTTTAGGAGGATGGACTCGATGAAATGGCTTTACATCAGCATTGTATGGTTACTGATTCTCATGGTGTTGACGGTGGCGGCCGGAAACTATCCGCCTTTGGCTCAGTGGCTTAAATCGGAACTGTTTTATTTCCGGGGTGTTCATCCATGAATATGTTGGACTAAAGTGGGCGGCCAAGGTGCTTAAAAACCAAATTAAATCAATGTCTTAATTAATGTTGATGGCGGAAGATAAGTTCGCCTAACCATGGTTTTACACCGTACGTGCTGATTTTTATTTGTTTATTATCAATGTCTTATTAAGTTTTCCGTCTTACGGTGTTTGTCGACAAAGATGACCGCTGATGTCATGCAGCTAAGTCTTGGTTCTGGCTACACTCCCGGATTCCCCGAGGTGGATTCCCTGTTCACTATGTAGGGACTGCGTTCATGACAATCATCCGAAAGATCGAGCATCGGTCTGGATATTCAGAATTTTTTTCCGACGAAATACATGTCAGCCCACCAGAGGGATGATTTTGATCTGGGATGTTTTGTCGTCTAAGAAAATCAGAAGAATGCAGGCGGTCATGTCACCGCACTTTCCTACCAAACATCAAAGTGTGGGCATATGTGTGGTCGCAATCATCTGGTTTGTTTGCAATTCGCTTTAGAATCAAGCGCATGTCACTGAATAGTGGCGGAGGATCAGTCTTTCTAATACATATCCAGCATTGGCCTAAAATATCCACATAATTCGTTAAATATCAGCACATTGTTAAATCGCTTGTTTAATAGTGTCTTGCACTATTCCACTAAATCCGGTACAAAAAAGGGGGCTGAAAAGGGGACGGGTTTGGGGAACGATGCGAGGTGATCTATGGCGGCGATTAATAAGCTAACGGCGTTACGTGTACAGCGAGAGAAGTCGGCGAGTACGCTGATTGATGGCGGTGGTCTGCGGTTGGTGGTGCGTGATACCGGCAGCAAGGCGTGGGTGTTTCGTTACACCATTGCCGGTAAAACCCGCGAAATGGGTTTAGGGAGTTATCCCTCAGTGTCATTGGAGGAAGCCCGCACCCTGGCGACTGAACAGCGTGCACTGGTTAAACAGAAAAAAGACCCATTGATCGAGCGGGAACTGAGAGAAAAACAGCAACTCGCCGATCAAGCCCGGCAACAGGTCAGCTTAACGAGCTTTGCTGAATGCGCTGAGCGCTGCATGGAAGCCAAACGCGCTGGCTGGAAAAACCCCAAACATGCGGCGCAATGGGCCAGCACCTTAAAGACCTATGTGTACCCCGTATTTGGTGCTGTGCCGGTAGCAGAAATCACGACCGATTTAGTCTTGGCTGCCCTAATACCCATCTGGCAAACCAAGAACGAAACCGCCAGTCGGGTACGGCAACGCATTGAAACCGTACTGGCTTGGGCCAGTGCCATGCGTCTGCGTAATCCCAATGAAATCAACCCCGCGCAATGGCGCGGGCATCTGGATGCGCTCTTGGCCAAACCCTCTGATGTGCAACCGGTCGATAGTCATCATGCCGCGCTGTCGTATACGCTGGTGCCCAGTGTCATCGAAGCCCTGCAAACCCATCACGGTCAAGCCGCCCGCGCGTTGGAGTTTCTTATCCTCACCGCCGCCCGCACGGGTGAAGTGATTGGAGCCACTTGGGATGAAATCGATTGGGAACGGCGACTGTGGATTATTCCGGCGCAGCGGATGAAAGCCAAAAAGGAACACCGCATTCCCTTGATTGATGCTGCCATCGACATCCTCAAAGCCCAACCCCGTATTGTTGGTAACGATCATTTGTTCTTTGGCCAAAGCAAACAGCGAAATGGGTTATCCAACATGGCCATGCTCATGCTGCTCAAAGGCGAAAAAGCATCCGGTGGCCTGGGTTATCCCGATGCCACCGTACATGGCTTTCGTTCTGCATTCCGTGATTGGGCGGGGGAAACTACCCAGCACAGCCGCGAAGTGATCGAGCAAGCCTTGGCGCATCAACTCAAGGACAAAGCCGAAGCGGCTTACCGACGCGGAGATTTGCTGGCCAAACGGCAAGCCCTGATGGCTGATTGGGGTGAATTTGTGATGAGCAAAACACAGAAGGTCATTCCCTTTCATCAAACGGCAAAGCGTGCTTGATGTCGAGTGCCGGGAAAAATCTCGGCGTGTCGATAGCTTGTTTATCTATCACAGTGCTGGCAATTATTCCGCGATTTCAAAAACAGGACGGAAGAGGAATTGTCCGGCTAAATCACCTCCTCACCAGCATCAAATTTGTATAGAAAATATATTTTTTTGTACATGCTGATTGAAACATGTATAGATTAGGATGTATTTCCTTACCTATTTCACTCTTTGATTTTTTCGGTGCAACCCTATTACTTCAAAATAATTGCGCCACATGGAAATCAATAGTTTAAGCGCATGAATACTAAGAATAAAATATCAACCAAGCTGTGGCGGTTTATGTAGAGCCTTACTCAGTATGGCGATAACTTCTTGGTCTTCTCTCTTCTCTGCGATGTCCAGTGCCGTGTTACCCCAGTAATTCTTTGGGTTCGGGTTCGCACCGATATCCAATAACCATCTTAATATTTCTGGCCGACTTGTCCTTGCAGCTATATGAACAGGATAATTACCAGAAGAGTCAGGTTGATTAATGAAATCCATTTTTTCTCGAGCACTCAATCCAGATAAATATTCTTTAATTTTTTCAATTTGATATCCGTCTTTTCCAAAAAACGAAATGAATTCATCAAGATCAACTTTACGCGAAATTTGATTTGCTGATCCAGATAACTCTGAATATAGATCTAAATCATCTTTTAATGACTGTACTCTAAGTTTTATGTACTCGGCAACTTGCTTTTCTTTTACTCCACCGGCCTTCTCTAGAGCTTTTAGCCATAGCCCATTGTTTTTTACCCCACTTTCCATCTCTTGAGCGACTATAGAATACAAAGCCTCATCATTTTTGCGCTGAGCAATATTCATTTTCTTAAATTTGTTGAACATAGTTTTATATTCCGTGTAAAAACAATTCCGATTAAATAGTATGTCTTGTTGCCACATTTTGTCTGGCTTTTTATGACATAGTTATGCTAAGCGTGTTGGCGCTTAGAAGTATACAGTTCTTGGTACGCACTGGGGAGCTTCTACCCGAAAGCACTGGGAGTTTCGGGTAGCTAATAAATACTGGCGCACCATACAGAAGCGTAACCGTGAACATAGGGCCGCTGAGCCGATGCTTTATTGTGAAATTCTGCACGAGACATCAAACGGCAAAGAGCTCTTGATGACACGAGCTCGAGAATGAGCATCCATGTTGCGCGTTGCGCAACGCAGTGACATACTCGCCTCATGATTCGCTCCATCTGACACAAAGGGCTGAAAAAGTTCTACGACAACGGCACAACGGCCGGCATTCAAGCCAGTCACAGCGAACGATTACGGTTGCAACTGGCCGCTTTGGATACCGCCTACACCATTGAGGATATGGACATCCCGGGCTTCCAACTCCACCCGCTCAAGGGAACATTAAAGGGGCGCTGGGCAATCGCGGTTAATGGCAACTGGCGATTAACCTTCGAATTCAAAGCGGGCGATGTTTACTTACTTGATTACGAGGATTATCACTGATGACCATGCACAACCCGCCGCATCCCGGAGCGTTTATCCGGCAGATTTATCTTGAACCCCACCAGCTGAGCGTTCGCGCGCTGGCAGACAGCTTGGGCGTTGCACCCTCAACCGTCACCCGGATCATCAACGGTCACAGCGCCATCAGCCCGGAAATGGCACTTCGCCTTGCCAAAGCATTGGGGCGATCCGCCGAAAGCTGGTTGGCCATGCAGCATAACTATGATTTGTGGCAGGCCAAGCAAACCACAGATTTGACACGGGTTAAAGCTATTGAGTTTGCGGCGTGAAATGGGGGTCAAAACTTGATCGTCCCACCAAAACAGTGAAAAGCGCACAAGACCATCACAGACTTGGCGAGACCACCAAAATCGTTAATACCCTAATTGAGTTTTCAAGAAAATTTCTTCGATTCTTAATCGTGCAACAAACTACAGGGTACCTCGAAAAACCCCATCCTTGGGATTTTTCGAGGACGTTCGTCGCGGGAAACCCGCGACAAACTCACGCTATTTCAATCGCTTATGCGATTGCGCGGCACCACGTCCATGTGGTGCATGGGCACCTCGAAAGGTTTTTCGAGGTGCCCTACACTGCAAACTGAGTGAATTCGGTCATAAATGGTTAAAATTCAGTATATTGCACATGTCAAGCAAAGCTCTAATGGGGGCTGGCTCACTCCACATGATCTTGTCGATCACCTAAATTGTGTGGCTATACGAGCGGCTGACCATGCGCGGCCTTTCGGCGGGCAGGAATGGGCTCATCTGGCGGGTTTATGGCACGATCTGGGCAAGTTTCGACCAAGGTTCCAACAGTACATCCGCAAAGCAAGCGGCTTTGATTTCAATGCCGATGCCTCTATCAAGGGCGAGGCTGGTAAAGCCCCTCACTCAACTGCGGGCGCACTGCTGGCCTGTGATCGTTTCAAGGAATCGGGACGAGTGCTGGCCTACCTCATCGCGGGACATCACGCCGGTCTTTACGACTGGCATTCTGAGTCTTCCAGCCTCGAATACCGCTTACAGCAAGTGGACTCCCGCGAAGAGCTTGATCAGGCTTTAGCTGAGAACCCACCCGCCGAGATTATCAAACATGGATCGTTCACCCCCGATATGCGCACCATTCCCGGCGGCAAGGACGGCTTTGCCTTATGGGTGAGAATGTTATTCTCATGTCTGGTGGATGCTGACTTTCTCGACACCGAGTCTTACATGGACATGGACAAATCCGCACAGCGGGGTGATTGGCAGGGCATGCAAAAACTGCTCGAACAGTTCGATAAGTTCATGGCTCGCAAAACATTCGCGGCGGAGCCAACGCCAGTCAACCAGCTACGCACCGACATCTTGCGGCAGTGTCGTGAGAAGTCACACGAACCCCCTGGCCTGTTCTCACTTACTGTGCCGACCGGCGGCGGCAAAACGCTTTCCAGCATGGCTTTTGCACTGGAACATGCAAAGCGGCACAACAAGCGCCGCATCATTTACGTCATCCCGTACACCAGTATCATCGAGCAAACTGCCGACATTTTTCGGGACATATTTGGCGAGGCTGTGATTGAACATCACAGCAATGCTGAAGTCGATGCCAATAAAGAAAATAGCAAGAGTCGTCTCGCTTGCGAAAACTGGGACGCGCCGATAGTCGTCACCACCAACGTACAATTTTTCGAGTCGTTGTTTGCTGCAAAGACATCGCGTTGCCGCAAGCTGCACAACATCGTCGATAGCGTCGTGGTGCTGGACGAAGCACAACTCCTGCCGCCGGAGTTTTTGCAACCTATCCTCGACATGCTGAACCTGTTGACGCGGCACTACGGTGTCACCGTCGTGCTCTCCACCGGTACCCAACCAGCTTTGGCTACGCGTGAATATTTCGATGCCAAAAACAACATGCGCGGCCTGGAGAATGTTCGTGAAATCATGGACGACCCGGATGCGCTGTACGCCCAACTGGAACGGGTCAAAGTGCGCTTACCCGCCGACTGGAACACGCCGACAAGCTGGGACACGCTGGCCAACGAGATCAAACAGCACGACTCAATACTCACCATCGTCAACCGCCGCAACGATGCGCGTGAACTGTGGGGTTTAATGCCTGAAGGCACGCTGCATCTTTCCGCGCTGATGTGCGGCGAACACCGCTCACAGATTATCAAGCAAATCAGGGCGCGGCTTAAAGAGCGTGTTCCCACGCGCGTTATCAGCACGCAACTGGTCGAAGCCGGTGTCGATGTGGATTTTCCGGTGGTTTATCGCGCATTGGCCGGGTTGGACTCCATAGCCCAGGCAGCCGGGCGTTGCAACCGGGAAGGTAAGCTGGGAAAGGGCGAAGTTATCGTATTCGTGCCACCCAAACCCGCGCCACCCGGTCTGTTACGCAAAGGTGAGGATGCTTGTCGTAGCGTGCTTTATGACCACATCGGCGAGCCGCTCGAACGCGGTTTGTTTGCCAGATATTTTGAGAAGTTGTATCACGCCTGCGATCTGGATGCGCAAAACATCACGAAATTGCTCAAGGTCGATGGACAAACGCTGGCCGTCAATTTCCGCAGTGCCGCCGACAAGTTCAAACTCATCCAGGATGAAGACAGCGCACCTGTCATCGTTCGTTATCGTGGCATGGATGGCAACGATGACAAGGTGGACGAACTGCTGAATACCTTGAGAAAGCATGGCCCCGAACGCTGGCTCATGCGCAAATTCCAACGTTACACGGTGACGATCCATCGCCGTGAAATCATTAAACTGTTGTCACAAGGCGATGTTGAGGAAATTCTACCCGGTCTGTACATTCAGATCAGTGATTGGCTCTATCATCCAATCCTCGGGCTCAACCCGGAAGGCGTGCCCGCGAAGCCAACCAACTTCATCGTATAAAGGAAAACATGAAAACCTATTGCCTTGAACTCACCGGCGACTTCGCCTGTTTCACCCGCCCGGAGATGAAAGTCGAACGCGTGAGCTACGATGTGATGACACCTTCCGCCGCACGCGCCTGCTTCGAGGCCATTCTCTGGAAACCAGCCATCCACTGGCATATCCGCAAGATTGAAGTCTTGAAGCCGATCCGCTGGATTAACCTGCGGCGCAACGAAGTCGCCAGCGTAGTGTCCACCCGCAACGTGGAAACCGCGATGAAAAACGGCACGGGAACACTCGGCCTCAACATCGAAAACGACCGCCAGCAGCGCGCCGGGCTGTTTCTGCGCGATGTGGCGTATCGTGTCCATGCCGATCTGGAATTTATCCCCGAGCGCGATTCTGGCGCACTTGCAAATAAGTATTACGAAATGTTCGAGCGCCGCGCTAACCGCGGGCAATGTATCAACCAGCCCTATCTCGGCTGTCGTGAATTTGCTGCACATTTCCGGCTGGTGACCGACCCCGCCACTGAGCCCGCCCCGATTGATGAAACCCGTGAACTGGGTTTCATGCTGTACGATCTGGATTTCACCCAACCCGCCGACCCCGCGCCACGTTTCTTTCGCGCCCGACTGGAAAACGGTGTGGTGAATGTGCCTGCGCGGGATAGCGAGGAGATACGGGGATGATTCTGCAAGCGCTCAAGGATTATTACGACCGTCGTCAGCGCGCTTCAAGTCCACAAGACCGGCTGCCTGCTTTCGGTCTGGAAGAAAAGGAAATTCCATTCGTCATCGAGATTGACGCGGAAGGGCGGTTGGTCAATCTGGCAGATACCCGAACGGTTGAAGGCAAGAAAAAAATCGGCCAACGCTTTCTCGTTCCGCAGGGCATCAAGAAAACCTCGGGCGTGGCGGCCAACCTGCTGTGGGATACCGCCGAATATGTGCTCGGTGTGCCCGATGAAAAAAAGCTTGATGAAAACCGCCGCAAGAACAAGGAGGCCGACTACCACCAGCGCCTAAGCGAGATGCGTGCTGCGTTCCGAGGCAGGATTGCCGATCTGCCTGCCCCGGCACAAGAGGACATAGGCGTGCGTGCGGTGCTGGCTTTTCTCGACAACATGGACATCAAGCAACTCGAAACCTTGCCCGCCTGGCCGGATATTCTGGCCACCAACCCACAGATGACCTTTCGCCTGCATGGCGATATGGAACTGGTTTGCCAACATCCCGCCATTGTTGACGCAACCGCTCAAACTACCGAAGAAATACCTGACGGCATTTGCCTTGTCAGCGGCAACCCAATGGTTATTGAACGGTTGCACCCCGCGATTAAAGGCGTATGGGGCGCACAAACATCCGGCGCCAATATCGTTTCTTTCAATTTGGATGCGTTCAACTCATACGGCAAATCGCGCGGCGCGAATGCCCCCATGGGCAAACCCGCCACCTTCGCCTACACCACCGCGCTCAACCACCTGCTCGCGCGGGACTCGCGCCAGCGCATCCAAGTCGGCGACGCTTCTACCGTATTCTGGGCGGAACAAGCCAACGATCTTGAAACCGCGCTTCCCGATCTGTTTGGTGAACCACCCAAAGACGATCCCAGCCGGGGCACGGACGCATTGAAGGTGCTGTATCGAGCAGTGCAATCTGGCAAATTCACGAATGGCTCAGCCACCGACCGCTTCCATGTTTTAGGGCTGGCACCTAATGCTGCCCGCATTGCCATCCGCTTCTGGGAAACGGCATCGGCGCTGGATTTAGCCAAGCGTATCGCTTGCCATTTCGACGACATTAAAATCGCCCGCGCGCCGCACGATCCAGAGCATTTATCCTTATTCCGATTGCTCACCTCATTGGCGGTGCAAGGCAAGGCCGACAACATTCCGCCCAATTTGGGCGGTGAAGTCATGCGTGCCATTCTCGAAGGGCTAACCTACCCCGCTGTCTTGCTTAATCTGGCCGTACAGCGTAACCGGGCCGAGCAGAAGCCTAATTATGCCCGCGCCGCCATCATTAAGGCATCGCTCAACCGTCTCATTCGACGCACTCACAACGAAAAGGAGTTTATGGTTATGCTCGACCCAACCAACACGCACCCGGCTTATTTGCTGGGGCGGCTATTTGCCACCTTAGAAAAAATCCAAGAAGAGGCCAGTCCCAGTCTGAACGCCACCGTCCGAGACCGTTACTACGGCGCGGCGTCCAGCACACCTGTTGCAGTGTTCACCACGCTGTTGCGCTTGCATAACCACCATCTCGGTAAGTTATCCAAAGGTCGCGCGGTACAAATGGAGCGGCTCGTCGGTGAAATCATGGGCGGGCTGGATGACTTCCCACGCATTCTCGCCCTGCCAGACCAAGGCCGCTTCGCCCTGGGTTACTACCATCAACGCCAAGCCTTCTTCACCAAATCCGACACACCAACCACCAACAACCCGGAGGAATCCAAATGAGCCTGACCAACCGCTATGACTTCGTGCTGCTGTTCGATGTGAAAGATGGCAACCCCAATGGCGACCCGGATGCCGGTAACCTGCCGCGTATGGATGCGGAGACCGGTCATGGGCTAATGACTGATGTGTCCTTGAAGCGCAAAGTGCGGAACTTTGTTGGCATGGCAAAGGGCGAACAGCCTCCCTATGAAATCTATGTGAAGGAAAAGGCCATTCTGAACAACCAAAACAAACGTGCTTATATCGGTATTGGGCGTGAAGACCTACTCGCTGGTGATGACAAAAAACGCAAAGGGGGAGATGCCGTGGACGATGCCCGTCAGTGGATGTGCCGCAACTTTTTCGATGTGCGCACCTTCGGCGCGGTGATGTCAACCGGCATCAACTGCGGTCAAGTGCGTGGCCCGGTGCAACTCACCTTTGCTCGCTCCATTGACCCCATCATCGCGCAAGAGCATTCCATTACGCGTATGGCCGTTGCTACCGAAGCAGAAGCCGAGAAACAGGATGGCGACAACCGCACGATGGGTCGCAAACACACCGTTCCCTATGGTCTTTACATGGCGCACGGTTTTATTTCCAGCTTTCTCGCCAGGCAAACCGGCTTTTCCGAAGACGATCTTGAATTGTTTTGGCAAGCATTGACGCAAATGTTTGAGCACGACCGCTCGGCTGCACGCGGCGAAATGGCGACGCGCGGATTATATGTGTTCAAGCACGATTCAGAACTCGGCAATGCCCATGCCCATGCCCTGTTCGAGCGCATCCAGCCCAAATTGAAATCGGGCATTAGCGTACCTCGTAACTTTGCCGACTATGAAGTGCAGGTGAATGAAGTAGACCTTCCCTCAAGCGTAACCTTGATCAAAAAGTGCTGAACCCATACGGATTGGTCATTTTACGATCATGAGTGAACCGTATCTTGTCCCGCTATCTGCGTTGCAACACTGGGTGTATTGCCCGCGCCAGTGCGGGCTGATTCATCTGGAGCAAGCATTTGAGGACAACATCCACACGGCGCGTGGGCAGGCGGTGCATCACTTGGTCGATACGCCGGGTTATGAAATCAAATCCGGTGTGCGTGTCGAGCGCGCGTTGCCGCTGTGGAGCGACCAGTACAATCTGATCGGTAAAGCCGATCTGGTCGAATTTCACCCCGATGGCAACATCTACCCGGTTGAATTCAAGCATGGTGCCAAGCGGCAAAAATTGCACGACGACATTCAGCTCGCCGCACAGGCGATGTGCCTGGAAGATATGCTGGGCCGCCCGGTGCCCAAAGGCGCGATTTTCCACGCCAGCAGTCATCGGCGGCGGGAGGTGGCAATCACACAAACGCTTCGCGATCTGGTCATTGAAACGGCAGCAGATATTCGCGCCATGCTCGACTCCGGCAAGCTGCCGCCACCAGTGAACGATGCACGTTGCAAGGAATGTTCGCTGCAAGATATTTGCCAGCCTGAGGCACTGGCCGAGCATGCGCGGCTGCGCCGTTTGCGCGAGGAGCTTTTTAATGCGGAGGAATAACCATACCGAACATCGCCATCAGTTGTCTGTCCACGATGTGCATTTCCTCTGCCGACAACTCGGCCAACCGGGTATCCGCGAAGCGACTGCGGTCGATTGCACGCGTTTGTTCCAACGCCACAAAACTGTCTTTCAGCAGACGGCCCCGCGAAGAGACCGCAATGTGCAATGCAGCCATCCCCGGCCAGAATTGTGTGGTCAATGGCGCGACCATAACCACCGGCGAGCCCGCGTCCAGATAACGCTGTGCCAGCAGGATCACCACCGGGCGAACTTTGCCAATTTCAGCGCCGGTATAAGGGTTCAACCGCGCCAGCCAGATGTCACCGCGCCGCATTATTTCCACCACGGCTCTGGCTCGGCGTCACCGGGCTTATGCCCTTCGGCAAGATCGAGCGCTTCGTTATCCAGCGGCAAAAAATCCTCAGCAATCGCGATGCGCTCGGCGCGGGCTTCGGGGCTTGTCGCCAAAACCCGAAAGGCTGTCTCCATCTCGGCCATCAGCCGCTCGCGCTCCTGGTCGCGCAGATATTGCTTCAGCGCGGCGCGTGCCAAATCAGACCGGTTTTGGTGGGTTTGCGCGGCCAAGGCGCTTAATTGCCGATCGAGACTGTCCGGCAGGCGGAGGTTTAAGGTCGCCATGTCATTCTCCTTGAAATGCAAAATGTAACTCAAGGTGTAATACAGATATGCATACAATCCAAAACACACTCTACATTATGACACCCAATGCTTACGCGCATCTGGAAAACGCGACGCTGCGCATCGACGTCGAGCGCGAGAAAAAGCTTCAGGTGCCACTGCATCATCTCAATGGAATCGTATGCTTCGGCAATATCCTGATCTCGCCTGCATTGATGCATCGTCTGGCAGATGATGGTAAATCATTGGTTTTAATGGATAGCTCAGGGCGATTCAAGGCGCGTCTTGAAGGTCCGGTTTCAGGAAATATCCTGCTGCGGCAGGCGCATCACCGCCAAGCATCTGATACTGCCTTTGCTTTGGAAATGGCACGCACCATCGTTTCAGGCAAACTCAAAAACAGCCGCAGCGTCGTGCAACGTGGCGCACGCGAAACCAGTGATACCAGCGAAACAGCCCAACTCACGCGCAGCACCGATAACCTTGCTGCTTCATTGCGTGCAGCTAAAGCCGCCAGCACACTGGACGAACTCCGAGGCATTGAAGGTGAAGCCGCTCGTGGCTACTTCTCCGCTATTAATCTCATCGTCAAGTCAGCCATGCGCGCCGATTTTCAGCTCAATGGTCGCACTCGCCGCCCGCCGCTGGATCGTTTCAACGCCTTGATTTCCTTTCTCTACGCCATGCTCATGAATGATTGCCGTTCCGCAATCGAAGCCACCGGGCTCGATGCCCAGTTAGGTTTTCTGCACGCTGTTCGTCCAGGGCGTGCCGCACTGGCACTCGATCTGATGGAAGAATTTCGCGCTATTGCCGCAGATCGTCTTGCCCTCACGCTTATCAACCGTGGGCAGATCAATGCCAGCGATTTCGACGAACGAGAGGGCGGAGCCGTGATGCTTAATGACAAGGGGCGTCGTGTTGTCGTCACCGCTTGGCAAGAACGCAAGCAAGAAATAGTCACCCACCCGCTCACGGAAACAAAGATTCCCATTGGCCTGCTCCCTTTTATTCAGGCGCGGTTCTTGGCTCGCACCATCCGCGGTGAAATGGATGGCTATCTGCCCTATCAGTCAAAGTAAGATGCCTCATGCTCATCATCGTCGCCTATGATGTCTCCACCGAAACCGCCGCCGGACGGAAACGATTGCGTCGTGTTGCGAAAATTTGTGAGCGCATAGGACAACGCGTTCAAAAATCCCTGTTTGAATGTACCGTCAGTGAAATGCAATATGAGCAACTGGAACGAGACCTGCTTAGTGAAATCGATGAAACTGAAGACAATTTACGCTTCTATCGCATCACCGAACCGGTAGAACTGCGCGTCAAACAATATGGCTGCTTTCGATCAGTGGATTTTGAAGGCCCGCTCATTGTTTAAGCGCGAACCTCCATCAGTGACGCAAACCCGGCACTTTCGCGAAACAATCAACATAATGATTCATATATCAAATTTTCGAAGTAAAAAACAAAAACGCCGAATAACTGGCTTCCCGAGAGCCTTTCGCGGGATAATCCAGAAATCCGCTTATGTAACATCTCGTTATAGGAGTGGAGTATCGCCCGGCCTAACCGCCGGGCGCGGATTGAAACATAGGCTTGTCATCTTCTTTACTAGCTCAGCTTGGTATCGCCCGGCCTAACCGCCGGGCGCGGATTGAAACATGAGATGCCAATGGCAAAAGGAAAGCGCATTGGTATCGCCCGGCCTAACCGCCGGGCGCGGATTGAAACTCACACACAGCGGCATCTACTTCGACCCGATCAAGTATCGCCCGGCCTAACCGCCGGGCGCGGATTGAAACTTTGAAGCCTACGCAAAAATATTCGGTGAATACGGTATCGCCCGGCCTAACCGCCGGGCGCGGATTGAAACGTGCAGGGAATACGCTCTCAGATGAAGCCTCGTGACGTATCGCCCGGCCTAACCGCCGGGCGCGGATTGAAACCCGTGTCGTGTCGTACCCTTTGGCGAAAAGGCCAATGTATCGCCCGGCCTAACCGCCGGGCGCGGATTGAAACATGGGCGAGCGTTACATTGCGCATCCAAAGTCACGCGTATCGCCCGGCCTAACCGCCGGGCGCGGATTGAAACAATGATCTGGCGGTAATCGCGCACAAGGAATCGGTATCGCCCGGCCTAACCGCCGGGCGCGGATTGAAACATTGAACTCAATGATTGGCAAAAAGGTAATCGTGGTATCGCCCGGCCTAACCGCCGGGCGCGGATTGAAACATTCAAGCCGACGCCTACGGCGCGGCTTAACTCAGGTGTATCGCCCGGCCTAACCGCCGGGCGCGGATTGAAACAATCCCGCCTGGCGTCCATCGAGGCCGCCGAAGCGGTATCGCCCGGCCTAACCGCCGGGCGCGGATTGAAACTTATCAGTGTTACCCTATAGACTCTGACACCTCAAGTATCGCCCGGCCTAACCGCCGGGCGCGGATTGAAACCTCGCGGGCCTTGCCTGCCTCTTGGCGTGCTTGGGTATCGCCCGGCCTAACCGCCGGGCGCGGATTGAAACCGGATCAGGCTCCGGTGATTCCGGATCAGGCTCGTATCGCCCGGCCTAACCGCCGGGCGCGGATTGAAACTGTTATGGCAAAAGGTTATCGCCAAACGTTGCGGGGGTATCGCCCGGCCTAACCGCCGGGCGCGGATTGAAACTCGATGAACCGTTCCCAGTACACCCCGGCATCCAGTATCGCCCGGCCTAACCGCCGGGCGCGGATTGAAACACCATCTAACGCAAAGACGTACTGACCATGATACGGTATCGCCCGGCCTAACCGCCGGGCGCGGATTGAAACATACATATCCCTAGATTCCCGTGATTCTTCCGATGGTATCGCCCGGCCTAACCGCCGGGCGCGGATTGAAACGAGCTCAAGGCCGCGCACAAACGCCGCCAAGCAAGTATCGCCCGGCCTAACCGCCGGGCGCGGATTGAAACATGAGGTCATCCGTTCGGCACTTCTGCGCATGTGCTCGTATCGCCCGGCCTAACCGCCGGGCGCGGATTGAAACATTTTCGGGAACAGATTGCCCGCCACATTATCTGGTATCGCCCGGCCTAACCGCCGGGCGCGGATTGAAACTTGCGGGCGTGCCGTTAATCACCGGCGCGTCATTGGTATCGCCCGGCCTAACCGCCGGGCGCGGATTGAAACCTCAGTAACGAGAAACAGCCCGTAGTCATAGAACGTATCGCCCGGCCTAACCGCCGGGCGCGGATTGAAACAAAAAAATAAAGGGGAGTGAAGAATGGAAAAGCTCAGTATCGCCCGGCCTAACCGCCGGGCGCGGATTGAAACTCTTTGATGATTTTGCTGCTGAATTGGTGTAGCGCATGTATCGCCCGGCCTAACCGCCGGGCGCGGATTGAAACCGGCAAGCGCATTGCTTACACGGGCTGAATCTGCGTATCGCCCGACCTAACCGCCGGGCGCGGATTGAAACATCCAGCATCTGATTTTGTGATTGGGCTTTCTCTTGGTATCGCCCGGCCTAACCGCCGGGCGCGGATTGAAACATCCCGGCGAAAGTGGACGTATCCGGGGCCAGGCTGTATCGCCCGGCCTAACCGCCGGGCGCGGATTGAAACAAAGAAATCTTGACGAAGTGCTTCGGGATCAATGCGTATCGCCCGGCCTAACCGCCGGGCGCGGATTGAAACAACCCGCCAACCAAGCGCGCGCGCGTCGTCATTCCATCGTATCGCCCGGCCTAACCGCCGGGCGCGGATTGAAACATTCTTGCCTCCTTAATCCTTACTGCTTCTGCCTGTATCGCCCGGCCTAACCGCCGGGCGCGGATTGAAACATGGAAGCACCGATGCGGATGCGGCAATCGTTTAGCGTATCGCCCGGCCTAACCGCCGGGCGCGGATTGAAACATGCGCCAAGGCATGATGGTAGACGGCAAGCCAGGTATCGCCCGGCCTAACCGCCGGGCGCGGATTGGAACTATGCACTAAAAATTGAGGGGATCATCCCTGGCCGATATCGATCTAGATTTATAATTGACTACAAACCAGACGAAGGCGTTATCACCGATGGTTTTTGCGCTTCACCTGAAGCGCAAGCCTATTTTGATCAAAATCTTAAGGGTGAGCCGCCACTCAATAATAACGACGATTAAGAAGTAAAAAATGCTGACCATTGATGCCACCGACCGCATGGTGCTCGATGCCCTGCACGGTAGTCTGTGCATCAAAGGGATAGGGCGAGGTGGGAATCAAGCGGGCTTGATTGAGGGTTAGCGAACAATGCCGCGCCAAAAATACCAAACCAAATAGCCCACGCTCAAAACGAGAACCCCAACCGGCAACCCAATTAAAAAAATCAGCATGAGCCGTTTTGGGTCGGCGAGCAAAAACAAGAGCAAGGGCAGCATCAGTAAAAACGCAATTTGGCTTTGTAGGGTTTTGTCCGTGGATTTGTATGATTTCATTGGGGCGCCTCGTGTCCGGTCAAACTCGTGCGTTAGCACTGAAGTTCAAAATAGCCCAAAGTTGAGTGGAAGGTGTTTATTCGTTTACATTTGAACCGCAAATAAACTGAGCATCATGTGCGATTTACCTCCTTTTGCAGGTGGTTTTTCGATCACAGAGAAGCGCACTCAAATCACCAAAATGGTTAAAAAACCGCATGTCTCTTGTTGTTTTGTAGAACGAAAATCGCCTGCGGCGCGCAAGCTATGCCACCGAGCGATCATCCAGTTCCGGAGCTAAGACAGATAAAGCGGTAAAGTTTTCAGAGTCAGCACTGTCAAACAGTAATACGCACAGACCGCAAAGACAGAGGAACCCGCGCCGAGTAACCTCGACACAGATCAAAATGATTGGCACAGAGTTTCCGAGATGGAGGAATCCCAGTACGCCAAATACGCTCAATCCATCAATTGGGAAGCCGGACATCAGATTGGAAGTTCAGTGTGCATCGCCCTTTCTGCGCACATGTACAAAAAGGGGGCTAAAATGGGGACGGCTAAGGCGCTCAAAACAAAAAAGCCCATGAAATCATGGGCTTAATTAGTATTGGTGGCGGAGGATCAGGGATTCGAACCCTGGAAGGGGATAAACCCTTGCCGGTTTTCAAGACCGGTGCATTCAACCGCTCTGCCAACCCTCCGCGAAGGGTGCGAATTTTGTATAAATGTCGACTGGA
>NZ_JAQTTX010000099.1 GCF_028710545.1 Halothiobacillus sp. | reverse complement strand
GTAGGCAATCTACCTGCCGAGGTTTCTGGCCTTTCAAGTCGAGAGGCCAAAGCGCGTCTTGGCCGATTTGGCCCCAACCTGTTTCGCGAGCGTCAGGAAAAGTCGCTGCTGGCGCAGTACCTCACTCGCTTCAAGAACCCCCTGGTCATCATCCTGCTCGTTGCCAGCGCCGTTTCGGCATTTACCGGGGAGGCCACCAACTTCCTCATCATTACCTGCATCGTGCTGCTCAGCGTCACGCTGGACTTTGTCCAGGAGCACCGTGCCAATGCTGCTGCGGAGAAGTTAAAACTTTCGGTATCCGTTCGAGTGAGCGTCGTTCGTGATGGCCAACCCAGCGATGTACCTGTAAGCGAATTAGTACCCGGTGACATCGTGCTACTCGCCGCCGGCGATCTGATTCCTGCGGACGGCAGAGTGCTCGAAGCACATGACTTCTTTGTCAAGCAGGCGCTGCTGACCGGCGAATCCTACCCGGTGGAAAAGAGACCGAATCCGCTGCCCGAAACGGCCACCGATCTTCAGGATGCCACCAACGCGGTATTCATGGGCACATCGGTCATCAGCGGCAGTGCCCGCATGCTGGTGGTCAAGACCGGAACCCTTACCGCCATTGGCGAAATCGCGGACAGCATTTCCCGGCAGTCGCAACCGACATCCTTCGAAATGGGCACTCGGCGGTTTGGCATGCTGATCATGCGGATGACGGTGCTGATGGTGCTGTTCGTCCTGCTCGTAAACGCCTGGTTTCAGAAGCCGTGGCTGGAATCCTTTCTGTTTGCCGTCGCGCTCGCCGTTGGCCTGACGCCGGAGCTCTTGCCGATGGTGATCTCGGTTACCTTGGCGCGGGGTGCGCTGCGCATGGCGAAGAAGCACATGATCGTCAAGAGATTGGCCGCGATTCAGGATCTTGGATCGATGGACATCCTGTGCACGGACAAGACCGGCACGCTGACCGAAGGAAAAATTCACATGGAACGTCATGTGGATGCCGAAGGACGTCCCAGTGAGCGGGTATTGGAACTTGCCTACCTCAACAGTTTCTTCGAGACCGGCTTGAAGAGTCCCCTCGACGAGGCCATTCTCGACCACCAGCACATTGATGTCGGGCACTGGAAGAAGATCGACGAGGTGCAATTCGATTTCGAGCGTCGTCGAGTCTCGGTATTGATCGATAACGGCGAGGCGCGATGGCTAGTGGTCAAGGGAGCACCCGACGAAATCGTCGAACTGTGTACGCATTACGAAGCCGAGGGTCCAGGGCTACAGCGCCCCGTAGACGACGCGGCGCTGTCGGCGATTCGCGGTCAGTACCACGCTCTGGAAGCTGATGGCTTTCGTATCTTAGGCATTGCTTGGCGCCAGGTGCCCTTGGATCACCCTCATGCCGTTGTCGGCGACGAAACGGAGTTGGTGCTCGCCGGGTTCGCCGGGTTTCTGGATCCACCCAAGGAGAGTGCGGCTTCGGCACTAGAAGCCCTCAAGCAGGCCGGGGTTGCGATCAAGATCGTTACCGGCGACAGCGATCTGGTCACCCGGCATGTCTGTGCGCAATTGAGAATTCCGGTGGTCGGAGTCTTGAGTGGCAAAGAAATTGCGCAGATGGACGACCAAACACTGCGTGCCAGGGCGGAAACGGCCAACCTTTTCTGTCGCGTCAATCCGGGACAGAAGGATCGCGTGATCCAGGCACTCAAGGCCCGTGACCACGTGGTCGGCTATCTTGGCGACGGGATCAACGATGCGCCGTCCCTCCACTCGGCTGATGTCGGCCTGTCGGTGGACTCGGCCGTGGATGTGGCCAAGGAGGCGGCGGACATGATCCTCCTACGGCATGACTTGCATGTGCTCCATGCCGGCGTACTGGAAGGGCGACGCACTTTCGGCAACATCATGAAGTACATCATGATGGGCACCAGTTCCAACTTCGGCAACATGTTCAGTATGGCGGGGGCCTCCCTGTTCCTGCCATTCCTGCCGATGTTGCCGACCCAGATCCTTCTCAACAACATTCTCTACGACATCTCGGAAGTGCCAATTCCGCTGGACAAGGTGGATGCCGTGGAAGTTGCCGGCCCACGCGTGTTGGACCTAACCTTCATTCGCAACTTCATGCTGGTGATCGGGCCGATCAGCTCACTGTTCGACTTCTTGACCTTCTACGTCATGCTGGTCGTCTTGCAGGCGGACGAGAAGCTGTTTCAGACCGGTTGGTTCGTCGAGTCGCTATGCACCCAGGTGCTGGTGATCTTCATCATCAGGACCCGCGGCAACCCCCTGACAAGCCGCGCACATCCCCTGCTGACGGTGACGTCACTGGCAGTCGTGGCTATTGCCGTGCTATTGCCATTTACGCCGCTAGGAACGCATTTTGGATTTGTGCCGCCCCCTGCCCGGTTCTATTTCATCCTCGGCGCAATGACCCTTGTCTATCTTGTGGCTGTCGAACTGGCCAAGCAGAGTTTTTACCGATGGTCAGCAGTGAGAGAACGTCAATCATCCACCCCAACGTCATGATAAGGCGCCTGTTTCTCTGGTGGTGATCGTGATCTCGTTATCCACTGGGGCGCAACAAGTACCCGTCGAGATCCATGGTATTTATGATTGCCGAATGACTGCAAAGCGAACTGCAGCAGACAGTCGTGATCCATCTATCCTATACCTGCTATGGGCACGGAGTAGGCATTCGCCAGATAGGAAAGCCGCCGTTCGCGACCTCTTCGGGCTGAACGGCTGGTAAGCGCAGGATTGCAGCCCGATTGAGCGCGTTAGGCCAACGGCCGTTATGGCCGAGAACTTGCCGAAACTGGTCGATCGGCAGGTCGTCGGCCTGACTTGTCGTTGAGGTCTCTCTGCCAAAACGGCAGCAGCGAAGGCATCAACGCTAATTCACTGATTCCATAATGTGGGGCGATGACAGCTATGGCGTTTTGCCATAGCTAGCCCAATCCAGCCGGGCGAAACGCCATGAAAAAGTCGGCGCTGGCAGGACGGCAGAAACCTACTTTGAAGTCCGCTGCCGCCGTAGCAATAGGGCGATGAACTCATCCGCGAGCGAGCGGTTTTCAGGGGAGAGCGCCGCATATTTTGCCGTCAGCGCACTGGCGCCACGTTGATTCAGATCACCGGAAGCGGATTTTGCACCTGCCCCGATAACCGTTTCTGCCTGCACATGCAGCTCGGCAACGGTAACGCCAAGGGCCCGGGCAATGCGTTCCAGTGCTTCCGGCGAGTAGCCCTGCCGGCCACGCTCAATACGGAAAAGGTTGCTGGCATTGGTGTTCGCGGCGAACGCGATTTCTTCCAGCGTCGCCTTGCGTGCCTCCCGGATAGCTCGAATAACTTGCCCAATGTGCATGGGCTGAATGTTGGTGTGCATTGACGCCTCGCGCAAAGCGCACCACGTCAATTACAATGACGCCACACGTCAATCCGGCGTCATTCCCGGCACACGATCCTGGTCGCCTGGGTTGATCCAGAAACCTGATCGCTCCTGCCTGATGGCTGATAACTACGACGATTACACCAAGGACCAGCTTGTCCGCCTGCTGCGCGAACGCGACCGCCGGCCGCGCTTCGGGCTGGTGTGGGAGCGCGACGAGATCGACCACGACCTGTCCGTCAACAATGATTTTGTCGCGTTGGATTGGGATGCCAATCTGTCGTGTGGTGAAAGCGCACAGGACAATCTGATCATCGAAGGCGACAACTTCGACGCCTTGCGCTATCTGCGCATGACCCATGCCGGCCGCGTCAAATGCATCTACATTGACCCGCCGTACAACACCGGCAACCGCGACTTCATCTACAACGACCGCTTCATCGATAAGGACGACGCTTATCGTCACTCCAAGTGGCTGGAGTTCATGTACCGCCGGCTGGAACTGGCCAAGGAACTACTGACCGAGGACGGTGTGATCTTCGTCTCCATCGACGACAACGAGGTGTTTCATCTCGGCTTGTTGATGGAGCAGATATTCGGGGCAGCGAACTTCGTGGCCAATGTGATCTGGCAGAAGGTT
>NZ_JAQTTX010000051.1 GCF_028710545.1 Halothiobacillus sp. | reverse complement strand
ACGACGGCCTGTATTGCCAGCGGGGAGAGGCGGAGAACCGGATCAAGGAGACGCAGCTTGATCTGTTCGGCACCCGGGCTTCCAGCCAGAAATTTCTGACCAACTGGCTGCGCATCCTGTTCTCGGCGTTGGCCTATACCCTGATGCAGCGCCTGCGCGAGATGGCGCTGGCCGACACCGAACTGGCACGGGCGAGTGCCGCGACGATACGCGTGAAACTCTTTAAGATCGGCGCGGCGGTGATCCGCAACACCCGGCGCATCCGCATCCTGTTCGCCTCGCATCATCCCTTGCGCGAGGTCTACCTCACCGCCGCGCGTGCCCTGACTTCACCCTGAGCCAACTCGAGTGCGGCCCCGACATGTTGACGCTTCGGGGGTAGGGGGAGGTTTGCCCGAAATTCAGGAAATGGCTCAAGGATTGAGCAATCGACGCCATTACCCCATCAGCCTTGCCCAGCATGTCACGGGAATGTGCTCAAATCATGGGGCGGTGAAATATCCGGGCTAGGATACAATCGATCGTAGATAGTTTTGCTTCAAATGGAGTTGTGTCATGTCAAAACGTTTCATCCTTTCTGGAATTTTCAGCCTGTTTTTTGTTACCGCCACCGCCGCGCAGGCGGCGCCCATTCAGTATGTTCTGAACATCCAGCAGGCATCGGGTAGTCTTGGTGGCACGGCATTCGGGCCCGGCGCAACCGCGCTAATCTCAATCAATGCAGATACAGCGAACATTGTAGCCACGCAGGTTGCGGGCGACCCTGGCCACTGTGTACCTGCCGATTCAGCAACGATCAGCGTCAATGGTAGCAGCCCACAAGCAATCACCAACGCCAACTTCTGCTCAACGGATGATGGCCTTTACATGGGGCTTACACCCGTTGCCACCAATCCAAGCTTTGGTGATTTTACTGTGGTGATGGATATCAGTGATACCGTTTCCGGTTTTCCCGGCGGCACTTGGGATCTGGCCAGCCCAAACAACTTTGGCCCGGTAACCCATGTCCCCGATGACATTGGCACAGGCGGATCAGCGGCAGCCGTAACGCTTGCAGTCGGCGGCACGTATTATATGACCGCTCCGGGCGATGCTCTCCCCGCCGGCGCTACCGGCTCCACACTGCAAGTTTCCCCCGGTGGCGCCGCCATTTCATCCATTCCCACATTATCCACCTGGGGTCTGGCTTTGTTAGCCCTGCTGGTAACGGGCATGGCTGGTTTTGGCCTGAGGACGCGCGCAGCCAAAATGGGCTAAAGCAAGCGAAGCGTCCGCACATCGGGCGCAATTCCTGAATGACCGCCACGAGCAATCTTCACGCGAGTGAGTGATTGCTCTGTTAGCAACCTGATGCAGAGTCGATCTCCGACTGGGTACGCTTACCCACCGCGCTTTGCACGGAAATGGGTTAAGCCCCAACCAAATAAAGAATATTCTTTCCAATCGCGCAAACACTTGGCGCGCTCAAAACCCAAGTGCAACATTTTTTGAGGATAATGTTGCATGGGAAAAATCTACAAACAGTTGAGTATTGAAGAGCGGGCGCTGATCCAAACGCAGCTGGCGACGGGGGTCAAGCCGGCGACCATTGCCATGGGACTGAATCGCTCGGCATCGACCATTTCCAGGGAGCTGCGTCGCAACGGCTGGAGACGACCGAAGACGCCGCGCGGCCCAGGGCGACCTTCCGTGACCGGCGGTTACTGCGCCGAAGCGGCTCATAAGCGCGCCCAAGCAAGCACGGTCAAACCCCGCGTCGAGCGCCGCCTGCGACCAGGAACCCCTTTGTGGGCGCATGTCATGCGCTATCTGAAGACGGGCTACTCGCCCGAGCAGATTGCTGGCACACTGGCACTTGTGCACGCTAACACCCCATCGTTGCAGGTTTCTCACGAAACCATCTACACCGCGATCTACGCCATGCCACGCGGTGCGCTGCGCACGGAAGTGATTGGCTGGCTGCGTTTTGGCCATGCCAAACGCCGCCCCCGTGCGCGTGGTGAAGATCGACGCGGGAAGATACCCGACATGGTCAGCATTCATGAGCGCCCGCCTGAGATTGAAGAGCAGCTGGTACCGGGGCACTGGGAGGGCGATCTCATTAAGGGCGCGTACAACCGCTCGGCGGTCGGCACCCTGGTGGAGCGCACCACGCTGTTCACCGTGCTGTCCAAGATGGACAACGCCAGCGCTGAAGCGGCACTGAGCGGGTTCAGTCATGTGCTCAATCGTATCGAGGCGCAAAAGCGCTTGTCGCTGACCTACGATCAAGGCCGGGAGATGGCGCAACATCGGCGGCTGACAGAAGCAACCGGTGTGAACGTCTACTTTGCCGATCCCCACAGCCCTTGGCAGCGCGGCATCAACGAGAACACCAACGGCCTGCTGCGGCAGTACCTACCCAAGGGGAGCGACCTGAGTGGCTTCACTCAAGAAGAGCTGGACGCGATTGCCTGGCAACTGAACACGCGACCACGCAAATCGCTGGGCTTTAAGTGTCCAGCTGAGTTGTTTACACCGGACGCCTTCGACTTCAAGCAGCATCATGCTGCTCTTTTTGCACTTGGTCATTGAAACCGCCCTTTCTGAAATGTGCAGATATTGGCGACAGTGTTGCCCGCAATAACGGCGTTGCGTAGGCAGTCAGCTAAACTTATACTCACGGGCTGTTTGCGCGTCGGCAGTGTGTTTTTCACTTGCCTTTGCGTTTGGTTTTTAGACAACGGCGCGCTTAACGCAAGCCGGAATGAGGTTTTGGTACATGGCAGTCACGCTCCCGCCCGGTTACAAGCCTTCGGAATCCGAAGAATACATGAACCCCATGCAGCTCGAATATTTCAAGCAGAAGCTGCTCACTTGGCGTAATGAACTACTCGAAGAATCCGAAACTACGGTCAATCACCTGCGTGAAGAAAACTGGCAGGAACCGGATATCAACGACCGGGCATCGCTCGAGTCGGATGCTGCCTTGGAGCTTCGCACCCGTGACCGTTATCGCAAGCTGATCAACAAGATCGACAAGGCCTTAAAACAGATCGCGGAAGGCACCTACGGTTATTGCGAAGAAACGGGTGATGAAATCGGCATCCGTCGCCTCGAAGCCCGCCCGATCGCCACGCTGACCATCGAAGCCCAGGAACGGCACGAGCGGCTGGAGCGCGTACAGCGTGATGAATAAAAGCCGTCGCCTATTTTCGACCGTCGCCGTCGCTTGCCTTCTCGGTTCAACTTCATCCGTCTTTGCGACCGAAGCGACAAAGGCCAAACCTGTTTCCGTTCAAATCGCCACCAACATGGGGGCGATTACCGTTGAACTGGACGCAGCCAAAGCACCAAAAACGGTCGAAAATTTCCTGAGCTATGTGAAGTCGGGGTTCTACAACGGCACGATCTTCCATCGCGTCATTCCCGGTTTCATGATTCAGGGTGGTGGTTTCACACCTGATTTCCGCCAGAAACCGACCCAAGCGCCGATCGTCAACGAAGCCGACAACGGCCTCGGCAACCGGCGCGGCACCATCGCCATGGCGCGCACCAGCGATCCTGATTCGGCCACGACCCAGTTTTTCATCAACGTGGCCGACAACAAATTTCTGGATTACAGCGGCCCTTCCACGCAGGGCGCAGGCTATGCCGTGTTCGGTCATGTAACCTCCGGCATGAATGTTGTCGATCAAATCGTCAGCACGCCAACCGGTGCAGCAGGCCCCTTCCCTCAGGATGTGCCGAAAAAAACCGTCCTGATCGAATCCATCAAGGTTCTGCCCTGAGCTCGTGACTATCACGGACAGGTTCGGGCTTGCGCAACAGCCCCGGTTAATTCAATCCTCATCGGCACTACAAGACGTTTGTGGCCAGTTTGTCGAATCAACCTGGGCCACAATCGACACGGAGTTCATGCGGGAATCCACCTATTTCCCACAACTGTGCCTGGTACAGATCGCCATCCCTGACGCCATCTGGCTGATCGATCCGCTGACCGTGCCGTTGGCTCCTTTGTGGCATGAACTGAACCGAACATCTTCCCCACTGGTCTTCCATGCCGCAGAGCAGGATCTGGAACTGATCTATCTTCACTCCGGCGCCCTGCCGCAAACCCTGCGGGACAGCCAGATCGCTGCGGCCTTTTTAGGGCTTGGCGAACAAATCGGCTACGCCAACCTTGTTCATCGCCTGCTGAATGTTGAACTCGATAAATCACAAAGCCGTACGAATTGGGCTCAGCGCCCACTAACCACAGAACAGCAACACTACGCGGCTGATGACGTCCGCTTTTTACGCAGCATGTACCCCCTGCTCCGCGAGCAGTTGGCCACCAGAAACCGGCTGGAATGGTTCGACGAGGAGTGTGCGGCACTGAGCGACCCCCATCGCTTCCAACCGCAGATGACCGGTCTCTGGCGCAAGGTGCGCGGTCAACAGACCTTGCGCGCAGCGCAGCGCGCCGTACTCGATGCAATCACGACCTGGCGGGAAGCATGGGCGCGCGAACTCAACCTGCCCCGGCGCTGGGTCTTGAGTGACGAGCAGGCGCTGGAACTGGCCGGCTCACGTCAGTTCCGGCCCAACCTGTTGAACCCCAAAATTGCACGACATCACCTGAGCGACGAACAAATCGATGAATTACGCGCCACCATCGAGCGAGCCAAACAGTTGCCGCCGGAAGCTTTCCCCCAGTGGCAGGCATTCCAACGCACCGACCCCGAAACGAATGCCATTCTTGGCCGTATGCAGGCTTTGGTGCAGGAACTCAGCAAGCAAATGGAAATCAGTCCATCACTACTCGCCACCACTGACGATATGCTGCGCTTGATACGCGCTCCCGATACCCCGAACAAACTCACAACCGGTTGGCGCAGCGACGTGATCGGTTTGCCGCTAAAATCACTACTCGATTAATACAGAAAAAGTAAGCACGCCATTTGTGCAACAGACTGGCTGTTTTTAACCACGCACATAGACTGAGGTTACGCCATGAATCCCGCCGAAATCGTTTCCATGATTCAAAATGAAATCCCCGATGCCGAGGTTCACCCCAAAGGCGAAGGTTGCAACTTTAAGATCACGGTAGTGAGTTCCGAATTTGCAGGTAAAACCATGCTGCAACAGCACCAGCGCGTGAACAAGATACTGGCGCCATCCTTAGCTTCCGGTGCGCTGCATGCCGTGACCCTGGTCACCCGGACACCTGCCTGAAAAATTCTGGGTACCTCGAAAAACCGTCACGGGCTGACGCCAGCTCCGCGTTAGCGGCCCGAGTGCAAGGCGGCCGGAGCGCAGCGACCGAGACATATCAAATAGATAGGCGGGCTTTCGCCAGCTACACGTTAGGGAGCGAGCACCGCCCAACGCAGCAATCGGGTCGCGGGCTGTCGCCAGCTTCGCGTTCAGTAGGTTTTTCGAGGTGCCCTTCTGTCGAACTTCAATCAACGCTGGAAATACACCGATGAACGAACACAACACCTCAACCGCCGATGCAAAAGACAAAACCGAATGGGAAGCCGCCGCCTTCCGCCGTCTGGTCGCGCATCTGCAAGAACGAACCGACGTACAGAATATCGACATGATGAGCCTGACCGGATTCTGCCGGAACTGCCTGTCACGCTGGTATCGCGAAGCCGCCGAGGAACGGGGTACCAAGCTGAGCGACCACGATGCGCGCGTGGCGATCTACGGCATGCCCTACGACGAGTGGAAAAAGCGCTACCAAAGTGAAGCCAGCCCGGCGCAACAAGAACAATTCAAAACCGCGATCAAGCAACATGAGTGAGCTTGGTGCACACGGTCCATTGCGACGAGCCGTCCTGTGGGTGGCGTTACTGAACTTCAGTTATTTCTGGGTCGAGTTCACTGTTGCCCAATCGATCGGCTCGGTTTCCCTGTTTGCGGACTCCATCGATTTTCTCGAAGACACCGCGATCAACCTGCTGATCCTCATCGGCATCGGGCTCAGCCTCGCTTACCGTGCCCGACTGGGTATGCTCCTGGCAGGCGTCCTGCTCATTCCGGGCGTTGCCACCCTATGGATGGCCTGGAACAAGGTCGTCAGTCAGGCGCCACCCGATGCCTTTGATTTGAGCCTGACCGGGTTGGGTGCGTTGTTCGTCAATCTGATCTGTGCCTTCCTGCTCGTCCGGTTCAGACATCACCAGGGTAGTCTGACCCGCGCGGCCTTTCTTTCCGCCCGAAACGATGCACTGGCCAACGTCGCCATCATCGCGGCGGGCTTGCTCACCCTATTATGGCATTCGGCTTTGCCCGATCTGATCGTGGGCTTGGGGATTTTCCTGATGAATCTGGACGCAGCCCGCGAGGTCTATCAGGCCGCCCGACGGGAACATGCCGAAACGCGACAACAACAGCCACAACCTTAAATCGGCTGATCCAAACAAACCAGTGCTCGGATGGAGCATTTCGACAAAATCTACCAGTCTCATTCCTGCGTACTTTTGACCAACCTGCTGATTTGACACCGCCCAGCAGCAAGCATATGCTCCGGCATATGCCAAAAAGCAAGAAGCGAGGTTGCCATGCACACAGAACGACACGTTCGCTTGTTTCGCAACGGCCGAAATCAGGCTGTTCGGATACCGCGCGAGTTCGAGTTTGATGTCAGTGAAGTCATCATGCGTCGGGAGGATCACCGCCTGGTAATCGAACCCGTACGCAAAAAGGGGTTACTAGCCACTTTATCCACTATGCACAACATGGAAGATTCTTTCCCGGATATAGATGAAGACCTCCAGGCCTTGGACGAGACAGACCTGTGACCCGACCGGCGACCCAACCTGTCACTCAGGCATCTCGTTACCTGCTGGACACCAACATCATCTCTGATTTAGTTAAGTGGCCACGGGGTGAAATCGCCCAAGCAATCACTCGTGTAGGTGAGGATGCCGTGTTTACCTCAATTATCGTGGCTTCCGAACTGCGTTATGGGGTAAGCAAAAAAGGATCAAACAAGTTGGCCTTACAAGTCGAAACCATTCTGGCCGAAATGGAAATTGCGCCCTTTGAGCAACCTGCGGATCAGATTTATGCACAGGTCCGGCATCATTTGACGCAATCGGGCACGCCCATCGGCCCTAACGATTTACTGATTGCCGCTCATGCACTGGCGCTGGATGCGATCTTGGTCACCGCCAATGAGGCCGAATTTGCTCGGGTTCCGGGCTTAGCGGTGCAAAACTGGTTGAACTATTGATGCGGGTTTTCCCGCTCCACCGAAATTGCCGCACAGGGACTGACGCCCCTATCCACACTACCTATTCACCACTTGGGCCAATGCCCACTCAGGATAGCCTGCGCCACCTTGTCGCTGAAATAAGCGACCTTGGCGTTCTCATAGGGCTGGGTATCGTTTGCCGTCATCATCCGGTAATAGCCTGCGTAGATGGCTATCAGTTGGGCGGGCGTGTAGCCCTCGACCTTCATTGGGTCGGGGTAATCGCTGGCTAACTGCGCCAACTGCTTTTGCGTCAATTGCGCGATGTGCACGATGGCTTCGACAAGCAGATCCTTGCTGTGTGGCGGGGCTGTTTTTGCCAGGATGGCGGCCGCATCCGACACTGCATTCGGGTGCGATTGAACCAGTGCGGCAACGTCATCGAGCATTTTTGCCGCCCCATGCAAGGCACGGCTGGCCGGTACCGGAAAGCCATTGCCGCCGGTGGATTCCACCTGCAGTTTGGCAATGGCGATAACGACACGCAGTCGGGGCAAATCCAGCTCACGCGCCCGACGATCGGCTATATCCAGCGAATTGGGCGTGATGGCCATGCCACTACCCAACCAGCGTTGCAGCGTGGTTGAGAGATTTTCCCGCTCGACGTACTGAAATTGCCCGATCGTCCAAGGTAAAATCTTGTCGGTGGGCACGTCGTTGACGACCTCCTTCGCGCGTGCCGTCGGTGCCGTCATGATTTGCTCGGAAGCACCCGACGGGCTGCAGGTACCATACATGGTCTTGTCTTCGCCATTGACGACATCAGACAGCTTGATATTCACGGTGCCATCGGCATTGATGCGCTGGATGATGCCATCAGCGTAGCCGTCATCCAGCAGGTTCTCGGAATAAAGTGGAATGAATACCCGGTCGCCCACCTTGAAGCTGGCCGCAAAAGTAGTGCCGGCGGCCATCAGCGATAAACAGATGCCGGCAACAAAAGGAATGAATCGTGAATTGCTCATATGACGCTCTTAATCTCACCGTGCATTGGTTATAGCAGATGACACTGAAAAAACTATCCGTGCGCGATGCCTGGGGGCTGATCGAAGTCATCGAAAGCGCCGGGGAAATCACTTTGCACTTCGGTAACCACACCGCACAATCCGGCTGGTATCCCGCCCAACCGACCGAACTGGCCTTCGGTTACTACCGCGCCTTGCTCGTGGGGCTGGTTCTGCACCCCGATCCACGCCGCCTTAATTTGTATGGTCTGGGTGGCGGCGTGCTGGCGCGATATTTATTGGAATATACCGATATTTCCGTTCACGCGCACGATCTTCGCCCCACACTCGCGCCCATCGCCCAGCAATACTTCGGGCTGGATCTCGATCATCCCCGCCTGCAGCTCCAATTTGGCGACATCTGCGCGAGCGATGAACTGGAAGCCATTCCAGCCGCAGACATCCTATGGGTCGATATTTTCGATGAGCAGGGCATGGTGCCGATCCCGACGCGCAGCCTGGCGCAATTGGCTTCGCAACTGGGTGACAACGGCATTCTGTGCATCAATATCTGGCGCAATGAACTGGGTGATGTAACGGACCTGACCCGCGCACTGGAACGTTTCTTCGCGCCCGATCCGCTCACGTTGCACGTACCCGATCGATACAACACCGTGCTTTGCTATCGCGTGGAACCCTGGGCGCAGGATGATTTGCTGCAAAGCCACGGACGCATCAAGCGCTTTTCACCCCCGGTACAGGAAACACTCAGGGAAGCGCTGGGATGGCTGCAACCCCTGCCCCAACGACGTTCTCGTTAAAAAATCTTCAGCAATCCAATTCAAAGACTTAGATTACAGCGCCGCGAGCACCGCCTCGGCGGATGAATTGGCAAGCCCCGATTCGTCCACCCCAAGCCATTCGACCACACCATTTTTCACGATCATGGCGTAGCGCTTGGAGCGTATACCCATGGCACCATTGCTCATATCCCGCTCCATGCCCAACGCGCGGGTGAATGCGCCATTGCCGTCGGAAACCATGCGTACCGAATCACCCACGTTCAGGTGCTCGCCCCAGAACTTCATCACGAAGGGATCATTGACCGCAACGCAGAAAATATCGTCAATGCCTTTTGCCCGAATCTCCTCGTTGTGCATTAAAAAACCGGGCACGTGCGCGTCCGAACAAGTGGGGGTGAATGCACCCGGCACGGCAAACAGCACAATGCGCTGTGCAGCCGTCATTTCTGTTACAGAGCAACCGTTTAGCCCTTGTTCACCTCGGTGATAGAGGGTGGCTTCCGGTAGTTTTTGTCCGACTTCGATCATGGCTCAATCTCCCGTACATTATGCTTTTACAGAAAAAACCCGCGTCCGATTGAACGCGGGTCGCAGATCACTTCTCGGCATTCGATCAGATGCGACCGTACACCTCGGCGCCCTTTTTCACAAACTCGACCGACTTTTCTTCCATGCCTTTCTTGATGGCTTCGATCTCATCGACCCCAAGCGTTTCGGCATAGTCGCGCACGTCCTGCGTGATCTTCATCGAGCAGAAATGTGGGCCGCACATGGAGCAGAAATGCGCCACCTTATGCGCTTCGGCCGGCAGGGTTTCATCGTGGTACTCACGCGCCCGCTCCGGATCGAGGCCCAGATTGAACTGATCGGCCCAACGGAATTCAAAACGCGCCTTGGATAGGGCGTTGTCGCGCACCTGCGCGCCGGGGAACCCCTTGGCCAAGTCGGAAGCATGTGCGGCGATCTTGTAGGTGATTACCCCTTCGCGCACATCGTCCTTGTCCGGCAGCCCCAGATGCTCTTTTGGCGTCACGTAGCACAGCATGGCGGTGCCGTACCAACCGATGTTCGCAGCGCCGATGCCACTGGTGATGTGGTCATAGCCGGGCGCGATATCGGTCACCAGCGGGCCGAGCGTGTAGAACGGAGCCTCGTAGCAATCGGCCAGTTCCTTGTCCATGTTCTCCTTGATCATCTGCAACGGCACATGGCCGGGGCCTTCGATCATCACCTGCACATCGTGCTTCCAGGCGATTTTGGTCAACTCGCCCAGGGTTTGCAGCTCACCGAACTGCGCCGCATCGTTCGCATCGGCCAGGCAGCCGGGGCGCAAGCCGTCGCCCAGAGAGAACGAGACATCATAAGCTTTCATGATCTCGCAGATGTCTTCGAAATGCGTGTACAGGAAATTTTCCTTGTGATGCGCCAGGCACCATTTCGCCATGATCGAACCGCCACGAGATACGATGCCCGTCACACGTTCGGCCGTCAGCGGCACATAGCGCAGCAGCACACCGGCGTGGATGGTGAAGTAATCCACGCCCTGCTCCGCCTGTTCGATCAGCGTGTCGCGGAAAATCTCCCAAGTGAGGTCTTCGGCCTTGCCGTTGACCTTTTCCAACGCCTGATAAATCGGCACGGTGCCGATCGGCACGGGTGAATTGCGCAGAATCCATTCGCGGGTTTCGTGAATGTTCTTGCCGGTGGACAGATCCATGATGGTGTCCGCGCCCCAACGGATGCCCCAGACCATCTTTTCGACTTCTTCGGCGATACCTGAAGTGGTCGCCGAGTTGCCAAGGTTACCGTTGATTTTCGTGCGGAAATTTCGGCCGATAATCATCGGCTCGATTTCAGGGTGATTGATGTTCGCCGGGATAATGGCGCGCCCACGGGCGATTTCATCCCGCACAAACTCAGGGGTAATTTCATCGGGAATCGATGCACCAAAGGACTCGCCCTTGTGCTGACGCAGCAGCGCTTTGTAACGCGGATCGGCGCGCATTTCCCTCAAGCGGTTGTTTTCCCGGATCGCCACGAATTCCATTTCAGGCGTAATAATGCCTTGCCGGGCGTAATGCATCTGCGAGACATTCTTGCCCGGCTTGGCCTTGATGGGCGTACGGATATGACCAAACCGCAGGCCTGCCGTTTTCGGGTCGTTCAAACGCGCCAGGCCATATTCGGAGGACGGGCCGCTCAAGGTTTCGGTATCGGCGCGCTCGGCGATCCAGTTCGCCCGTAGCGGTTCGAGCCCCTTGAGCAGGTCGATCTTGACCGTAGGGTCGGTGTACGGGCCGGAGGTATCGTAAATCGTGATCGGTGGATTGATTTCCACGCCACGATCCGTTCTGGTCGGCGTCAACGTCACTTCACGCATCGGCACACGAATATCCGGGCGCGAACCCGTCTGGTAAATTTTGGTACTGGCAGGAAACGGTGCGATGACCGACTCGGACAACCCCGCCGTTTTGGCTAAAAAATCACTCGGCACTGCGCTCATGTCAAACCCCATATTAAATTAATGAGTGACTTGCAGGCGAGGAAGGGCGCAGGACTTAACGGCCGACTTCCCTCCGCCGGTGCAAGCCGGATCAGGTTCCAAGGGACTCTCTCAGCGACACACAAAACATGTGCCGCACCCCCAGTCGATGAAAGAGAACGTATATCAGGCGAGGTCAAAAGTCCAACGAGAATACAGGCACGACGATTATTTTGAACCGCAAACACCCTTTTCGATTGACAACCGCGAAAAACTGGCTAATTCTAGCTAATGCGTATGAGCAGAGGAAGAACCCTATGTCTTCGGTAAACATGCTGGAAGCCAAATCCACACTTTCCCGTCTGGTTGAAGCGATTGAACAAGGTCGGGAGCGCGAAATCATCATCGCCCGCCATGGCCGCCCAGCTGCCAAGCTCGTCCCCATCGATACACTTGAAGGCCAGCGAATAGGTATCGCAAAAGGATTGTTTGAAGTTCCAGAAACGATCGACGCACATAACGATCTTGTGCGGGCTTTGTTTACTGACCCGAATTCATAAACCAAATACCGGTCACTGAAGGCAATAGCGCCAAATGAACCTCCTACTCGACACCCACGTCGCACTGTGGGCCATCACGGACGACCCCCGTCTTCCCAGCGACGCGCGCGAGCGCATTCAATCGCCAAAAACAACCGTATGGATCAGTGCGGCCACGCTTTGGGAAATTGCCATTAAGTTTTCACTTGGCTGGGGTGACATGCCCATATCGAGCCACGATGCTTTGCGTTACTTTCAGGATTCGGGCTACCGCTTCTTACCGATCGACGCAGAACATACCATCGCTACGGAAACACTCATACCGCACCACCAGGATCCATTTGATCGCATTTTGGTCGCACAGGCACTCACTGAGCCCATGCGCCTGATGACACACGACAAAACCGTCGCCCGTTACAGCGATACCATTATTCTTATTTAGGGAACCTCTGATTGAATCCCTCGTGAGCCGAGTTGCTGATCCAAAAGCCGCAAAACGAGGCAGAGGCCGCAGGTCGTAGTTTACGCTACGATGCCAAGGCCGATAACGAAGTGTTGCGGCTTTTGGGCGGCAACCCGCATGGGACGGGCTTTTGAGGGCGATTTACGCGCAGCTGGCGTAAGCCCGCTTTGTTGCGCCGCTCACGAATGGAATAACCATTAACGCGGGCTTGCGCCTGCTTCGCATTAAGCTGGCGCAAGCCCGTTTCGCACCGCGCCTTGCGACTCATCCCTCAAAAGCCCGTCTCGGCCACGAAGGATTCAATCAGAGGTTCCTTAGGTTAAGACCAGTGATGCTTCGTCAGGAATCATGGTCATAGCCGCCCGCATTCGGTATATTGGCGGGCTGATTGACCATTCGATCCGAAGGTTTTCCGGCCGGATCGAAGCCGAACACTATTCGACAGGCATAAATAAACAGGATCCTCCCGCATGATGGCTTTTGATACTGAACGCGCCCGCTTCAATATGGTTGAGCAACAAATTCGCCCCTGGGATGTGCTGGACAAACGGGTACTCGACACCCTGTTCAAGATTCCACGCGAACATTTTGTGCCCGCTGAACAGCGCCAATTCGCCTTCTCTGATATCGCGCTGCCGATCGGCCACGGCGAAACCATGTTGCCGCCCGTTGTTGAAGGCCGAATTCTGCAATCTTTGGCCGTAGCACCCAACGAACGCGTTCTGGAAATCGGCACGGGGAGCGGATTTTTCACCGCATGCCTGGCTCATTTGGGGCAAAGCGTCCACACCGTGGATATTTACCCCGATTTCACCCAATCGGCCGCGGAGAAACTCGCCGCGCTGGGCATTGAACGCGTGGTGCTCGAAACCGGTGATGCCGTCAACGGCTGGGCTGGCAACGAACGCTTTGATGTGATTGTGCTCACCGGAGCCGTGCAACGCATTCCCGAATCCTATCGGCAGCAGCTCAATGTCGGTGGCCGCTTGTTTGCCATCGTCGGGCCCGAACAGAACATGTCCGCCACCATGGTGACACGCCAAGCCAACGATCAGTTCGATACGCAGAACCTGTTTGAAACATACACACGCTATCTCAAAGGGGCAGAACCCAAACCACAGTTCTCGTTTGCGTGAGTTGAATCTGGATTCGGCATCAGGCATCCATGGAAACTATGCTAAATCCCCCTCGTTCCCCCTTTTACAAAGGGGGATGCGTTTATGCCTGAGGCCGGGCTGATTCACCCCCCCCCTTCATACATGTGGGATGCGCCTATGCTTGAAGCCGGGCTGATTTACCCCCCTTCATACATGTGGGATGCGCCTATGCTTGAAGCCGGGCTGATTTACCCCCCTTCATACATGGTGGATGCGCCTATGCTTGAGGCTGGGCTGATTCACCCCCCTTTGAAAAAGGGGGGCAGGGGGGATTTACCGAGTCGCAACCGGTGCCGGATGGAATTTCTGCATTCGCGCAGAGAATATCTACCCATCCAGGCCATCTTTGAGCTAGTGTACTGATAGCTGGCTAATAATATGATGAGGAATTAACCATGACGAGTCACTCCCACCCCCATCGGTTGAAAAAAACCGTACTGGCAGCGCTTGTGGTCATCGGCGCGTATGGCTCACCCGCTTTTTCAGCCGACCTGATGGATATCGTGACACTAGCCGAACAGAATGATCAAACGCTGCTTGCAGCCCAGCAGAAGCGGTTATCCATTCAGGAAAACACCCCCATTGCACGATCAAACCTGCTACCACAAATTGGCGCCAGTGCAGGCTTGAACTACAGCCGAACCGACATCAAATCAAATGGCGTCCCCAATGCGCCCACGGTCATCGAAGGCAGTGGCCGCAACCTCGGGCTGAGCCTGAACCAGGTAATTTACAATCGGATCGATAATCTCAATCTGGGCATAGCCGATCTGCAAGCCAAACAGGCCGACCTCGACTACGCGGCAGCCCAGCAGGATCTGCTCTTGCGGGCCAGCACAGCCTACTTCGCCGTGCTGCAAGCCAATGCCAGCCTGCAACTGGCGGTTGCGAGTCAAAAGGCATTCAAAAACCAGTTGGAGCAGGCGCAAAAACGCTATGAAGTGGGCCTCGTGGCCGTTACCGATGTCGCCAATGCACAGGCCAATTACGATAAGGCCAATGCCGACATCATCACCGCTCGAAATGCGCTTGAGAATGCACAATCCCTACTTGCAACCATCACCGGCAAACTGCCATCCGAGCTCGATGATGTCCGGACAAGCCTGTCAACACCTCGCCCCGAGCCCGCCAATCCCGAAGAGTGGATTAATCTGGCAACCAAACAGAATATCTCGCTCCAAAGCGCCCAAATCGGCGGCCAGATCAGTCAGGAGAATATCGCCATCAACCGCGCAGCACGAATGCCCACGGTCGATCTGACCGGGCAATACGGCTACAACAGCACACTAAGTCAGTTCAATGGCCGGCAATCCAGCAACCTGGCCGCCAGCATCGGCCTACAGGTTTCCGTACCGCTTTATACCGGCGGACGGATCAATGCCAAGTCACGCCAGGCTGCCTACCAATATCAGCAAACACAGAACGAAATCGAAAACCTGCGCCGCACCGTGCAACAGGGCACAGCCAACGATTACCGGGGCGTGATCACCAGCATCAGCGAAATCACCGCGTATGGACAATCGGTAGAATCCGCCCGCACCAGCCTGGCCGCGACCGAAGCCGGTTACCAGGTTGGCACCCGTACCATCGTCGATGTACTCAATGCACAGATCCAGGTGTTCAGCGCCATGGCAAACTTCCTCAATGCCCGCTACAGCTACCTGACCAACTACCTCAAACTCAAGGCAGATACCGGCCAGCTTTCACTCGATGACATCAAGGCCGTCAACGCGCAGCTCGTTCCGGGCAAAATCAACGCCCTGATTGCACCACTGATGAACAGCGGGAAGGAAAGCTCAAAGTCCCAACAGCAAATGATCGAACGCGTCATCCAACGTGCGGCGAAAACAGTTAAATCCAATACGGCGGATCAACACTAAAGCCTCGTCACGTTCGAAATACCCAGTCTGAACCCAGTCTGGTTTGAATGCCCGGTTAGTTTAGAAAATCCCCCTCAATCCCCCTTTGAAAAAGGGGGAGGAAAGTAAGCGCCGCGTTCCTCTTTTCAAAAGTGAGGTGGCGTGCGCATCGCATGCGCCACCGCAAAAGGGTACAGCGAGCATCTTAAGTACCCCGGCACCTTAATTCGACGAGGGTCAAACGAATATCGAGCGCATTACCTCCCCCTTTTTCAAAGGGGGATTGAGGGGGATTTATTCTGGAAAACCGTTACAGTGCCACGCCAGTTTGATAAAAAAAGACTGTACAGCTTCTTCGAGGTAACCACCCGACTCATGCCAGACTTAGCTCAACCCATTCGCGCCATGATCCTCGCTGCAGGGCGCGGCGAACGGCTCCGACCACTAACAGATCACACTCCAAAACCTTTGATACCCATACAAGGCAAACCGCTGATCGTTCACCACATCGAACGACTAGCCAAGGCGGGCATTACCGACATCATCATCAACCTCAACCATCTGGCTGAGCAAATCCCTGCCGCGCTGGGCGATGGCAGCCGCTGGCATGTCCACCTGCACTACTCATGGGAAAACCACCTGCCCGAAGCCCTGGAAACCGCCGGTGGCATCCGCCACGCCCTGCCCTTGCTGAGTAGCACCTTTATCCTGGTCAACGGCGACATCTTCACCGACTTTCCATTTGATGAATTGCTCAACAACCCACTCAACCCTGAAATCGATTTTCGACTGGTGATGGTCGCCAATCCCGAACATCACCCCAAGGGCGATTTTTCGCTTAACCGACAACAACTGGGATTGTGCGAGACAGACGCGCAAGAAGCGGACACCTGTCTGACCTATGCCGGCATCGGCCTCTATAAAAAATCGATGTTTGCCGGATTACCCGAAGGACAGCGTGCCCTTGGGACGCTGTTACGGGAAAAAATCGCCACCCAGCGTGGGCAAGGGCAAGTATTTTCCGGCTTGTGGGTCGATGTCGGCACTCAAGAGCGACTGGAACAGGTGCAGAACCCCATCAAATGAGCGAGACGTCAACATATTCCGAGGAACAAAACGCTTTTCCAAATGACATTTTTGTTTAGCTTGTCGCCTGGCTTTGTCGCCATGTTTTTATTCTGTCTGCATAACTAAGCAGGTAGTACGCCAGAATGTGCGCTAAACAAAGCCACATTCAAGTGCTGTGAGATTCCGGACGATTGTATTGATATAAGGGCAGCTCGAATAACCCGAGATTTTCAATGAATTCTGCCACTGAGTCATGCCTGTGGCCGAATCCGGCTCAAATTTCACAACAAACGACGACCTTTCCAAGCAGCATTGCCCGGTTTTTACGCCGAATCGCCATGGTAGGTGGCGGTTCGGCCCATTTTGGGCGTTATGCAGGCACAATGCCCTTTCTCTGAA